>NZ_BJXA01000010.1 GCF_007990755.1 Nocardia ninae NBRC 108245 | reverse complement strand
GGTCCCTCGCTGGTCCGCGGGGCGCTGGCCTCACGGACGGTTTCCTGAGCCGCTGCGGCCGGGGCGGGCGCGGGAGCCGGCGGACGGGGACCCGGACGCGGGCCGCCTCCTGCGGGCTTCGCGGCCGGACGGGCCGACGAGGACGGGCCGGGGCGTGATCCCGACTTGTTGCCGTTCGCGGGGGCTGATTTCGTTGCGAACGACTCACGCAGTCGACGCGCGACGGGAGCTTCCACCGTCGAGGACGCCGACTTCACAAACTCGCCCTGCTCCTTGAGCGTTGCGAGTAGTTCCTTGCTTGTGACACCGAGCTCTTTAGCCAACTCGTGCACGCGGGCCTTGCCTGCCACTGCTCTCCTCACTGAGAGGTCGAGCAGGTGCTCCCGTTGTTCAGGGACGGGGCCCGCACGACCTCGGGTTATCTCCGATGGACGTTCATCGTTGGTGCTTCACGGTGTGCTCATGAGTGCTCGTGCCTGTTCTCGAGGTACTGCTCCAGGGCTGAGATATCCAGATTTCCGGACACTCTTAGTGCTCTGCCGAATGCTCGGCGCCGTTCTGCCGCGGTCAGACAAGCCGAGACGGGGTGCAACCAGGCACCCCGTCCGGGAAGTCTGCGCCGCGGATCAGGAACAATCGCGACGGAGTGGGCACCGTTTCCGGTATCCGATTCCCGTGCCACGATCCGCAACAGATCGGCGGCCAACTCGCGCTTCCGGCATCCGATACAGGTCCGAATCGGTTGCGCGTGCTGAACCTGTGTCCACTCTACCGCCGACCCGGTCGGATCAACGAACCGCTCCCCCGCGGAAGTTACCAACATGTCATCCCGACGGTCCGATTCCCGACCCGTCCCGTCCAACGGACGGTGCGCCGCGTCGGTTCCGGTCAACTGCGGTGGGCCTCGGTCCGCACCGAGCCGCCGCCCATGTCAGGGGCGGCATCGCTGCGGATATCGATCCGCCAGCCGGTCAGCCGGGCGGCCAGACGGGCGTTCTGCCCCTCCTTGCCGATGGCCAGCGAGAGCTGGAAATCGGGCACCACGACTCGCGCGGCGCGCGCCTCCGGATCGACAATGGTGACCGACACCACTTTCGATGGCGAGAGCGCATTGCCGACAAACGTCGCCGGATCCTCGGCGTAATCGATGATGTCGATCTTCTCGCCGGCCAGCTCGCTCATCACATTGCGCACGCGCTGGCCCATCGGCCCGATGCAGGCGCCCTTGGCGTTCACCCCGGACACGGTGCTGCGCACCGCGATCTTGGAGCGGTGCCCGGCCTCGCGCGCCACCGCGACGATTTCGACGGAGCCGTCGGCGATCTCGGGCACCTCGAGCGCGAACAGCCGCCGCACCAGATTCGGATGCGTGCGCGACAGCGTGATCTGCGGGCCGCGCGGACCACGCGAGACACCGACGACGTAACACTTGATCCGGTCGCCGTGCTCGTAGGTCTCCCCCGGCACCTGCTCGGCGGGCGGGATCAGACCCTCCGTGCCGTGCAACTCGCTGCCGATGCGCACCACGATGGTGCCGCGGGCGTTGGCTCTCGCGTCGCGCTGCACCACGCCGCCGACGATGTCGCCCTCGTGCGTGGAGAACTCGCCGAAGGACTTCTCGTTCTCGGCGTCCCGCAGCCGCTGCAGCACCACCTGGCGCGCGGTGGTCGCCGCGATCCGGCCGAAACCCTCTGGGGTGTCGTCCCATTCGGAGACCATGTTGCCGTCGGCGTCCAGCTCGCGCGCCATCACCCGGACCGTTCCGGTCTTCTGGTTGATGTCGATGCGCGCGTTGGGCTGGTGGCCCTCGGTGTGCCGGTAAGCGGTGAGCAGCGCCGACTCGATCGCGGAGATCACGGTCTCGATCGAGATTCCCTTGTCGGCGACGATCGCACGCAGGGCTTCGATTTCGATGTTCATTCCACGATCCCTTCGGTCGGCGAATCGGACGCTGGTATTGATTCGGGTAGTAATGGTGTTGATCCTCGAACATCCGCGGCGTCGACCGCCGGCACGTCGTCTTCTTGACCAGGGACCGGGCGGCCGGGGACCACGCCGCCGGCCAGCTCCAATTCCCTGGCGCCCGGCTTGGCGAACTCGACCTGCACCACCGCCTCGGCGATATCGGCTACCGGAATCCGCACCCGGTGCGGCTTGTGTTTGCCGCCGAGTACCAGGGCCACTGTATCGCCGCTGAGCTCGCCGACCCTGGCCTCGAACTTCGCCGAGCCATCCGGCTCGGGGGCCTGCGCGCCCTCGCGCAGGTGGACGCGCACCTTCCGCCCGCGCGCGCGACGCCAGTGCCGGTCGGCGGTGAGCGGGCGGTCCACGCCCGGTGTGGTGACTTCCAACAGGTATGGGGTTTCCCCGAAATCGCCTGCCTCGTCCAGCAACTCCGAAAGCTCGGTGCTGAGAGCGGCGATGGTGTCCAGATCGGAAGGGCCGTCGCTGTCGACGATCACCTTCAGTCGAGCCTGCGCGTCCGCATGCTTGCCGGTCGTCGAAATATCGACGCCCTCGAGGTCGAATCCTCGGCGTTCGACGAGTCCAGCTATCAGCTGGCTCAGCCTTTCCTCGGTCGGCATCGGCATATGGGGCGGCTCCTGGTTCAGTTGTGACGGCGGTCGGAATTTCTTCTACCGAGGGTCTAGCGTAACGCGCCCAGAGAGTGTAAAGGACCATCGGGCAGGCACTACGCGCGCCACGACGCGGGTGCGCGACGGCGGCAGCGAAGCGTAACCGCACCGACCCGCGGCAGCCCAAGATCGAACACCGATGCCTGGTCCGGTGGCCCCTCGCGAATCTGGCACGATGGTGCCGTGCCTATCCGCCTTCCCGCGCAGCCGAGCGCTGCGCGCACCTCCGGCATCCCGTCCGACCGGCACGATTCCCGGTTCACCATGGGCCGCCGCAGCATGTTACGGCTTGCCGGTGGCGGCACGGCCGGCCTGTTCGCGCTCGGCGCGGCCGCGGGCTGCGGCACCGAGGACAAGGTGTACGAGCCGGATCCGCTTGCCGCCCAAGAGGTTCTGGCCCGAGCCGATGCCGCGGCGGCGACCGCGGCCATCGCGCTGGCGCCGCAGCGGCACGGTGCGCTGACCGCGATCGCGGCCGAAAGGACCGCGCACGCAGACGCTTTGAAGGCCGAGATCGATCGGGTGATCGGCGTCTACGGCGACGGCACCAAGCCGGTCCACCGCACCCGCGCGAACGGTCCCGGCCAGCCCGCGGACCCGGCCGCGGTGGGCTCCGGTACGGCCGTGCCGCCGACCACGCCGCCGACCGTGGACGCGCTACGCGCTCAGCTCGCCAAGTCACGGCAGTCGGCCGCCGAACTGGCGCGCACCCAGTCGGGGTACCGGGCCGGGCTGCTCGCGTCGATCAGCGCGGCCTGCGCGGCTCAGGCGGGGGTGTTGCTCGCATGACCGAAGCCGAACGTCGAGCTCTGCTCGATGCGCTGAACGCCGAGTACGGCGCCGTGTACGCCTACGGGGTGATCGCCGCGTACGCCTCCGCCGAACGCGGCCGACTGGTCGCCGAGACCACCGCCGCCCATCGTGCGCGTCGGGACAGCACCATCGACGCCCTGAAGGCGGGCGGTGCCACCGCGCCCCCGCCGAGCGCCGCCTACACCGTTCCGTTCGCCGTCAACGACCCGATTCCGGCCGCCCGGCTGGCGGCGACGGTCGAGAACGACACCGCCGTCGCCTGGCGCTCGGTGGTCGAGCGCGCCGACACCGAGCCCGTGCGCCGGTTGGGCATTGATGCGCTCACCGAATGCGCGGTGCGCCTTGCCACTTGGCAGGCGATCCTGGGTACCAATCCGCCGACGGTGGCCTTCCCCGGCAAAGTCTGACTCGGCAAAAGGCCGGTCCCGCAGTGTTCGCGGGACCGGCCTTTGCGGAATTCTCAGCCTACGGGCGCATCTCGTACGCACCGTCGTACGACGCCACCTCGGCCCAGACGCGGTCGAAGCGGGCCCGGTCGGCGACCGGCGGACGCAACGCCGAAGCGGCCCAACCCTGTTGGTCGGGGGTGGCGGACGGCTTGCCGTAGAGGGTGGTGGCGTAAGTGTTGAAGTCACGGATCTGGAAGTCGAAGATCTGGTCGAGCAGATCGCGGTCCAGGCCGGTGATGGCGGCCTGCTCCAGGATCAGCTGGCCGTAGACCACCAGGGAGAACAGGTGGCCGATGGTCAGCATGAAGTCCAGGTCCTTCTGCTGGTCGCCGCTCGGTGCCGCGGTGGTCAGCAGCGTGCGCAGTGCTTGGGCCTGCTCGAAGAAGCGGCCGACGTTGGGGATGTCCGCGTGCTTCGCGTACGCGGGCGTCCAGTCGGCGAACTGCACCTTGCCCGCGCCGCGGGCCGGGCCCTGACGCCAGAAGAACTCGTCGTCGGCGGCGTCCCGGCGGGTGCCGATCTCCGGGTACTCCTTCGGGTTGAACAGGTAGTTCGGCATGAACTTCAGGATCTGCCCGACGTTCACGTGCACGGTGCCCTCGAGCCGGGGCAGCGTGTTGATCAGCCGCGCCACCTCAGCGAAGTAGGTGTTCTTCTCGAAGCCCTTGGCCGCGAGCACATCCAGCAGCAGCGTCATCACGGTCTCGCCCTCGGAGGTCACCTTGGACTTCGTCATCGGGTTGAACAGCAGGTAGCGCCGGTCCTCCAGGCTCGCGCTGCGGAAGTAGTCGACGGCGCGGTCGCTGAACAGCTTCATCGCCACGATGCGGGCGTAGGCGTCGACGAAATTCGTTCGCACATGCGGGAACTCGGTGACCGGGTTGCCGTAGAGGATGCGGTTGTTCGCGTGCGTGATCGCCTCGTAGAAGGAGTGCTCGACCATGCCGATGCCGCCGTGACAGAGGTTGAACTTGCCCACGTTGACGGTGTTCAGCGCCGCCGAGAACGCCTCGGGTCCGGTGTGCAGGATGTCCTGCGCGCGCACCGGGTAGTTCTCCAGACGGAACGTGCTGACGTACATCTGCTGGTGCACGACATTGCCGAGCAGCCGGTAGTTCTCGTGCCGACTGTCCGCGGCGAACCACACGTAGCCGTCCGCGCCCTCGACGTCCGCGCGCCGCGAGAACACCGAAACCATGCTCGCCACATTGCCGTTGCCGATGTAGTACTTCTCACCGTTGGCGCGGAACAGGATGCCCGCCTCGGCGTCGTCGCTGCCCGGTGCGCTCGGGGTCAGCACCAGGTCGGTGTTGTAGATGTCGGCGCCGTGCTCGCGCTCGGAGAGCCCGAACGCCATCACCTGGCCCTCGGCCAGGTCGGCGGCCGCCCGCTTCTTGGCTTCCTCGTTGTCGCTCTGCCAGATCGGGCCGAGTCCGAGGATGGTCACCTGCTCGGCGTACCAGTACGCCAGACCGTAGAAGCCGAAGATCTCCGACAGCGCCGCGTTGCGCGCCGCATCCCAGCGCCGGTTCTCGTCACCATCGGCATAGGCGGCCGGCGTCAGGAAGGTGGCGAACAGCTTCTCCTTCGCGACGAAGTCCAGGAACTCCGCCGTCCACACCGCGTCCGCGTCGTCGGCGAGCAGCTGGCGCTTGCCCCGCCCCTCGAACCACTCGATCGTCGCCCGCAACAGCCGCCGGGTCTCGGCATCGAACTGCTTCGGGTCGTAAGTGGCCGGGTTGAACAACAACGGATCGGTGCTCGTCATGCCGTTAACTTACCAGCGGGTAACAGCACGCCGGAGCAGGTCTGCCCAACGTCACACAGCAAATCTCGCCTACGCTCCCGTAGGTCGCCTCCCCCGCCCCATCCCATCAAGATCCGCACCCTCTCTCGTGGCCTGCACCCCTACGGATACCCGAATGCGCACGGATCCCGGGGGAGGGCGCACATCAGCCCACCGCAGCCCACGGTGCGTGATCAACGGGACACAACGGCGCCCCCACTCACACCCGCACGCTCCCATGTCCCATCGGCCATGCCCAAAACCACCCAACGGGACATAACGACGGCCCCACTCACACTTCCCCGCCGCCATGTCCCATTGGCCATACCCAGCACCACCCGGCGGGACATCACGGCGGCCCCACTCACACCTTGACGGCCCCGTGTCCCGCGGATCTCGCACCGGCACCCTCAACCCGCGTCTACGCCCCAGTGCAGGTGCCAATCCCTCGCCAACGGAACCACCGACCAGCAATTAACACCTCACTCATGATCAACGAGACACGACGCCGGCTTCCCCGCCCATGTCCCATGCCGACCACCACCCCAAAATCACGGGACATGACCGCGCCCCGGCAAACACCCCGCCCCATGTCCCATCGGCCATACCCAGCACCACAGGGCGGGACATGACGACGGCCCCAGTCACACTTCCCCGCCGCTATGTCCCATCGGCCATGCCCAACACCACCCGGCGGGACATAACGGCGGCCCTACTCACGCTTCTCCGCCCTCATGTCCCACCGGCTACCACCCACCCTGTCCAGCGGGACATGACCGCGGGCCACTCGCACTCCATCGGACCCAGCCCGGCCTAACCGCGGTTGTCCCGACCGACCGCTGCGGCCACGCCCTTTGGACCGCCCACTTCCTGTTTACCGCCCACTCCGCTTGGAACGCCCACTTCCCGCGGACCGGTCCCGCTCCTCGAAGAATCCCGAAAACAGCACCACAGCCAGTCCTCACGCCGGGACCTTCACCCTGCCCATCCCAAGCCGCGGAAGAGAAAGCCGGGAACCCCAACCCACGCGCCCAGCACTATCCGGGCATCCCACAAACAGTCATCAACCCCGAGCAAGCACACCCGAGAAGTCCTGAGCAGACACCACTGAACAGGTACACCAACAAACCCTGGCAAAGGCGCACCTCCCCAGGCACAACCAAAACTCCCCGAGTGAGCAGTCCAGTGAGCTGAAGACCCACCCAGGTTTTCCCGTGAGTAGTGCTGAGCACGCCGCCTGCCGTACCCGGCCTACCTCCGCAGTCAGTCACGCGACGTGAAGTTCCAGCGTGGTCATCTGGCTGTGGTTGCGTTCCAAACTCTCCAGGCGAGGTGAAACCTCTTGGTCGGCAGGGGTCTCACCCTCTTACAGTGGCTGGACGCCCTGTGACAGGTAGGGACGCTCTGTGGGTTGGGGTGAAAGTAAACAGCGCGGCCCCGATGGGTATCCATCGGGGCCGCGCTGGTCGAGGTGGTGGGTCAGCCGCGGACCCTGGCGACTACCGCAGCGACGGCGGAGTCGGCGGGGAGATCCTCGGCTTCGCCGGTGAAGCGGTCGCGGAGTTCGACCTTGCCTTCGGCCCAGCCGCGGCCGACGACGAGGACCAGGGGCATGCCGAGCAGTTCGGCGTCCTTGAACTTGACGCCGGGGGAAGCGGTGCGGTCGTCGAAGAGGACGTCGAGGCCTTGGGCGTTGAGGCCGGCCACGACTTCTTCGGCGCCGGCGCGGGCCGCCTCGTCCTTGTTCGCGATGACGACGTGCACGTCGTAGGGCGCGATCTCGGCGGGCCAGCGCAGGCCCTTCTCGTCGTGCTGCTGCTCGGCGATCACCGCGACCATGCGGGAGACGCCGACGCCGTAGGAGCCCATGGTCAGGCGCACCGGCTTGCCGTTCTCGCCGAGCACGTCGACGTCGAAGGCGTTGGTGTACTTCTGGCCGAGCTGGAAGATGTGGCCGATCTCGATGCCGCGCGACGCGACCAACGGGCCGCGGCCGTCGGGCGACGGGTCGCCGTCGCGGACCTCGGCGGCCTCGATGGTGCCGTCCGGGGTGAAGTCCCGGCCTGCGACGAGGCCGACGACGTGCTTGCCCGGCGCGTCCGCACCGGTGATCCACGCGGTGCCGGTGACCACGCGGGGATCGACCAGGTAGCGAACACCATTGGCCTGCAATGCCTTCGGCCCGATGTAGCCCTTCACCAGGAACGGGTTCGCGGTGAAGTCGGCCTCGGTGAGCAACTCGACCTCGGCGGGCTCGACGGAGGCACCGAGGCGCTTGTCGTCGACCTCGCGGTCGCCGGGGATGCCGACGCCGACGATCTCGGCCTTGCCGTCCGGGTGGCGCAGCTTGACCATGATGTTCTTCAGGGTGTCGGCCGCGGTGACCGGGCGACCGAACTGCTCGGCGATCCCGGCGCCGTTGGCCCAGTCGACGAGCGTCGCGATGGTGGGAGTATTCGGGGTGTCGTGCACGACCGCTTCGGGCTGTCCCTCGATCGGCAGCGGCTCGGGCGCGGGCGTGATCACAGCCTCCACGTTCGCCGCGTAACCGGATTCGACACAGCGCACATACGTGTCCTCGCCGACCGGGCTGTCGGCCAGGAACTCCTCGGACGCGCTGCCGCCCATCGCGCCGGAGGTGGCCGCCACGATGACGTACTTCACCTGCAACCGGTCGAAGATCCGCTGGTACGTTTCGCGATGCGCGTCGTAGCTCGCCTTCAGGCCGTCCTCGTCCAGGTCGAACGAGTACGAGTCCTTCATGATGAACTCGCGCCCGCGCAGGATGCCTGCGCGCGGCCGCTCCTCGTCGCGGTACTTGTTCTGGATCTGGTACAGGGTGACCGGCAGGTCCTTGTACGAGTTGTATTCGCCCTTCACGGTGAGTGCGAACAGTTCCTCGTGCGTCGGGCCGAGCAGGTAGTCCGCGCCCTTGCGGTCCTGCAGACGGAACAGGCTGTCGCCGTACTCGGTCCACCGGTTGGTGGTCTCGTACGGGTCGCGCGGCAGCAGCGCGGGCAGCGAGATCTCCTGGGCGCCCATCGCGTCCATCTCCTCGCGCACCACGTTCTCGACCCGGCGCAGCACTCGCAGGCCCAGCGGCAGCCAGGAGTAGACGCCCGGCGCGACGCGTCGCACGTATCCGGCGCGGACGAGCAGTTTGTGGCTGGGCACCTCGGCGTCGGCGGGATCGTCGCGCAGGGTACGCAGGAAAAGGCGAGAGAGGCGGGTGATCACGGATGCACAGGGTAGTCGCTGGCGCGACGCTGCTCGCAACGCATTACCGTAATCGCTCGTGCTGGTGCTGCTGCCTCCCTCCGAAACCAAGTCCGACGGTGGTACCGACGTGCCCCTCGACCTGGCCGCGCTGTCGATGCCGCAGCTCACAGCGGTGCGCGAGCGGCTCGTCGACGCGGTGACGAAGCTGGCCACCGACCCGGACGCCGCGCGCACCGTGCTCGGTCTCGGCAAGGGGGCTGACAGCGAGATCGCCCGCAACGCGGCATTGCGCACCTCCCCCACCCGTCCCGCGCTGGAGCGCTACACCGGCGTGCTCTACGACGCGCTCGACGCGCGCTCGTTCAGCAAATCGCAGCGGGCCAAGGCGTACGTGCGACTCGGCATCGGCTCGGCGCTGTTCGGCGCGGTGCGCGCGAGCGACCCGATCCCCGCCTACCGGCTCTCCGGCGGCTCGAAACTGCCCGGCCTGCCGACCCTTTCGGCGGTGTGGCGCGACTCCCTCGCCGACGCCCTGCTCGCCGAGGCCAACGGCGACCTGGTCGTCGACCTGCGCTCCGGCACCTACCAGCAGCTCGGCCGCGTCCCCGGCGCCGTCACGGCCAACGTGCTGACCGAGCACCCCGACGGCAGCCGCACCGTGGTGAGCCACTTCAACAAGCATCACAAGGGCCTGCTCGCCCGCGCCCTCGTGCTGACCCGCGCCGAGCCCACCGACGTGCGCGGACTCGCCTGCGTGGCGAGCAAAGCGGGGTTGCGCACCGAAATTGCCTCGCCGACAGAGCTTTTGATCATCACCTGAGAAGCCCTGCGCTGCTCAGCCCGTCGACGTTGTCAACGCGACCAGCTCGCGGTCGAGGTTGTCCCGCGCGGCAGCCTCGAATCGCGCTCGCGCCGTAGGTGTTCGGAACAACCTAGGCTGCCCGGCGAGCCCCTGGAGCACCGCCGCGCGCCCGGCCCGGAACAGTTCGTCGGGCACGTGCCGGTATTCCGCCCGCACCGCGGCCGTGTACGCGGCATACCCCTGTTCGTCGGCCGCCAGCACCGCGAGGTCGGCGTCGCAGAGCACACCACCGTTCCGGTCGTCATCGGCCGGGTCGTGCGTCGCGGTAAGCCGCACCAATCTGGCCACCTCGCGGACCAGTTCCAGTGCGGCACCGAGTGATTCAAGGACTTCCTCGGCCAGCACCGCACTCTGCTCTTCATTGTCCGAACGATCGACCGCGTAGATCGCGTCGTGAAAGAACGCCGCGTACCGGACCGCGTCGGCGTCCTCGGCATCGCCGGCCAGCTCATCGATGACACCGAGCATCGCGGCCAGGTGATCAACGGTGTGATACTGCCGATGAGCTTCCTGATAGCGGCGGATCAGCTCGACCCCCACCGCCTCGGCCCCCGGTCCCGCCAGCTCTACCCACCGCGCGAGCAGGTCCGTCTCCATCGATGTCCCCATCCGCACAGTCTTACGAACCGGGCAGCCGCCGACAATGCCTCGACCCCTGTGCTTTACGGCACGTCCCGCATCGACCGCGGAAAAAGAGATGCGCCGACCCGACACGTGTCCGTACCGTGGCACAGGAGCTCGGGGTTTCCGAAACGGGAGGATTCGGTTATCCCGGGCCGAATGTCGGTGCACCGCGCGGGATTGCGCGGCGGGGAGGTAGAGATGACGAAGCTGAATCAGATCATTGCGGTCGAGAAGGGCATCAAGAGCGGCGCGCTGCGCGAGCTGGCCGAGGCGCACGGGTCGTTGCAGAAGGCACCGCTGCTGGCCGGTATCGCGCGCACCTATCAGCCGAAAGACGAAGAGGGCGAGCAGATCCCGTCGGAGTCCACCCGGGTGCAGGTGAAGTCCGAGGAGGTGCTGCGCCAGACCGCGGCCACGCTGACCCGCCTGTTCGACGTCACCGCGACCAAGGACTGGGCGAACACCGAGGCCAAGGCCGATGTGACGGTCGAGGGCGAGGTGCTGCTGCGCGACGTGCCGGTCTCCTACCTGCTGTTCCTGGAGAAGCAGCTGGCCGAGCTGCACACCTTCGTGCGCAAGCTGCCGGTGCTCGACGCGGCCGAGGTGTGGTCGTTTGACGACTCCTCCGACACCTGGCGCACCGACCCGGTGCGCACCATGCGCACCAAGAAGGTGCCGCGTAACCACGTGAAGGCCGAGGCGACCGAGAAGCACCCGGCCCAGGTGGAGGTGTACTACGAGGACATCACCGTCGGCTACTGGACGATGGTGCGCTTCTCCGGCGCCCTCCCGGCCCGCCGAGTCAACGAACTGGCCGTGCGAGTCGAAAAGCTCCAGCGGGCAGTGCAGTTCGCCCGCGAGGCGGCCAACGGGACCGAGGTCACCGATCGCAAGACCGGTGACGCGATCTTCGGCTACCTCTTCCACTGAACCCGCTCGGGGCCGCTACGGCCCCGAGCCCACAGACTCCCCCGCCGCGTGCGGGGGAAGCGCAAGGAGCGCAAACTCAATCTGAAGCTAAAGCTGAATGACACGGCGTCAGTGGGGGTTCGAGTCCCCTCCCGGGCATCCAGGTCCGGGTAGCCCAATTGGTAGAGGCAACCGTGCTCAATCTCAGACTCTCGCTCCAGCACGAGTATTCGCTGCCGAACACCGCGAGACGAGGAAAGGAC
This sequence comes from Nocardia ninae NBRC 108245, assembly GCF_007990755.1. Taxonomy (GTDB): domain Bacteria; phylum Actinomycetota; class Actinomycetes; order Mycobacteriales; family Mycobacteriaceae; genus Nocardia; species Nocardia ninae. The sequence continues at coordinate 153,504 of NZ_BJXA01000010.1, read as the reverse complement.
ACGTACGCGACGAGGTGCCGGTTCAACTCCGGCCTTCCGCGCCCATGCGGAGGTGGTCCAACCGTAGGACACGTCGTGAATCTCAGTCTCATCCGATCCCATTACCGCGGTGTGCGAATTGGGCGGCATTGAATGGAACCCGGGAGCAGGCTACGCTCCCGGGTTCCCCAATGTCCGGCGCTTGCTGCTCACCCGGCCGGCCTGCGTTTCGCGAGCTCGACCACGTTGTCCGGCGCCATTTCGGGTACCGGCACGTCGAGCGACTCCCGTCGATCGATGGCGTACTGCAACGCCAGCGCACCGAATACCACTGCGGCGCCGAGGATCTGGTGCAGGTAGAGCACATCGCCGCGCACCCCGATACCGAGCGCCACCGCCACCAGCGGCATCAGATAGAAGGCGAGCCCGGCCTGCAACGGCCCCACCGCGCCGATCAGCCAGTAGTTGAGCAGAAACGCCACCGCCGTCCCGACACCCATGGCGATCAGTGAACCCAGCACCGCCGCACCGGGATCCATCGGTTCGAGCAGCTGCGGCGCGGTGACCACCAGCATCAGCACACCGGCGACGATCGCCTGACTCGCCGCGAGCGCGACCTTCGAATAGCCGAGCGTACTGATCAGATGCTTCGCGTACGCATAGGCGATGGCGTAGCAGACGGCACCGCCCAGGCACGCGAGCTGCCCGCTCAACGACGAGCGCGACTCCTCGCCCCACGGCGCCATCAGCACGATGATCCCACCGAAGCCGAGCACCGAGGCGACCACCTCACCGCGACTTCCCTTCTGCCGCAACAGGAGCCAGACCACCGGCAGTGACGCCAAGGGTGTCACGCTGTTGTAGATGCCCGCCATGCTCACCGACACGTTCTGCTGACCCCAGGCGAACAGCATCCAGGGCAGGGCCTGCCCCAGAATCCCCATCAGCAGCAGCCGCGCCCAGATACTCCAGCCGCGCGGCAGGTGCCGCCGCATCGCCACACACACCCCGAGCAGGATGGCCCCACCCAGCCACAGTCGTGCCGCCACGATCTGTGCCGGGTTGGAGCCACCCAACGCCACATCGACCAACAGGAAGTTGGAACCCCAGATAGCCGCCAGTGCGATCAGTGCAAGGCGGCTAGCGGCGAGCACGTCATCGCCCTTCCCGTCGCCACTGGATACGTGTCGGTGAAAATTCGCAGCCCGCCGTCGGCGTACCAGGTCATGATCTGGCTATCCAGCCGGGCGCGCAGCTCGATGATGTCGACGACCGCCTTGGCGCATTCGTTGAGTTCCTCGTTGCCGACGAAGGAGAATTCGGCGAGCAGATCGAGGGTGACGGCCTCGTGCTCCTCGTCCTCGTTCACGCCGGAGTGCGCGGCGATCGGCTTGGAGAATTCCTCCGACAGATCGTGTTCCCGGCAGCGTTCGAGGAACAGTTCGAGGAAGTCCGGTTCCGGCTCTTCCATCGGGAACAGCGTGCTGATGATGCCGAGCGGGAACTGGTAGGCGTGCACGCCCATGGTCGCCATGATGGCCATGGTCGCGGGCAGCGGCTGCATCCGCAGCAACTGGTCGCGGGTGATGCCCACCGCTTTCAATGACCGTTCCAGCATGCGGTCGTGGTTGCGTTCGGCTTGATAGAAGGCCATGAACTGCTGCCAGACCTCGATGTTGATATCGTCGCGCGCCAGCAGCGGGGCGAGGGCACGCGGGCACAAATGCGTGACATGCCAGTATTCGATGGCATAACCGATGATCTGCTCCCTGGACAGCTTCCCGGAAACGAGCGCATCGCTGAACGGGCTGTTGATGGTCGCCCGCGCCGCATCGGCCGCCCGCTTCAGATGCGCGTAAGCGCCGACACCGGTGGTTCCGGTGGACGGATCGACCACGTCGGAGTCGGCCAGCATGCCCTGTTCGTCGAGCGCTTCGAGCACCGCGTCGAACTCTTCCCTGCTGCCGGGGAATTCGCCGGCCAGATCGTCGGCCGACCGGGCACCGGATGCCAAGGCCAGGAAGAACTTTCGCGATTCGTCGGCGCGACCTTCCAGATATTCGAGCTCGATCCAATGCTTGTCGTCCAGGTAGGACAGGCGGATGCCATCGGCGGTCTCGGTCCGCTCGACCTCGCGGCGCAAGGTCGGCCGCCGCAGCATTTCATGACCGGCCATTTTCGACTCCTGCGGTGGTAGTGACGGGTGACGAGCCGATCGTGCGCACCAGTGGCCGATCGGGATCGCCGTAATATTCGAGAATTCCGTTGAAGAACTCGGCATAGGCCTCGACGAACAAGTGCGCCTTGCCGACCAGGCGGGCTTCGGTGCCGACCGGAAGCGGCGGCAGCGCCGCGAAGAACTCGCGGCTCACGCTGCCGTGATCGTGGCCGGCGTTCACCTTCGCGTGCTGGCGCAGCGGTTCCACGAAGTGCGTGGCGATGCCCGCGGCGGCCGCGGCGCGCAGGAACGAGTCGTAGTACGCCCCTTCGCTTTCGGCCTTCTCCAGGCGTCCCTCGAGGATGCCGATGGTGGCGATGAAGAACAGCGGATCGGTGCGCGCCCACCAGGACAGCAGTTTGATCAGGGCCGAGGTGGTGGACAACGGCCGGGCGGACACCAGGTCCTGGCGACTGATCCCCAAGCCCTCGAAGGCGCGCACCACGATGTCGTCGTGGCGGTGCTCCTCGTGATAGAAGTCGTTGGCCATGGTGCGGATCGCGTCACTGCTCGGATAGGACAGGATCGCGGAGTCGAATTCGCTTTCCCGCGAGAGGAAATACCAGTTCTCCAGGCCGAATCCGTAATACACATTCGGTTCGACCTGCTCCGGGCGATCGAGTATGGCGCGCCAGAACGGGCCGTCGAAGATCAGTTCTTCGAGCAGCTTGTTCACCACGTGCTCGACACTGCTGAGCACCGCCATCGGCGATTCGGCCTCGGGTGTCGAGCGGTCGGCGAGCAGGCCCGCGATCTGCGCGGGTAGCAGGATCGTCGTGAGCTTGTCCGGCGCGACGCCGGTCTTCGCCGAGATCTCCGACAGCGAAGCGGTGCCGTCGGTCGAGCGCAATACCGCGCCGAGCTGCGCGGCGGTGATGTCGTCTTCCGGCTCGACCTCGAATGTCACCTCCCCGCTGCGCAATTCGAGAGTGTTGGCAGAGGTGTCCGACACCTCTGCCAAGAGCTGGGGCTTGCCCGGGATTGTTCGAGTCACCGCGCCGTCGACCTTTCGTGCCAGGAATTAAAGGGTCGGGTGGGGCGCCCCGTTCGGGCCGCCCCATCCTTACTCTGCTGCGAACTCAGAGGTGAACAGCAGTCAGAGCAACAACCTTCGAAGTGCGACGAATTTTCATGACCAAACCTCCCCTCGGGAATCCTGCGCCCGGTGCCAACCGCTGGGTGGGCTGACGCCGAGCGGTTGCTGAATTGTCCGATGATCGGACGAGCCAAGAATAACAGGACCGGTCCGGTTTGGAAGTCAATTCTATTGGCACACTTGATAATTAGCGTTTAACCCCCTTTCTGGGGGGATGACAACTTGCAAAGTGTCAGTTACGTAAGTTCACCGCCGCTGCGGCCCCGTGGAGTGTGCAATCGGCATAGCAGAAGCCACCGAGGTAATTGAGCGATCACTTACTTCACGGAAACGAGTTCCCATGCGGCGCAACATATCCAAAAGAAGACATGACATCGATCAGCAGGAGACCGACATACCGAACCCGGGAGCGCGATGCACTCCCGGGTTCGAGGTAATAGGTTCAGTTACCTGACGTCAATGCTGGGCGGCGGCCAGCAGCGCGCGAATCTTCGCGGCATCGGCGGGCGCGGCGGCCTTCTCCCAGAACGGAACTCCCGTCGCGTACGCGTCGGTGTAAACCGGGGTATTCGGCTGGAAGCGCCAGCTCTCACTCAGCGAGCCGGCATCGACCGTGTCGTACCCGAGCACGTCGAGCAGTTGGGCCGCAGCGGCTTTCGCGTCCGCGTCGTCGCCCGCGATCGGCAAGGCCGTGCGATCCGGCGAGCCGACGGGGCGAGCCAGCGAAGCGAGGTGCAGGAAGTAGATGTTGTTGAACGCCTTGACGACCTTCGAGGTCGGCAGCTGCTTCTGCAGCAGCTCGCTCGTCGTCATGGCCCCGTCCGCCAGCTCGGCGAAGGTGCCATCCCGGTCCGGGTAGTAATTATTGGCGTCGATCACGACCTTGCCCGCCAACGGCGCCACCGGTATCTGCTGGTAATTGCGCAGTGGCACGGCCACCACCACGATGTCCCCCGCCGCGCCCGCCTCTTCGGCGGTCGCCGCCCGCGCCCGCGGGCCGAGTTCCGCGACGAGCTCGGCCAGGGTCTGCGGACCACGCGAGTTGCTGAGTACCACGTCCAACCCCGCGGCGATCGCGAGCCGCGCGACCGTGCTACCGATGTTCCCGCTGCCGATCAATCCAAGGGTGGTCATAGCGCCTGGAACACCGCCTCGACCTGCGATGTTCCCGCCGCATGCCGATTACGGCGGCGGAGCGTGAGCGATGTCACGCGCAGTGCTCATGGCACGTCGATGTTGGCGGTGAGGTCGCGGATGAGCAGCGCGGCATGCAGCGACGTGCGCGACTCCCCGTCCTCGAGATCGACGGCGAGGATCCGCTCGATCCGGGCCAGCCGGTCGTACAGGGTGGGCCTGCTGATATTGAGCCTGCGCGCGAGCTCGGTCTTGTTGCCCGCGAGATCGAGGAACTGACGCAGCGTGCGGGTCAGGTCGGCGGTGTGCCGAATGTCGTAGCGCAGCAACGCACTCAGCTCCGTTTCGGCGAAACGCTGGACGCCGGGTTCGTTGCGGATCAGCGAGAGCAGGCCGCGCAGCCGCACATCGCCGCTGCGGTAGAACGGCCGCGAAGTCTCCAGCGACAGTGCCACTTCCGCGACGTGGGCGGCGTGCGGCAGCTCGTGCGCGGTATCGAGCAGCGAATCCGATTCCGCGCCGACGCCGATGACCACCCGCTCGACGCCGTCGACCCGGCGCACCTCGCCGATGATCGCGGTGCAGGCAGCCGTGAGGCTGTCGTCGAGCGCGCCGGTGCGCGGCAGCGCCAGAATCATGCCGACCCGATCGCCCTGGTCGGCGGCGGCGAGCGCGGTCAGCTTCGCCAACCCGAGACCGTGGGTGACCGCGTCCAGGATGCCTGCGGCACGGCGTTGCCTGGCCACCGGGTCGGTCTCCGCGACGGCGGCGATATCGATGGCCAGCGGCACATAGGCCGCGCGCCGGGCCAGGCCCAGCGCTGCGGCCCGGGCTATCGCGTCCCGCTCGTCGAGCACCCGGCCGTTGGCCATGTCGTCGATGAGGCCGGTTTGTGCCTGACGGTGCAGGCCGAAGCGGTCCTTCTCGATCATCCGGTGCAGGGTGAGCGTCTGCGCGGCCCGCTCCAGCACCATCCTGGCGCGGGCGGTCGGCACGTCGCCGGACGGCAGGATCAGCCGTCCCCAGCGCTCGGTGTGCGGGCCGACGGCCACCGCGTCCCAGCCGTCGGGCAGCAGCCGCGAGGTGGTCTCCCAGTTGTCCAGCAGCGTCGAGGTGGACGCGTGCCTGGCGGTGAGGGTGAGCACCCGATGCGCCAGGTCCTCCAGCACCACCGACGAATCGAGCATCTCCGCAGCGGTTTTCACGATCTCGGCCAGCGAGGCGCGGCGCACGCTGAGGTCGGTGAAGGTCTCGTGCACGGTGCGCGCGAACTCGAGCTCGGCGTACTGCTCGGCCACGATGACCCGGTGCACCGCCTCGGTGATCTCGACGAACCGGGTGACCTTGTGCAGCACGATCAACGGCAGGCCCAGCGCGTCGGCGGTCGCGGCGACGACCGGCGCGAGTTCGGGCACGTAGCCGCCCAGCTCGATGACCAGTCCCGCGACCCCGGCGGCGGCCAGCGCGGTCAGGTAGCCGACCGTCGCGATGTCGCCGTGGCGCATGGCCTGCCCGGTGGTGAGGATCAGTTCGCCGCCGACGAGCAGCTGCGCCACGTCGGCCACGTCGCTCACGTGCACCCAGCGCACCGGCCGGTCCAGCGATCCACCGGCCACGACCTGGGGATCCCCGGCGCGCACGGCCGGCATCGCCAGCACATCGGCCACGGAGGGAAGCACCGACGAATCGTAATACGAAATCGGAAATCACGTACAGATCGTCGGGGCACCGAGGATCGTTGATGCCGCAGAGTAGTACCCAGGAGGCGTCCACCCGCCGACGCACCGCGACGCTCACGGATCGAATCGAGGAGAAATGCAGACAATCGCGCACTGGCTCGACGGCAAGGCTTTCGCAGGCACCAGCGAGGCGACCGCGCCGGTGACCAATCCGGCGACCGGGGTGGTGACCGGACAGGTCGCGCTCGCGAATGTCGCGGACACCCGCGCGGCGATCGACGCCGCGGCGGACGCCTTCCCGGCCTGGCGGGACACCTCGCTGGCCCGGCGCACCCAGATCCTGTTCCGGTTCCGCGAGCTGTTGAACGAGCGCAAGGAAGAGCTGGCGCAACTGATCACCGCCGAGCACGGCAAGGTGCTCGCCGACGCCATGGGCGAGGTGAGCCGCGGCCTGGAGGTCGTCGAATTCGCTTGTGGCGTCCCGCATCTGCTGAAGGGTGGCTACACCGAGAACGCGTCCACGAAGGTGGACATCTTCTCCATCCGGCAGCCGCTGGGTCCGGTGGCCGTCATCTCGCCGTTCAACTTCCCGGCGATGGTGCCGATGTGGTTCTTCCCGCTGGCCATCGCCGCGGGCAACACCGTGGTGCTCAAGCCGAGCGAGAAGGACCCGTCGGCGTCGCTGTGGCTGGCCCGGCTGTGGGACGAAGCGGGCTTGCCCGCAGGCGTTTTCAATGTGGTGCAGGGCGACAAGGTCGCGGTCGACGAGCTGCTGGACAACCCCGCCATCAAGGCGGTGTCGTTCGTCGGCTCCACCCCGATCGCGCAGTACGTCTACCAGCGCGGCACGGCGGCGGGCAAGCGGGTGCAGGCGCTGGGCGGCGCGAAGAACCACATGGTGGTGCTGCCGGACGCCGATCTGGACCTGGCCGCCGACGCCGCGGTGAACGCCGGATTCGGTTCCGCCGGTGAGCGATGCATGGCGATCAGCGTGGTCGTCGCGGTCGCCGGCGCGGGCGACGAGTTGGTCGGCAAGATCACCGAGCGGGCCACCACCATCAAGACCGGCGACGGCACCCGCGACGCCGACATGGGCCCGCTGGTCACCCGCGCGCACCGCGATCGGGTCGCCGAGTACATCGCGGCCGGCGAATCCGCCGGTGCCACCGTCGTTCTCGACGGCCGCGGGATCGACGCCGACGGCGAATCGGACGGGTTCTGGCTCGGCCCGACGATTCTCGATCACGTCGGCACCGACATGAGCGTCTACACCGACGAGATCTTCGGTCCCGTCCTCTCGGTGGTGCGGGTGGACACCTACGACGACGCGCTCGCGCTGATCAACGCCAACCCCTACGGCAACGGCACCGCCATCTTCACCAACGACGGCGGCGCGGCCCGCCGCTTCCACAACGAGGTGGAGGTCGGCATGGTCGGCATCAACGTGCCGATCCCGGTTCCCATGTCCTACTACAGCTTCGGCGGCTGGAAGAACTCGCTGTTCGGCGACTCGCACGCGCACGGCGCCGACGGCGTGCACTTCTTCACCCGCGGCAAGGCGGTCACCACGCGCTGGCTCGACCCGAGCCACGGCGGGCTGAATCTCGGGTTCCCCGAGAACAAGTAGATACAGCCCCGAGAACAAGTAGCCGCCTACCCCCTTGCCGACAACACCAGCGACGCAGGAGAACTCGCCGATGACCCTCCCGAACGGCCTGACACCGGAGACCGCCCGTGCGGCGGCCGAACGCGCGTACGAGCTCGATCGCCGCCACGTCTTCCACTCCTGGTCCGCCCAGGCGCACCTCGACCCGATGACGATCAGTGCCGCCCAGGGCTGCTATGTCTGGGACGGCGAGGGTAACCGGCTGCTCGACTTCTCTTCCCAGATGGTGAACACCAATATCGGCCATCAACACCCGAAAGTCGTTGCGGCGGTGCAGGAGCAGGCGGCCAAACTGTGCACCGTCGCACCGCCGCACGTCAACGACGCGCGCTCGGAGGCGGCCAGGCTGATCGCCGAGCGGACCCCCGGCGAGCTGAACAAGATCTTCTTCACCAATGGCGGCGCCGAGGCCGTCGAGCACGCGGTGCGGATGGCCAGGCTGCACACCGGCCGCTACAAGGTGCTGACGCGCTACCGCTCGTACCACGGCGGCACCGAGACCGCGATCAACCTGACCGGTGACCCGCGGCGCTGGCCCAACGATCACGGAAACAGCGGGGTGGTGCACTTTTTCGGCCCGTTCCTGTATCGCACGCAGTTCCACGCCACGAACGAAGCCGAGGAAGCCGAGCGCGCGCTGGCGCATCTCGAACAGACCATCGTGTTCGAGGGCCCGAGCACCATCGCCGCCATCGTGCTCGAATCCATCCCCGGCACAGCGGGAATCATGATTCCGCCGCCCGGATATATGGCCGGGGTCCGGGCACTGTGCGACAAGTACGGCATTCTCTTCATCGCCGACGAGGTGATGTCGGGGTTCGGCCGCACTGGAAAGTGGTTCGCCATAGAGCATTTCGAGGGCGTCGTCCCCGACCTGCTGACCTTCGCCAAAGGCGTGAACTCCGGGTACGTACCGCTCGGCGGGGTGGCGATCAGTCCGGCCGTCGCCGCGACCTTCGACGACCGGCCGTATCCCGGCGGGCTCACCTACTCGGGTCATCCGCTGGCCACCGCCGCCGCGGTCGCCACGATCAACGCGATGGCCGACGAACACCTCATCGAGAACGCCGCCGAGATCGGCGACCGGGTGCTCGGCCCCGGCCTGCGTGAGCTCGCCGAGCACCACCCGAGCATCGGCGAGGTGCGCGGCACCGGGGTGTTCTGGGCGCTGGAACTCGTCCGTGACCGGGCCACCCGCGAGCCGCTCGCGCCCTACGGCGGAACCAGTCCGGCGATGACCGAGGTCGTCGCCGCGTGCCGGGCCGCCGGACTGCTGATGTTCGTCAATTTCAACCGGCTGCACGTGGTGCCGCCGTGCATTGTGGGCGAGGCCGAGGCCAAGGAGGGTTTGGCCATCCTCGACCGTGCGCTGACCGTCGCCGACCAGCACACTTCCTGACGACGACGGCCGGGGCCCGCGCTGCCGGGTCCCGGATTCCGCCGGGCCGGAATGTCTGTGGCGCACCGAGCGTTTCAGCTGTGCGTGACCGATACGGCTGAGCTTTCCGAAGATCTGAAGAAGCATCTGGACGAGTCGAAGGTGTTCGCGACCGTGGCGACGGTCGGGCCCAACGGGCAACCGCACCTGACCGTCATCTGGCTGAAGCGCGACGGCGACGACCTGCTGTTCTCCACCACCACCGATCGCCAGCAGGGCAAGAACCTGGCACGCGATCCGCGGGTCACCGTGATGATCAACCCGCCGGAGAATCCGTACACCTACGCGGAGGTGCGCGGCACGGCGAGGCTCACCCCGGACCCGGACAAGACGCTGCCGGACGAGCTGTCACTGAAGTACACCGGTCAGAAGTACCTGGACTTCAATCCCGCCTCGGTCAACGACGGCCCGCGCGTGATCGTCCGCGTGACGCCGCGCAAGGTCGCAGGCCGCCTCTGACCGCCGCGGCCCGGCAGGCTCACGCCTGCTGGGCCTCTTCCTGCGCATGCTGCGCCTGCGCGAGCTGCTGCGGCGTGAACCGCAGCGTCAGCGCGATGAGCCCGGCCACGAACGCGACGATCGCGCACACGAAAAGCACCAGCGTGTAGCCGCTGCCCAGCGCGGCGACCTCGGTCGCGTTCATGTCGGTCACCTTGCCGGTGCGGCCGCCCAGCGACAGCGTGCGCGAGGCCGCGATCGGGCTGAGCAGCCCGATCGCCACCGGCGTCGCCAGGTTCATGAACATCTGCCCGACCGCGGACAGCGGCCCGATGTTCTCGGCGGACACTCCGACCAGCACACACAGCGGCGCGAGCACCATCGCCATGCCGACGCCGAAGCCGATCACGATCAGCAGCGGCAGCAGGGTGGTCAGGTATTGCACGTCGCCGTCGAGCGTCGCGCCGAACAGCAGGCCGATCCCGAGCACCGTCGCCGCCCCGGCCAGCAGCCAGCGTGGCGCGACGAACATCGCGGCCTTGGAGGCCAGCGCGCCGCCGATGCCGATGCCGATGGTGAACGGGATGGCCGCGACACCGGCTTGCAGCGGGCTGTAACCGATCACGTTCTGCAGGAATTGCGCGACGAAGAAGGTCATCGCGCCGAGGACGCCACCGGCCAGGAAGATCAGCAGGAAGGTCGCCACCCGATCGCGACTGTCGAACAGCGACCACGGCAGCAGCGGGTCGGCGATCCGACGCTCCATGAGCACGAACACCACGAGCAGCACCGCGCCGCCGATCAGCGCACCGATGATGGCCGGGTGGTCCCAGCCCATTTCGGGCCCCTCGGTCGCGCCGAACACGATGGCGGCGCAGGCGAGCGTGCCGAGCACCGCGCCGCGCACGTCCAGCGGCGACCGGTGATGGGCGGTGTCGGCGAGCTTGTACACCGCGCCGAGAATGATGAGCGCACCGATCGGCACGTTGATCAGGAAGATCCAGCGCCACGACACCTGGGTCAGCGCACCGCCGACGACCAGGCCGCCCACCGAGCCGATGCCGACCATCGAGCCGACGATCGCGATCGCCTGGTTACGCGCCTTGCCCGGCGCGAAAGTCGTTGCCACCAGGGCAAATGCGGTCGGCGCCGCGATCGCCGCGCCCGCGCCCTGGATCGCCCGGGCGGCCAGCAGCATGCCCTCGTTCTGCGCCAATCCGCACAGCAGCGAGGCGAAGGTGAACAGCCCGACGCCGATGATCAGCATCCGTTTGCGCCCGAACGCGTCGCCGAGCCGGCCGCCGAGCAGCATCAGCCCGGCGAAGGTGAGGCCGTAGGAGGTGACCGTCCACGCGCTGCCCGCGCTGGACAGGCCCATCTCCTCCTGCAGCCGGGGCAGGGCGAAGATCACCACGGTGCCGTCGAGCACCACCATGAGCTGCAGCCCGCTCAGCACGAGAATGGCGAGTCCGAAGGCCCGCTGCGTCATCGGATACTGCGTTTTCGCAGCGGGATTCTGGAGCACAGTGAGCCACTGTAATTGATGGTCTATCGGCTTCCGGTCGCGTCGTCCGCCGAAAATCCCGCCGTGGGGCCGATCACCACGATCGCGGGCGGGCGGATGCCCTCCTCGCGCACCCGTGCGGCGACGGTGCCGAGGTCCGCGCGCAGCACGCGCTGATTGCGCATCGTGCCCTCCTGGATGACGGTCGCCGGGGTGGTCTCGGGACGGCCGCCCGCGATGAGCACCGTCGCGAACTGCTCGATGCGTTCGACGGCCATCATCAGCACGATGGTGCCGCGCAGCCGGGCCAGGGCAGGCCAGTCGACCAGCGAGTCCGGGTGGTCCGGGGCGACATGGCCGCTGACCACCACGAATTCGTGGGTGACCCCGCGATGCGTCACCGGGATACCGGCGGCCGCGGGGACCGAGATCGGGCTGGTGATGCCGGGGACGACGGTCACCGGGATGCCCGCGTCGACGCAGGCCTCCAGCTCCTCGAAGCCGCGACCGAAAACATACGGGTCGCCACCCTTGAGCCGGACCACGAACTTGCCCGCCTTGGCGCCCTCGATCAGCGCGGCATTGATCGCGTCCTGGGCCATCGCGCGGCCGTAGGGGATCTTGGCCGCGTCGATCACCTCGACGTCGGGGCCGAGTTCGGCCAGCAGTTCCGGCGGAGCCAGCCGGTCGGCGACCACCAGGTTCGCGCGGCCGAGCAGCCGGCGCCCGCGCACCGTGATCAGGTCCGGATCGCCCGGCCCGCCGCCGACCAGCGCGACGCCGGGGGTGATCGGTGTCGAATCATCGGTCACCACACCGGATTGCAGCGCCTCGAGCAGCGCGTTGCGCACCGCGGCCGAGCGCCGGTGCTGGCCGCCGGCCAGCACGCCGAGGGTCATGCCGTCGTAGCGGGCGGTCGCCGGGGTGACCGCGGTGCCGAGGCGCGCGTTGTCGGCGCGCACACAGAAGATCCGCCGCCGAGTGGCCTCCTCGACGACCGCGGCGTTGGTCGCGGGCTCGTCGGTGCAGGCGATCGCGTACCAGGCGCCGTCCAGGTCGCCGTCGGCGTAGGGCCGCAGCGTGACGGTGAGTTGCCCGGAGGTCGCCATGCCCTCGACCGCCGGGGTGACCTCGCGGCTGATCACGTGCACGTCCGCACCGGAGGCGATCAGCAGGCCGAGCCTGCGCTGGGCCACCGTGCCGCCGCCGACCACGACGACGCGGCGGCCGTCGAGATCGAGCCCGACCAGGTAGTTCGGATCGCCCTCATTGGGCGAGGCGGTCTCGGATACCGCCTGGTCGGCGGTGTGGTCTGACGTGTTCGGCACAGTTTTCGAGCCTACGGCCTGTGTCCGAAGTGACGGCAATCGACTCGGTCACCGCCGATAACGGGCTGCGCAAGCGCCGGGCGACCAGGGGGAAATGGCCGAAACCGGGTCGGCCGCGCACCATGATCATTCCTATACTCGGCCGCATGAACCGCTGGAGTCGGGCAGTGCACGTGGTGGTGGCGTCGGTGGCCCTGGCCTGGGTGCCCGCCGCGGCTGGTGCAGCGCACGCCGATCCGGCGCCCTATGTGCCGACGCAGGGAGTCGAGTCGAAGTACTTCCAGCCGGGTCCCGCTGCGGTGACCGAGCGGATCGGCTTCGGTTGCTGCGACACCACCGGGGCGAAGTTCGATGTGTGGTACCCGACCGATCTGGGTCAGGGCCGACATCCGATTGTCATGTGGGGCAACGGGACCAAGGCGGTGCCGAGCCAATACGCCTATCTGCTCAGGCATCTGGCGTCGTGGGGCTTCGTCGTGATCGCCACCGAGAACCAGAACACGGGGTCCGGGGTCGATATTCGGAAGTCGTTGGATTACCTGCTGGCGCAGGCCGATGATCCAGCGAGTGTGTTCTTCGGGAAACTGGATGCGACTGCCGTTGGCGCGATAGGACATTCGCAGGGTGCCTCCGGAGTGCTGAACGCCCTGCGTGATTCGGGCGGGGCGATCAAGACCGCGGTGCCGATGGAAATTCCGGCGCAGCACTTCTGCTCCACGTCGGAAACCTGTGCCGACACTCGTTCGCTGACAGCGGGTTCGGTGTTCCTGGTGAACGGGTCGTCCGACGCTCTCGTCTCCCCGTCACATCAACTGGTGCCGTGGCAGGTCGAGGGGTTGCAGTCGAATCAGGCGTACTACGAGGCGACTCCGGCGAACCTGCCGAAGGTGTGGGGCACGCTGAATGGGCCGAATCACAACGACGTGCAGGGGCAGCCGGACTGTGCGTCCGCGTCGGATCCGTGCACGAACGGGGCGTACGGCTACCTCGGCTATCCGACGGCATGGCTGATGGCGCAGCTGCGCGGAGATGCCGCCGCCCGCGACGCGTTCCGCACGGGGAGCGGTGAGTTCTTCGCCCCCTCGCCGAATTGGCGCCATCAGGTCGGCACCGTCACCGGCTGAGCCGGACGGGCGAACTGTCCACCCCGCTGCGCCGACTGACGTACGGATCGTCGGTTGCCGACCCGGCCCGCACCGACGAGTGTTCAGGCATGGCTTTGACCGATGACCCGCCGCTGGCCTCCGGGTACGCTGACCGCGTCATCGCGGTGGAGCCGGGCGGCAACGAGTACATCCCCGATGACGCCCGGCACGGCAAGCCGCGGCAGCTGTTCTGGACCTGGATGTCGCCGAACCTGGAGTTCGCCACCATCTTCATCGGCGTGCTGTCGGTCACCGCGTTCGGCATGAACTTCTGGCAGGCGACGCTGGGTCTCGCGGTGGGTGTCGGGCTGGGTGCGGCGGCGCATTTCGTGCTGTCCGGCCGCGGTCCCGCGCACGGCGTGCCGCAGATGGTGCTGGGACGCTTGGCATTCGGGTATCGCGGCAACGCACTGCCCGCGGCGTTCATGTCGATCATGTGCGGGGTCGGCTGGTTCGCCACCAACAGTGTGAGCGGTGCGTGGGCGTTGAGCACGCTGACCGGGATGCCGAAGCTCACGGCGCTGATCCTGATCGTGGTGGCGCAGACCGGATTCGCGGTGTTCGGGCACAACCTTGTGCACGCGTTCGAGCGGTTCGTGTTCCCGATCCTCGCGGTGGTGTTCGTCGTGGTGACCATCGCGATCTTCAGCAAGGCCGAGCTCGGCGGTGGCGCACCGTCGAGTGGGGTCGGCGGGATCGGCGGTTTCCTGCTGACGGTCGGTACCGCGTTCGGTTATGCGGGCGGCTGGAATCCGTATGCGGCGGACTACTCCCGCTACCTACCCAAGACCGTGTCGCGGGTCGCCACCGGCGGATACGCGGCGGCCGGGTTGTTCGTCTCGTGCCTGTGGCTGTCGACGCTCGGGGCGGCGTCGGCAACCATCGTCGGTGCGGCGCAGGGCAGCCCGACGGATGTGTTCACCGCGAATCTGCCCGACGTGCTGGCGAAGCTGACGCTGCTCGCCATCGCGCTCGGCGCCGTCGCGGCGAACGCGCTGAATGTGTATTCGGGCGCAATGGCATTCGTGACGATCGGCATCGAACTGCCGGTCCGTACGCAGCGGGCCGTTGTCTCGATCTGCTTCGGCGCCATCGGGTTCCTCGTCGCGTGGTGGGCGCTGCCCGATGCCGCTGCGAGCTATGAGGCGTTTCTGCTGATCGTCGCGTACTGGATCGGGCCGTGGCTGGGCGTGATGTTCGTCGATCAGTACCTGCGGCGTGGACGCAAGATCGATGACCTGCTCTACAACCGCGCGTTCACGAATTGGCCTGGCGTAGCGGCGTTTCTGTTCGGCTTGGTGCTGTCGGTGCTGCTGTTCTCGCACCAGGCGAAATTCACCGGTTACCTCGTCCGCCGAGTCCCCGAGCTGGGCGACATCACTTTCTTCGTCGGCTTCCTTGTCTCCGCCACCGCCTACTTCCTGCTGGCCCAGCGGCGCACTACTCCCGCCTGAGCGACCCGCTGTTTGTCCGCGGGCATCAAGAGAGGCGGTGGGCGCAGAGGGCGAGCAGAAGAGTGCCGGTGAGGGCGGGGGCGGCCGGGTCGTAGCCGAGGAGGTCGCGGATGCGGTCCAGGCGCTGGTAGAGGGATTGGCGGCCGATGTGCAGGGCGGTGGCGCAGCGGGTCGGGCTGCCGCCGTGGCGCAGATAGACCTCCAGGGTGCGCGTCAGGTTGCTGTGATGCGTTGTGTCCCAAGCGATCAGCGGAGCGATCGTGGTGGCGATCAGGCGGCTTCGTTCCGCCGCAGGGAGAGATTCGACGACGAGCTCGGTGGCCAGTTCGCGGCAGGTGGAGATGGGGCTGCCCGCCAACCAGTCCCGCCGATGACGGGTCGCCAAACGCAGCGCGGACCGGGCGGCCTCCAACGAACCGGTGAGTGCGGCGGAGGTGAACTCGCAGGGATCACCGACCACCAACGTCACGCCCTCGACGGCGTTGGTAGTGAAGGCATTGCGGAGCAACCGAACCGCTTCGCCGACCGGGTCGGCCGTCGCCTGGTCCATGGCGAACACGCCGTAGCTCGTGGCATGTACCTCGGCCACCAGTCCAGTCCTGCCGAGTTCCTTTGCGGCGGTGTCGATCAGGCGCGTAGCGATGCGGGTTTCAGGTGCGTCGGCCGCAACCGGAACGAGCGTGCGCCCGGCCAACGCGGGCACCCCCGCCGCCGCGGCTCGTACCTTCAGATCGGCTTGACGAATCGTCTTACCGTCCAGCAGATCCGCGAGCAACGTCGCGGCCGCCAGCTGCGGACGCCCGGTCGGGGTGCCCGAATTCGCCAGCGCGAGGCCGAGGCTCGGCGCGGATTGCCCGAGCACCGTGGCGAGGGTGGCAGCGTCCAGTGCCGAGCCGGGTCCCGCGGTGAGCGTTCCCCAGGTGTTCTCCCTGGCCCGGATGGAAGCAGTGGCCGTCGCGGATTCAACTGCCGCCCAGGCGGATCGGTCGTCATCGACGCCGTGCGCGGCAATCAGCGCACCGTTGCCGCTCGTCACGATCAGCGCGCAACCGGTGACCTCCCCGATCCGCCCGAGCAGCTGCGCGAGACCATTGCCCGCAGCCAACTCGCCGACCAGGTCCCGCCCCAGCTCGTTGAGCAGCCGCAAGGATCGCACCTCCCGGGACACGATCTCGGTATTCGCGGTGCGGCACAGATCGATGAACGGCACCACGGCGCGCAGCGCGATCAACGGCAGGCTGTGGCGCGACGCCTCCGCCACCATGTCCTGCGGAATGGCGTCGAAGGTCCGGCCGAGTTCGACGGCCACCCCGGCTACCGCACGCCCGGCGATTTCGCCCAGGTAGTGCCGCCGCGTTCCCGCATCCACCCCGGACAGACCGAGCCCGGTGGTGAGCAGGAGCTCTCCCCCGGACAGCAGCGGGCTGATCTCGTAGATCTCGCTCGAATGCACCCAGCGCACCGTCCGCCCGAGGGCGCTGTGACCCGCTAAAACGAGTGGTTCAGCGGCAGCGAACTGGTCGTCGAGCAATTCGCGCACGGTGGGCAACATATGGTCATCCTGTCATCCGTGGCGACGACCTGTGCGGACGATCTGTACGTTGCGGTCGGCGGCCTTCCCTTGGAGGCTGGACCCATGACGCAGGCGACACCGGCACGACAACTGCTCGAGGTGGCATACGACGAGGCGCAGCGCGGGCTCGCCGAGGGTGGCATCCCGATCGGCGCGGCACTGTTCGCGGCCAACGGCACGCTGCTCGGCCGCGGCCACAATCGCCGCGTCCAGTCCGGCGACCCCAGCATGCATGCCGAGACCGACGCCTTCCGCGCCGCGGGCCGCCGCCGCGACTACGGTTCGACCATCATGGTGACCACCCTGTCGCCGTGCTGGTATTGCAGCGGACTCGTCCGCCAGTTCGGCATCGGCGCGGTCATCATCGGCGAATCCCAGACCTTCCACGGCGGCCACGACTGGCTGGCCGAGCACGGCGTCGCGGTGACCGTGCTCGAGGACGAGCGGTGCGTCCAGATGATGACCGACTTCATCGTCGACAATCCGGCCCTCTGGCACGAAGACATCGGTGTCGCAACGGAAGTCGAGGCACAGTGAGCCTCGGGCGCACGGCTGCGCGGCACTCCAGCAGAAGTGAGACGACATGAACGCGATCGCATCGATCGACCTGTCCCGATGGCGCGCCGGCGGTCCGGCGGCGGCCGAGATCGAGCACGAGGTGGACGAGGGCCTGCGGCGTGCCGGGTTTCTGCTGGTCTACGGCCACGGCGTGCCCGAGGGGCTGGCCGGTGACGTGCGCGGCGCCGCGCGGCGCTTCTTCGCGCTGCCGGCGGCGGTGAAGGAGAAGTATGCCGTCACCGTCGGCGGGCGGGGCTGGATCGGGCCGGGCAAGGAGGCCAACGGTTATGCCGAGGGCACCCGGACGCCACCGGATCTGAAGGAGACCTTCGCCGTGGGCGCCGACACCGCGACCGGCGAACGAGCCGTCGACGACGTCTGGTTCCTGCCCAATGTGTGGCCGGACGAAGTGCGCGAGTTGCGCGAATTGGTGACCGCGTACACCGCTGCCGTACGCACGCTGTCCGACGAACTGCTCGCCCTGTTCGCGGCGGCACTTCACCTGCCCGCCAACCCATTTCAGAACCTGGCCGGCCGGCCGACCTGGACCTGCAACATCAACCACTACCCGCCGTTGACCGCGGTCGGCGCCCCCGAGCCCGGTCAGTTCCGGATCGGCCCGCACACCGACTTCGGCACCGTCACTGTGCTGGATCGAGAGCCGGGCGCGGGCGGGCTCCAGGTGTACACCGAGGCGGAAGGCTGGGCCGACGCGCCCTACGACCCCGCCGCCCTGACGGTGAACATCGGTGACCTGCTTGCCTATTGGAGCGGTCAGCGCTGGCCGTCCGGACGGCACCGGGTGCTGCCGCCGCAGGCCTCAGCACCCGAGGAGGACCTGGTGTCCCTGATCTACTTCTACGAACTCGACCACGACGCTGTCGTCACTCCGCTGACGCCGCCGATCGGACGGGTCGGCGGCCTGCCGCCCGTCGTCTCGGCGGAGTTCCTGCGCGTCCGCCTCGACGCCATCACCATCGGCTGAGCCGAGTCCCGGTCAGAAGGCGGGATAGTCCTGGATCCATTTGAAACCGGTGCTGCGCAACGGGAATGACTCGAGGTCGACCTGCTCCAGCGACAACGTCACCGGGTGGCCGTCGAGCTGGCCATCGAGTCGCAGCCGGTCCGGCGCCTCCTGGGTGAAGGTAAAAGAGGCGATCTGGGCCGGAGTGGCCTTTGCCATGACCCCTGGATTCGCACCGGGCGACGCCGAGAGGGTGAGGGTGCGCGCTGCGGTGTCCACCGCGCCGACGACGGGGACCAAGCTGTCGTCCATCTTCTGATACGCCATTCCGGTAACGTCGACAACCAGCCGCCGCCAACGGTTCTGGTCCGTCGTCAGCGGCGGGACGACTTGCCCGTCCCTGCTGAATTCCGACACCGTCCAGATCCCGTACAGCTCGGGTTTCGGGGTACCGCCGCCACCTTCGTTCCAGAACCGCAGGCCCTCCTGGATACCGCCGGCCAACACCCACAGGCCGAGTACCGCCTGTAGACCGACTGCGAACCACCGAGCGCGCCGCGAGCGGAACGGTTCCGGCTGCCGAGCAGGCTCGGACCATCGCTGCAACACAAGGACATTCGCCAATCGACGCGCCTGTGGCGCCAGCAACACCAGCGAGATCAGCAAGAGGTGACCCGACAGGATCTTCACCGGCACGTCGAAGCTCATGTTCAGGATGAACACCTGAAGCATGCTCACCAGGCTCACCAGCGCGCCCAACGTCGCGGTTCTCGGCACGAAGAGCAGAAGCCCGCCGAGTACCTCCGCCGCGCCGAGCAGAATCTCGTACGGCTGAGAACTGCCGACCTGGAACCAGAGCACCGACATCGGCGTGAAATCGCCGTACCGGGAGATCAGCGCCGTCAGTGGTGGCTCCGCCATCTGGGTCGGAATCACCTTTGCCATTCCGTACCACAGCATCTGGCCGCCGAGGCACAACCGCATGGCGAGCAGGAACCAGGCATTGAGCCGGTGGTAGTTCGGCCGGCGGCGGTCCAGCACGCTCCACATCACGGCGGTGACGAGGGCGACGACCAGGACACAGAACAGGAAGACCCAGATGATGGCCTGGTCGCCGCTGCCCGAATCCAGGCGCAGCTCGACGTCGGCACCGAAGACATGGCGGCCGACCCATTCCCAGATCGGACGCAACGGATAGAGAAATCCGAGGATCGCCAACTCGGGCAGCTTGTCTTTGAGCACCCCGCTGTACACCCAAAGGAATTGCGGAAACATCAGGCAGAACAGGCTGAAATAGCTGAAGCAGAAACGGAAGGCAAAGCGGGTCAACGGATTCCATCTCGAGTCGTGCGCCCGCGCTTCCGCCGCTTCTTTCGTATCTGCCCCATCTGCCGGCTCCGCACTGACAGCACTCACAACGAACCCCTCACTCCGAACGCTCTGCGTGAGCGAACGGTATCGAGGCGCGCAGGATGCGAGCATCCAGGAAATCCCTGGTCTTTCCCTCGGTAATGAGTCGTACGTGCCAGCCACACCAAGCCGGTCGGGCCGGCCCGACCACCGACCGATCGTCGCATGTCAAGGCCCGGTTCCAGCCAGTGAGCGGGTTCGGTGGCCTCGCTCGTTTTCGCCCCGCGGGCCGACTGGAACGCGTTACTGTCGCGTATCGCGGCGGACCGCCGCCGAGGTGGGCTGTGCCGCGGCACGCCCGCGCGTCATGGCGTCAGGAGGACAAACGATGGCCGAAGATCCGGATCCCGCCGAGCGGCAGCAGCTGACCGTGAGCGAGCGCGATCTCGACGTGCTCGCCGAGGACCTGGCGCGCTGGCTGGATTCGCAGGTCTCCGCCGATCACCCGCCGAAGGTGGCCAACCTGTCACGGCCGCAGTCGGGCGGAATGTCGAGCACCACCATTCTTTTCGATGCGGAATGGAGCGTGGACGGACGGCACGAGAGCGGGTCGTTCGTCGCCAGGATGGCGCCGGAGAGCGGGTCGTTCCCGGTGTTCGAGACCTACGATCTGGCCACCCAGTACCAGGTGATGGCCGGCGTCGCCGAAAACACCGACGTGCCGGTGCCTGCCTTGTGCTGGCTGGAGGAAGACGAGACACCGCTCGGCACAACATTTTTCGTGATGAAGCGGGTCGACGGGCGAGTGCCGACCGACAACCCGCCGTACGTGTTCGTCGGCTGGCTCTTCGACGCGACCCCGGAAGAGCGTGCGCAGCTCACTGCGAACACCGTCGCGGTGATCGCCAAGGTGCACGCCATTGCGGATCCGGCCCAGCGATTCCCGGCTCTGCGCGGGGCCGGCCAGTCGCTGCGCAGGCATGTCGAGGCCCAGAAGGCTTGGTACCGCTGGGCTTTGGCCGACGACGGCTTCGAGATTCCGCTGCTCGAACGAGCCTTCGCGTGGCTCGACGAACACTGGCCCGCCGACCCTGGGCCCGACGTCCTCAGCTGGGGTGACGCCCGGCCCGGCAACATCATCTACCAGGGCTTCGAGCCCGCGGCGGTGTTGGACTGGGAGATGGCCGCATTGGGACCGCGTGAACTCGATGTCGCCTGGGTGATCTTCATCCACCGGTTCTTCCAGGACATCGCCACCCGATTCGATCAGCCGGGCCTGCCGGACTTCCTGCGCCGCGCCGACGTCGTCGCGAAATACGAAGAGCTGACCGGGCATACGGTGCGCGACCTCGACTGGTACCTCGTCTACGCCGCACTGCGGCACGGCATCGTGATGGCCAGGGTGAAGCGCAGGATGATCCATTTCGGCGAGGACACCGACACCCCGGACCGCGACGACTACGTGATGCACCGAGCGAGCCTGGAACGGCTGCTCGACGGAACCTACGAGTGGGATTGAGGGCAGCCATGCCAGTTCCTTTGGACGAGTACCCGATTCATCAGACCGGACTGTCCCTGGCCAGGGTCGCCAGCAGCGACCGAAACTTCTACGACCGCAGTTATTTCAACGGTCACAACCGCGACGGCGGCACCTTCTTGATCACCGGGTTCGGCGTGTACCCGAACCTCGGAGTGACCGACGCCTACGCCGCCGTCCGGCGCGGCGATATCCAGCGGACTGTCCGCTTCTCCGACGCGCTCGGCGATCGCAGCCTGGAACAGCGGGTCGGTGGGTATCGCATCGAGGTGCTCGAGCCGCTGCACCGGATCCGGGTGATCTGCGAGCACGACGACCTGTCCTTCGACCTCACCTGGGAGGGCGCCTTCCCCACCGTGCAGGAGCAGCCGCACCTGATCCTGTCGGGCAACCGGCCGATCATCGACGCGAGCCGCTTCGCCCAGGTGGGCTCGTGGGCGGGCACGCTGCACGTCGACGGGGACGACATCACCGTCGACCCGGCGGTGTGGACCGGCACCAGGGACCGGTCCTGGGGCATCCGGCCGGTCGGCGAGAGCGAGCCTGCGGGCCGGGCGGCCGCCGAGCCGTCCGGCGGTTTCTGGTGGATGTATGTGCCGCTGCGGTTCGACGATTTCGCGATCGTGATCATCGTGCAGGAGGAACCCGACGGCAAGCGCACCTTGAACGACGCCGTGCGGATCTGGCCGGACGGGCGCACCGAACAGCTCGGCTGGCCGCGCATCTCGATCGACTACCGTTCCGGCACAAGGCTTCCCGTCGGCGCCCGGCTCGAAATGAGCACGCCGGACGGCAAGCCGCTGGAGATCGAGGTAACCACGGGCACCCATGTACCGCTGCACGTGGGTTGCGGCTACGGTGGCGATCCCGACTGGCAGCACGGGCAGTGGAAGGGCCGGGACTGGTCGTTGGCCAGCCGGTACGACCTCACCGACCCGGCCATCGTCGCCCGCGCACCGTACGGCGTGATCGACCATGTGGCCCATGCCCGCTGCGGCGACGCCGAGGGCTGGGGTTTGTTCGAACACGCCACCTTCGGCCGCCACGATCCCAGCGGTTTCGCCGACTGGGGTGCGGTGGCTCCGTAGGTCAGAACGCCGGTCGTGCCAGATCGGGGCGCTTGAGGTAGTCGGTCAATCCGATCACATTGCCCCACGGATCGGCCACCTCCACACTCCAGCCGGTCGCGACTTCGAAGGGCGCGGTGAGTATGTCGACACCGCGTCCTTCGAGTTCCGCCGCGGCGGCCCTGGCATCCGGCACTTCCAGCCAGATGCGGATGGCCGGCGGCGACCCCTGCCCCGCAGCGGGATCCACCATCGCCATGATCCCCGGCGTCTCCGCCGCGACCCCGAACAACGCGATCCCCCGCTCCGGCACCGTGAACCGCACGGAAAGCCCGAGCCCGTTCGCGTAGAACTCCAGCGCCGCAGCCAGATTCCCTACCGGAACCAGCACATTGTCGATCCCTCGGATATCCACCCCGCCATGAAACCACGCGGGAGACCCAAGGTCATCTGGTTCGATCACCCAGTTGCGCGCCAGACAATCAGCCCGTTGTGCGTTGCGCCGCAGCGATAGTCACCCCGGCGACAATGCGTTTGGTGATCACCAGCGTGCCGTGCCCAGCCGCGAGGATGGCGGCAGCCTCGGCAACACTGCCCGTACCGACGGCAGCCGACGTGCGCGCGTCCGGGTTCGGCACAGGAACCTCGGCCAGCTCGGCGGCGGCGTACCCCTGCACCGCCACCCCGAGCTCAGCAGCCGCGTCACGCAGACCTGGTTCGCCCATCCGGCGATCGATGGTCGCCAAACAACTGATCTCGTTGTCGCCCAGCATCTCCCGCACGGCTGCGACTATCGGGTCAGCGGGCGTCCCGGACCGCAGGCCTAGCCCAACGGCGAGCTCAGCCACCTGACACCTGCACCAGCGCACGCCTTCGCTCAACGGCCCGCACGAGCACCTGCGTACTCGGCGACCGCGGCGACGAAACTGCTTGTAGCTCTGGGGTTTCCGGCTGGATGCGTGTGCAGGTAGGAGGCGTGGACCTGTTGGACCAGCACGCCTTCCTTGACGCGCGCGCCGTCGCTGCCGTGCCAGCCCCAGGCCGGGGTGTCCGAGCCTGCCGCGAGCAGGCGGGTCCGGTGGAATTCGTGGCCGCGGACGCGTTCCCCGGCCCGCCACAGCGGGGAATCCACCAGCGCGACCGCGTCGCGGTAGCCGAGGGTCAAGCGCGGGCCGAACTCGGCGTCGGCGTCGATGACTCCGGCCATCGGATGTCCGTCGAGGGAGCGGGTCAGGTAGAGCAAGCCCGCGCATTCCGCGTGCACGGGCATGCCGCGACGGGCCTGCGCCGCCACCACGGTCAGCAGTGGGGTGTTGGCTGCCAGTGCGGCCGCATGCTCCTCCGGGAATCCACCCGGCAACACCAAACCTGCTGTGCCGATTGGCAATTCGTCGCGCAGCGGGTCGAACACCACCACCCGCGCCCCAGCGGCCAGCAGTAACTCGCGGTGTTCGGCATAGCCGAAGGTGAATGCAGGGCCGCCTGCCATGGCGATCAATGGACCGGAGCCCACCCCGGCGACTGCTCCATCGTGCTCCGGCCGGCCCGATCCGAGCGATACACCGGACTCCGCTGCGGCGACTGCTCCATCGTGCTCCGGCCGATTTGAACCGGGTGCTACGCCGGAGACCACTTCAGCTAGAGCTTCCGCTGGATCCCAGGCCGGACCAGCAGCGGTCGAACGCGCCAGCGCAGCAATGGCTTGCAGATCCACATGTGCCGCAACCAAATCCGTCATCGCCGATACCGCGGCGGTGGCGGCAGCACCATGCTCCACCGCGGGGATCAGGCCGAGATGCCGGGATGGCACCTCCAATTCGGTCATCCGCGGGAGCGAGCCGAGCACCGGCAGCCCGACCCGATCACAGGCTGCCCGCAGCACCTGATCGTGCCGTTCACTACCAACCCGGTTGAGAATCACCCCACCGAGCCGAATACTGCTGTCGAAAGTCGCGAAGCCGTGCAGCAACGCGGCCAGACTCTGACTGTGGCCCCTGGCATCCACCACCAGCACCACGGGCGCACCGAGTAACCCGGCGACCTGCGCGGTGGACCCTTCGGCGACCGGCCCGGCATGGTTCGCATCGATGCGGCCATCGAACAGCCCCATCACGCCCTCGACCACCGCGAGATCACACTCCCGCGCACCGTGCTGATACAGCGGCACAACACGTTCCGCGCCGACGAGCACCGGATCCAGATTGCGGCCAGGCCGCCCGGCCGCCAGGCCGTGATACCCGGGATCGATGTAATCCGGCCCTACCTTGAAAGGCGCAACCCGATGACCGACCCGCCGCAGCGCACCGATCAACCCCGTTGCCACCGTGGTCTTGCCGCTCCCCGATGCGGGCGCGGCGATCACCACCGCAGGCACACCCCCGCTCATCGACACCACCGCCGCACGACCGCGCGAGCCGACGGGACGCAGCAGCCGCACCACCTCTCGGGATCCGCACCCACTCCGGGAGCCCGGAGAGAATGCAAGTCCCGAGACTCGGTGCGGGAGCTCACCATTCGATGCCGCGCTGGCCTTTACGGCCCGCGTCCATGGGGTGCTTGAGCTTGGTCATCTCGGTGACGAGATCGGCGGCGTCGATGAGCGCCTGCGGAGCGTCCCGGCCGGTGATGACCACGTGCTGATTGCCGGGACGGGTGCTCAGGGTGTCGACGACCTCGTCGATGTCGACCCAACCCCATTTGAGCGGGTAGGTGAATTCGTCGAGCACGTAGAAGCGGTGCTGCTCGGCCTTCAGACGGCGGGCGATCTCCTGCCAACCGGCGAGCGCGGCGGCGGCGTGGTCCTCGTCGCTGCCCTGCTTGCGCGTCCAGGACCAGCCTTCACCCATCTTGTGCCACTCGACCGCGCCACCGGCACCGGTCTCCTCGTGCAACGTGCCGAGGGTGCGAAAAGCGGCCTCCTCCCCCACCTTCCACTTGGCGCTCTTCACGAACTGGAACACCGCGACGTCGAAACCTTGGTTCCAGGCTCGCAGCGCCATCCCGAACGCGGCCGTCGACTTTCCTTTGCCCGGCCCCGTATGCACCGCGAGCACCGGCTGATTCCGCCGCTGCCGTGTGGTGAGCCCGTCATCGGGCACGGTCTCCGGAACACCCTTGGGCATGCACTCTCCTTGCTAGTTCGATCCCCTGCGGCTCAAGCGGCGCGGGCACCCGGGCGTCCGGACCCCGCACGCACCACATCGGCGACCGAATCACCGGTCAGCTCAGCCAGTCTCAGATATCCGCCACGCAGTTCCCGAGCCAGCTCGGCGGCCAGGCCGAGCCGGATCATGCCGCGCTCGCAGTCGACCACGATGGAGGTGACCGCGTCGTTCGCCAACAGCGCGGCGGCGGCGCGAGCGCGCGGCACCGGATCGACGCCACCGGTGGCGCGACCGTCGGTGAGCAGCACCAGCATCGGGCGCCGACGCGGGTCACGGACGCGTTCCCGCCGCACGATCTCGCGCGCCTTCAACAGACCTGCGGCGAGCGGAGTCTTGCCGCCGGTGCGCATCCCGGACAGGCGGCGCACCGCGATATCGACCGAAGACGTCGGCGGCAGTACCAGTTCGGCATCCTGCCCGCGCACGGTGATGACGGCGACCTTGTCCCGGCGCTGGTAGGCGTCGCGCAGCAGAGCGACAACGGCGCCGGTGACGGCGGAGAGCCGATCCCTGGCCGCCATCGAACCGGACGCGTCGACCACGAACACGACCAGATTGCCTTCGCGCCCTTCGCGATACGCGCCTCGGAGGTCCTCGGCGGCCAGCTTCAGCGGACCGTCGCCGCGGCCACGGGACCGCTGATGCGGCGCGGCGGCGAAGATGGTGCCGAGCAGATGCAGGCCGGTGCCGGTATCGCTGCTGGGCCGTACGACGCGACCATGGCGGGACTCGGCCCTGGAGCGACGGCCGGGAGCGCCTTCACCGATGCCCGGTACTTCCCAACGCGGCGGTGTCGCGGCGGCGGAAACCGGTGCGCCACTGCGGCCTTCACGGGTGCCGGGCCGCTGCCCACCACCGGGGCCGTCGGGATCGTCGTCGGGATCGTCACTGCTCGGAGTCGGTTCGTCCGTCCGCGACTGAGGATCTCCGGGGTTCGGCTCGTCGTCTTTCCGCGACTGGGGATCGTCGCCGCGCTGGTTATGCTCGTCGTCCGCTCGGTCGTTCGCTGCCGACTGGTTCGAGTCCGAGTCCTCCGCCTGCCGTTGGTTCGACGGGTCCGCATCGTTCGCGTCCTCGGGTGCCTGACTCTCATCGAATTCCGCTGCGTCCCCGTCGGACCGGGCCGAGCGATCCACTTCCGCAGCGGCATCCCGCATCGCGTCGTCGAGCTGATCCTCGCTGATGCCCGGCTCATCGAACGGATCGCGCCGACGCCGATGCGGCAGTGCGAGTTCCGCCGCGATCCGCACATCGTCCTCGGTGACCGCCTCCGCACCACGCCACGCGGCGTGCGCCGTCGCGGTCCGCGCGACCACCAGGTCGGCCCGCATGCCGTCGACGTCGAATGCGGCGCACAGCGCGGCAATTCGACGCAGCTCCCCATCGTCGAGCCGCACCTGGGCGACCCGGTCCCGCGCGCCGAGGATGCGCTCGGCCACCGCCCGGTCGGCGGCGGCGTAGCTCTCGGCGAACCCGGCCGGATCGGCCTCGTAGTCCAGTCGCCGCCGCACCACCGCCATCCGCACGTCCACGTTCCGCGAGGCCGCCACGTCGACGGTGAGCCCGAACCGGTCGAGCAGCTGCGGGCGCAGCTCGCCCTCTTCCGGATTCATGGTGCCGACGAGCACGAACCGCGCCGGATGCGAATGCGAGACGCCGTCGCGTTCGATGTGCACCCGGCCCATCGCCGCGGCGTCGAGCAGGACGTCGACCAGATGGTCGTGCAGCAGGTTGACCTCGTCGACGTAGAGCACGCCGTGGTGGGCGGCGGCCAGCAGTCCGGGCCGGAACGCCTGCTCCCCGTCGCGCAGCACCCGCTCCAGGTCCAGCGAGCCGACCACGCGGTCCTCGGTGGCGCCGACGGGCAGCTCCACCAGCCGCGCGGGCCGCGCACCGGTCTCGTCCACCACGGGCGGCAGCAGCTGTGCCAGCGCGCGCACCACGGTCGACTTCGCGGTGCCCTTCTCGCCGCGTACTAGCACACCGCCGATGCCGGGGTGCACCGCGCACAGGATCAGCGCCAGTTGCAGCTGCTCCTGCCCGACCACGGCGGAGAACGGAAAACCCGCCTCACCGTCGGCGGCCGGACGCGTCCGCGATCCGGTCAACGAGTGAGGGGACACAGTTTCGGCATGGGACAAGGACACGCCCCAACTCTATGCGCGCGACACGCACCCGCCGACGCGGCCCTAGGCCCTGTGTCGAAGTCCGGCCGGATGGGACTTCGACACAGGGCCTAGGGCATACCGGACCGCCCTCGTCGCGGTGGGCGACGAGGGCGGAAGGCAGGCAAGCGGGACGGTCACCCCTTGCGCATCGGAATGTGCAGGACCCCGTCCTCGTCGAATTCCTCGCCGTCGGGCTTGAACCCGTGCTTGGCGTACATGTCGACGAGGTAGGACTGCGCGTTCAGCCGCACGGTCGCCTCGCCGACCTCGGCGAGCGCGGCCTGCAGCAGGCGCGTGGTGTAGCCGTGGCCGCGGGCCGGGACGACAGTGCACAGACGTCCGATGCGGAAGGACTTCACGCCGTCGTGGTGCTCCTCGAGCAGCCGCAGGGTGGCGATCACCTCGCCCTCGTCATCGAGCCAGAAGTGCCGGGTCTCCGGCAGCAGGTCCAGCCCGTCCAACTCGGGGTACGCGCACTTCTGCTCGACGACAAAGACTTCGACGCGAAGTTTCAACAGCTGATAGAGGGTGGCGGTGTCGAGATCCAACGCCCATGACCGTTTGAGAACAACCGTTGACATCATCGCCTGTTGCTATCACACCTAGCGGCTCGCCGCGACCCCCGCATGCCTCGGCGTGTTATCTGTGCCACCCGTCAGGTTCAGCGTCTTGGAGGTCCAGTCCCATACTTCGTGGAACAACGCCTGATCCTCGGACAGCTTGACGCCCAGTGAGGGAATCATCTCCTTGAGTTTCGGCGTCCACTGCGCGTACTCGGTGGGGAAGCAGCGCTGCATGACGTCGAGCATCGCGGTGACGCCCGTCGAGGCACCCGGGGAGGCGCCGAGCAGGCCGGCGATGGTGCCGTCGGCCGCGGCGACCACGGCGGTGCCGAACTCGAGCACGCCGCCCGCGCCCTTGCGCCGGATCACCTGCACGCGCTGGCCGGCGGTGATCAGCTCCCAGTCCCGGCCGTCGGCGCGCGGGATGAACTCCGAGAGCGTGTCGACCTTGCCCGCCTGCGACTTGAGCAGCTCGCTGACCAGGTACTTGGTCAGGCCGAGTTCGGTGACGCCGACGCCGAGCAGCGAGAACAGGTTGTTCGGCTTCACCGACTTGAACAGGTCGGTGAGCTTGCCGTCCTTGAGGAACTTCGGCGTCCAGCCCGCGTAGGGGCCGAACAGCAGGCCCGGCGTGCCCTTGATGACGCGAGTGTCCAAGTGCGGCACCGACATCGGCGGCGCGCCGACGGCGGCCTTGCCGTACACCTTGGCCTCGTGCTGCTGGATGAGCTCGGGGTTGGTGCAGCGGAAGAACTGCCCGCTGACCGGGAAGCCGCCGAAGCCGTCGATCTCTTTGATGCCGGACTTCTGCAGCAGCGGCAGCGCGCCGCCGCCCGCGCCGACGAAGACGAATTTGCTGATGAGCGTGCGGGTTTCGCGGGTGCGCAGGTTGCGCACCTTGACCAGCCAAGAGCCGTCGGACTGCTTGGACAGGTCGCGCACCTCGTGGCCGAAGGCCAGGTCGGCACCGCTGGCGCCGAGGTAGGCGAGCAGTTCCTGGGTGAGCGCGCCGAAGTCGATGTCGGTGCCGCCGTCGGTCCAGTTCAGCGCGACCGGGTCGGAGAAGTCGCGGCCGCGCGCCATCAGCGGCAGCCTGCGCGCGAATTCGTCCGGGCTGTCGATGTACTCCATGCCCTCGAACAACGGATGCCGCGACAGCGCCTCGTAGCGCTTGCGCAGGTAGTCGACGTTGTCCGCGCCGTGCACGAAGCTCACGTGCGGGATCGGGTTGATGAACCGGGACGGGTCACCGAGGATGTTGTTCTCCACGGCGTAGGACCAGAACTGGCGCGACACCTGGAACCGCTCGTTGATGTCGATGGCCTTGGTGATGTCCACCGAGCCGTCGGCGTTCTGCGGGCTGTAGTTCAGTTCGCACAGGGCCGAGTGGCCGGTGCCCGCGTTGTTCCACGGGTCGCTGCTCTCCGCCGCCGCGGCGTCGAGCCGCTCGAACAGGGAGATCGACCAGTCGGGCTGCAGTTGGCGCAGCAGCGCACCGAGGGTGGCACTCATGATGCCGGCGCCGATGAGTACAACATCGGTCTTTTCAGTCATGGCAGCGTTCGGCACGGCTAGATCGACTTCCTTGTCCTTCTCGCGGGCCCACCGGGCGGGTGGACCTGCCTGGGCACGGTGCTTGCGGTTCTTGCCTCTGGTCCGTGAACCATGGCGGGAGCTAGGTTACCCGCCGTTCACCTAGCTTCAATTGTGCACCTCACCACGTCGATCCTCTGCGCCGAAACCGCGGAATGTGACTTAGATTGTGTATGTGACAAAGGAAACTTCACTTGCCGCTACGAAAACCGACACCCACCACGGGGCGGAGTGGAAAGCCGATGTCCTAGGTGAGAAGTACCAGCAGCGCACGCTTTCTTTCGGGCCTGATCCCGATGGCGAAGGCGAGGCCGTGGCCACGCTCGTCCGCTATCTGCCCGGCGACGATGTCGAACTCACCGCCGGGGCCGTGCTGTATGTGCACGGCTTTACCGACTACTTCTTTCAAGAGCATCTCGCGGAACATTTCGCGACGCTCGGATACCACTTCTACGCGCTGGACCTACGCAAGTGCGGCCGATCACTGCGCGACGGGCAGACGCCGCATTATGTGACCGATCTCGCACTGTATGACGACGAGTTGAACGAGGCATTGCGAATCGTGCGGGAGGAGACCGGCGCGCCGGTCGTCCTGAACGCGCACTCGACCGGTGGCCTGATCTTGCCGCTGTGGCTGGATCGGCTCAATCGGACCACGGGGACGGCCGCGGCCGGGGTGTCTGGTCTGGTGCTCAACAGCCCTTGGTTCGATCTGCAGGGACCGTCGTACTACCGGACCGTCGGGACGCCGATCATCAAGGCGCTCGGCCGTTTTCGGAAGATGATCGAACTGCCGGGCAGCAAGATCAGCACCTACGGTGACAGCCTGCACCACAGCGTCGCCGGCGAATGGGATTACAACCTGGACTGGAAACCGTTGCACGGCTTCCCCGTTCGGTTCGGTTGGCTGCGCGCCATCCGCAACGGCCACGCGCAACTGCACGCCGGGCTCGACATCGGGGTGCCGTCGCTGATCCTGCGTTCCCGGATGACGAAGTTCGCCCGCCGGTACGGTCCCGCCGTCGACGTGGCCGATGCGGTGTTGGACGTCAAGCAGATTCAGCGTTGGTCGGGGTGCCTCGGCGACCGCACCAACATCGTGCCGATCGACGGCGCCAAGCACGATGTGTTCCTGTCCGCGGCCGAACCGCTGGCCCACGCCTTCGCCGAGCTCGACAGCTGGCTGGAGTGGTTGGCCGTGTATCAAGCCAAGTCCGGCAACGGCTCACCAGGTGCTGGTGCGTAGCACGATCTCGGTGGCCAGTTCGTGGTCGGCCTCGGTCGCCACGTTGGCGACGTCGACGTCGACCACGCGGAACTCGCCGTAGACGAACCGCCCCGAGGCGTCGGCGACCGAGCGCGGCAGGTTCTTGGTGACCAGCACCGTGGTCGGCAACTCGACCGGACGGACCGTGGCGTCGGCGACGGTCCCGTCCGGGCCCGGAGCAGCCGGATGGCCGCGATCGGCCACCACGAGGCTGATGAAGCGGCCGAATCCGGCCGCGCACGCCCGCCATGCCAGGTCGGCGCCCGCGCCACGCGCGGCGACGTTGGCCCAGGGCACGCCGATCTGGTCCAGGATCGCGGTGACGCCCGCGGCATCGAGGCCATCGATCGACTCCAGCACCACCGTGCGCAGATCCGAATTGTGCAGTCGGACACACACCTGGTCGTAGACGTCCGCCGGGTCGCCGAGATCAGGCAGCAGCAGCACGCTGTGCCGAGATTCCGGGCCGTCGACCCGCACGGTCCAGGTCCCGTCACCTACCGTGATCTGCCGAGATTTCATGCCGAATGACGCTACACGGGTCTGCTGAACGAAGCCCTATCTTCGCGTCAGGCCAGTAGACGCATGCCCGCGCGTTCACCGGCGTTGTGGTCGAAGGTGACGGTGAGGTCGCAGCCCGCCTCCTGGCCGAGTTGCTGGATCAGCGCGTCGGCGAAATCCGCGCCCTCGGCAGCCTGGCGCAGCGCCTGGCGCACGGTGTCGGCGCGCTCGACCACGATCTCGGTCGAGTCGAGCAGGCCCAGCAACACGTCGGTGACCGCCTCCGGGTCCTGCTTGTAGCCGCGGCGCAGCACCCAGTGGATCTCGGCGAGCACGATCATCGTCACGTATCCAGGGCGACTCTCGCTGAGGCCGTCGATCACCTGATTGGCGCGCGCGGACTGCTCCGGATCGTCCTGGGTGAGGTAGCGGATCAGCACATTGGCGTCCAGACCGATCATTTCTGCTTGCCTTCCACGACATTGCCGGTGATCGCCTCGTTCATCTGCGCGAGGCCGATGGGCGAGCCGGACCAGCCGACTATCCCCTTGAGCGACTTGATGGTTCGGGTCTCCGGCACCAGTTCATAGGTGCCGTTGTCGGTGGGAACGAAGGCGACCCGGACGCCGGCCCGCAAACCCATGGCGACTCTGACGTCGATCGGGATGGTGATCTGCCCCTTGCTGGTCACCGTCGCGGACACCACATTTCCCGCCCTACCGGTGGACTTCTTGTCTGCTGCCACTTCGATCACCGACCGTGCTTCTCCCGCGCCCATCGACCCGCGCCTTACCCGGAGCCGAATTCCTTACTGAAAGGTAAGGGGCGACGTTCGTCACGTCAACAGTTCAGCTACCCAGGGTTGCTGTGCTGGGGAGCGGCTGGGTCGCCAGCGTCGGCAAGCCGGCGGGTGCACCGTCGGTGAGCAGGCGGTCGAGCTGGTCGAGATCGAGGTGTTGCTCGATCAGATCGGCGAGTAGATCGAGTTGCGCCGTGCGGACGGCGGCGACGGAAACGTCTTCGGCGACAACGAAACCGGTGCGTCCGGCGGCTGTGGCGACCGAGCGCAGCCAGGCGCGGCGGAAGTCGTCCGATTCCAGCAGGCCGTGCAGATGGGTACCCCAGAGCGCGCCGCGCACACTGCCTTCCGGGCTTCCCTCGACGTCCAGCCAGGCCGGATCGCCACTGCCTGCCACTCGCCCGTGGTGAATCTCATAGCCGTGCACCGGGATTCCTGCGGTGTCGGCGGTCGCCCCATGGCCGGTGCTGTGGCGCAACACCTTCGGATCGGCGAATTCGATCGCCAGGTCCAACAAGCCCAACCCGTCGACCTCCCCCCGGCCGGACTCCACCGGGTCGACGATTCGCTTGCCCAGCATCTGATAACCGCCACAGATGCCCAGAATCGGGCCACCCGCCGCCGCGCGGGCGCGCAAGGCCTCGGCGATTCCGCTGCGCCGCAACCACTCCAGGTCCGACACGGTGGCCTTGCTGCCGGGCAGCACCACGAGGTCGGCCCCGGCCAGCCGGGACGGATCGCTCGCCCAGCGCACGGAAACCCCTGGCTCACAGGCCAAGGCCTCGATATCGGTGGAGTTGGAGATGCGCGGCAGGCGGATGGCGGCGACGGTCAGCCACTCGGTACCGACCGGCAGGCGCGGACGACCGACCGGTGCGTCCGCGACCGTGCCGAGGGAGTCCTCGGCGTCGATCCACAGGTCCTCGGCATACGGGAGCACGCCAAGCGTGGGGCGGCCGGTCAGCTCGGTAAGGCGGTCCAAGCCGGGGCGCAGCAGCTCGACGTCGCCGCGGAACTTGTTGATCACGAAACCGGAAATCAGTTGCTGGTCTTCGGGTTCCAGGATGGCGACGGTGCCGAACAGGTGGGCCAGCACGCCGCCGCGATCGATATCGCCGACCAGCAGCACCGGCAGCCGTGCGGGCTGGGCGAGTCCCATGTTCGCCAGATCCGTGGCCCGCAGATTGATCTCGGCGGGTGATCCGGCGCCCTCACAGATCACCACGTCGAATTCGGCACGCAGCGAGGCGAGTTCGGCGGCGACCACCTCACGCAGCTCCTGCCGGTGCTGGAAGTAATCCCGCGCACCGACCGTGCCGACCGCTTTACCCCGCACCACCAACTGCGAGCGCCGATCGCTGCCCGGCTTCAGCAGCACCGGGTTGAACCGCACGCTCGGCGCGAGCCCGCACGCCTGCGCCTGCAACGCCTGCGCCCGCCCGATCTCGCCGCCGTCGAGGGTGACCACGGAATTGTTCGACATGTTCTGCGCCTTGAACGGCGCGACCCGCACGCCACGCCGCGCCAGCATCCGGCAGATGCCCGCCACCACAACGCTTTTCCCCGCGTCCGAGGTAGTCCCCGCGACCAGCAGGGCACCTTTCACGTCACTAACCACTTGCCGCACACTTTCTGATGCGCCGCATACGAATTCGCATGCGATTCCTCGTGCGGGAAATCAAGAAGTGTGCGGCTGTGGCGCCTCACGGCAGGGTGAGGATTTCTGCGCCGGTGTCGGTGACGACGAGGGTGTGCTCGAACTGCGCGGTCCACTTGCGATCCTTGGTGACCACGGTCCAGCCGTCGTCCCAGATCTCGTAGTCGATTCCACCCAGGTTGATCATCGGCTCGATGGTGAAGGTCATGCCCGGCTCGATGATCGACTCGATGGCGGGCTGGTCGTAGTGCAGGATCACCAGGCCGCTGTGGAAGGTCGGGCCGACGCCGTGCCCGGTGAAGTCGCGGACCACGCCGTAGCCGAAGCGGTTGGCGTAGGACTCGATGACGCGGCCGATGACGTTCAGCGCCCGGCCGGGCCGGACCGCCTTGATCGCCCGCATGGTGGCCTCTTCGGTCCGCTCGACCAGCAGCCGGACGTCCTCGTCCACGTCACCGGCGAGGTAGGTCTTGTTGGTGTCGCCGTGCACGCCGTGGATGTAGGCGGTGACGTCGATATTGACGATGTCGCCGTCCTCGATCACCGTCGAGTCCGGAATGCCGTGGCAGATCACCTCATTGAGCGAGGTGCAGCACGACTTCGGAAATCCCTTGTAGCCCAGGGTCGACGGGTAGGCGCCGTGGTCGCACATGTACTCGTGCGCGATCCGGTCCAGTTCGTCGGTGGTGACGCCCGGGGCGACGGCCTTGCCCGCCTCTTCCAGCGCCTGCGCCGCGATCTTGCTCGCGATCCGCATCTTGTCGATCGTCTCGGCCGTCTGCACCCAGGGCTCGCGCCCCTCGTTGACAGTCTTCTTCCACGCGTACTCCGGGCGCTCGATGGTGCGCGGGACCTCGCGGGTGGGTGACTGGATGCCGGGGACGAGCGGCTTGCGAGTGCGGACAGACATGCGAACAGAGTAATCGGATGGCGCGCGCTGCGGCAGCGCCGGACCGACACGGCGGCGCAGCGCCCGGCCGACGCACGGCACAGCCGACTCTGATCGGCGCCGAAGGGCACGCGGAATACCTGCGGACCATGGTCCGTTTACGGTATTGGTTGACATCGACACTACTGAGGAAAGAGGCTCGACCGTGGAATTGGGACTCACGACCTTCGCCGAGCTGTACCCCGTCGGCGACCGCCCCGCACCTACCGCGGGCGAGCGGTTGCGTGAGGTGGTCGAGGAGGCCGTCGCCGCCGAGCGGGCCGGACTCGACGTCTACGGCGTCGGCGAACACCACCGCAAGGATTTCGCCGCCTCCTCCCCCGCGCTGGTGCTGGCCGCCATCGCGGCGCGCACCGAGAAGATCCAGCTGACCAGCGCGGTCACCGTACTGAGCTCCGATGATCCGGTACGCGTGTACCAGGATTTCGCGACGCTGGACGGACTGTCCAAAGGGCGCGCCGAGCTGATGGCCGGGCGCGGGTCCTTCACGGAAAGCTTTCCGCTGTTCGGCTACAACCTGTCCGACTACGACGAGCTCTTCGAGGAGAAGCTGGCGCTGCTGCTGCACCTGCGCGAGGACGAGCCGGTCACCTGGTCCGGCAAGTTCCGTGCACCGCTGCGTGATGCCATCGTCTACCCGCGCACCGACAACCGGCCGCTGCCGGTGTGGATCGCGGTCGGCGGCAGCCCCGAGTCGGTGGTCCGCGCCGGACTGCTCGGACTTCCGTTGGCCATCGCGATCATCGGTGGTCAGCCCGCCCGGTTCAAGCCGCTGGTCGAGCTGTACCACCGCGCCCTCGCCGAAGGCGGCCACGAGAAGCAGCCGGTGGCGGTGCACGCCCACGGCTATATCGCCGACACCGACGAACAAGCCGTCGCCGACTTCTACGAGCCCTACGCACTCGCCATGAGCGTCATCGGCCGCGAACGCGGCTGGGGCCCCATGACCCGCCCGCAATTCGAGGCCCTGCGCTCCAAGGAGGGTTCGCTGTTCGTCGGCACCCCCGACTACGTCGCCGAAAAGGTCGCCGACATCCGCGACACCCTCGGCCTCGACCGCTTCATGCTGCACACCAGCGTCGGCACCCTCCCGCACGAAAAGGTCCTGCACAACATCGAATTGCTGGGCGAGAAGGTAGCCCCGCAGGTGCGCTGAGCTACTGGGTGAGGTGCGCCTCGAAGGCGATCCGGTCGCCGCGGTAGCGGCCGCGGACGCGCTCGATCGGATCGCCTGCGGCACTGGAAATCCAACAGTTGGTTGCGCGGCGCGCGAACGACTCGGCGGGTCAGCGGGTTCGGAGCCAGGCATAGAAGGCCTCGGCGTTGAGTTCTTTGCCTGCCAACGCGGGGGTCTTTTCCGAGGAGATCACGGCAACTTGGGTTCGCGTCCAGCCGAACCAGGTATGGGTCGGGTAATCGAGCAGCAGTCGCGCACCGGCGGCACGTGGCCGGCTCGTCTCCTCTACCCCCGTTGCCATCGCCCGTGGCAGATACGGTGGCAACGGTTCCAACTGCAACGTGTCGGCGGCATTGCGCCCGGCCACCCGAACCGGCACCGCGATGTAGGACTCGATCCCGGCGCGCTCGAGGGAGTGTCCGGGATCGTCAGCGGACGACGGGTAGGTCGCATACACCATAACCGGGGCGCCGACTCGCTGAAGTGCCATGGCCGCAACATCATTCGACGCACCCGACGATCGAAGGAACGATCCGACGAGACGCTGCGCCGCCGGAGTGTCGATCGCGCTGTCGATGGCACTGCCGTCCGGCTCGCTCTCCCACACCGTCGCGGGTGCACCGCGATCCGCACACCCCGACAGGCCCAGACCAACAACTAAGAGCCCGATCGCGATGCGCAGGACCGATCCACTCATCGGAGTGCGATGCCGTAATCCTCGCCGAACCACGTCCAGTCCGAATTCCGGGTGTAGGAGTCGAGCGACTGTGTGACGCTGCGCCGCGAGGTGGGCCAGGGATCCCCGTAGGTGACGGTGCCCGCATCGGTGTCGAAGCCGTAGATCACCTGCGCGTGCCCGCCGCCTGCCGTCCACGCGATGCCGGTGAGGATCGGCCGATCGGCCGAGATCTCATCGATGACCTTGGCCATCGACAACGGCGCACCGACGGCCGCGGCGAAACCGATCCCTCGGAAAGCGGACGCGATCTGCTCGAGCGACGCCTCCTCATCTGGGCAGGCGCCCTCGGTGCTGACGCCGTGTACCAGTGCGCAGTACTGATTCTGGCTGATCGGCCGGTGCAGATACGTGGCTATCGACGAGCCGTCGGCGGCCCAGCACCACTGATCCGCGATCTGGGTCTGCTGGAGATACGGCAGGGTTCGCGCACCGAAGGCGGCGGCGCGAGGTTCCGGAACCCGAGGCAGGTTCGGCGTCACCACCAAACCGTAGGAATGCCCGGCGGCATCCCACTCGGCGGGTCCCGGCTCGGCGACGGCGGAGCCGTGCAGTGCGAAGGCGAGGAACATCGAGACCAGGCAGCACAGCTTCCATTTCGACGTCACATCTCATCCTTCCGAGCGGAAATACCATCGCACGGTACATATCCGCGCCCTCGGCCGCAATACCACCGTATCGAATCACAGTGCAAGTGGGCGACTTGGGTGAATTTACTTGTGCGACACCGCCGTTAACCGCGACTTAAATGAATCAGGATGACTTTTATCTAGTCGTCGCCGAAATGCCGTGGAACACTCCCTGTTCAGTTCACCGATCATTCCATCCGGAAGTGATGGATCATGGGGCTCAGCAGGAGGAACCTTGCACTATTCGCGCTTGTCCACCGCTTTCGTATCCATCCTTGGAACCAGCCTCGCGGTGACCGGTACCGCGCACGCCGCCCCGGACGCACCCTCGCCGCAGATCAAGCACCACGCGTTCGGACTCGACCGCGCGGCCGCGCACGACAGCCTCGGCCGAGACACCACCGTCGGTTCGGCGCTGCCGGTTCAACTGGGCGCGGCCGGTGCACCACCGGCCGCATATTCGCTGCGCCAGTACGCTTTACCCGCAGGCGATCAGGGGCCGGTCGGATCGTGCGTCACCTGGGCGACCGGATATACCGGGTACGGGGTGCTGATGAACGAGCAGCAGATCGCAGGCGATCCGATGGCCCCGATGTTCATCTACGCGCAGATCGCGCAAGGCAACGATCAGGGCACCTACGCCGGAGTCGCGTTGCCGCTGGAACAGCAGCAGGGCATCGACACCAAATCCGACTACTGGCAGGGCGATTTCGACTACACGACCCAGCCCGACGCCGCGGAACGCGCGAACGCCACCCACTACAAACTGTCCGGAGCACAGGATCTCACCAAGGGCGATATCGTCACCAACATCAAGAAGGCGATCGCATCCGGCCTGCCGGTCCCCTTCGGCTTCGACGCCAGGGAAAGCTTCGAAGCCCTGGACAGCACCAATGACAACTACAACCCATCGGCCCGCGAGAAAATCCTCGGCGGCCACGAGGTCACCATCGTCGCCTACGACGCGAAAGGCGTGACAGTCGAGAATTCATGGGGCCCGAACTGGGGCAAGAACGGTTTCTTCACAGCTCCTTGGTCCTTCATCACCGGCGCCGATGTGAACGAAATCCACTCGATGGGCCGATTGCTTCCCGTCTGACGGCGGCCATCGGCGTGAGCTACTGGGTGAGGTGCGCCTCGAAGGCGATGCGGTCGCCGCGGTAGAGGCCGCGGACGCGCTCGATCGGGTCGCCTGCGGCGTCGAGGCTACGGCGGTGCAGCAGCAAAAGCGGTAGGGCCGTAGTGCATTCGAGGAGTGCGGCCTCGCGGGGGGAGGCGAGGACCGTTTCGATGCGTTCCGTGGCCTGGCCGAAGATCACGCCGGACCCGCGCACCGCCGCGTACAGCGAGGTGCTCGGGTCGTAGGTGGTGCGCAGGTCGGCGAAGCGGTGCAGCGGCAGGAAGGTGCTCTCCAGGCCGATGCGTTCGCCGTCGGCGAGCAGGACGCGCTCCAGGTGCATGACCGAAGTGCCCACGGGCACAGCGAGATCGCGGGCGGTGTCGGGGTCGGCCGGGACGTCGTCCCAGCTGACGAGCAGGCGACCGGGGACGCGGCCGTAGCTGATGGCGCCTTCGGTGTAGGAGCGAAGCGACAGCGGCTGCACCATTTTGGGCCGGGAGACCACGGTTCCTCGGCCCTGCCTGCGAATCCGGCCTTCCACCAAAAGATCTCGCAATGCTTGGCGAACGGTCTCCCGCGCGACCTCGAAGCGGACCGCCAGGTCACGTTCGGACGGAACCGGATCGCCCTCGTTCAGATCACGCAGGATCGTCTCGAGTTCGGTGCGCACGCGGTACGACTTCGGCAGCCGGTCGGGCAGCGTGAATTCGGCTCGCCCGCCACGCGTGTCGCCGGGCGCCACGTCGGCACCGACCTCCGTTGCTTCCATGCGGCACAGCCTACCCGCAATTGGTCTATACCAATTATTAACCTGGCGTTCGCACAGGCAACACCGCTTGGTCTAGACCAATGTGCACCATGAGGTCCATGCGATTGGTCATCATCGGAGGTGGAATCCTCGGCACCGCACACGCCTTGGCCGCCGTCCGCCGCGGTCACGAAGTGGTGCAGTTGGAGCGGGAGACCGAGGCCCGCGGCGCCACGGTCCGCAACTTCGGCCTGGTCTGGGTTTCCGGGCGCTCCGCCGCCGAACTGGAGCTGACGATGCGCTCGCGGGAACTGTGGGAGGAGATCGGCGGCAAGGTCCCCGCCGTCGGATTCCGTCCCGCCGGATCGATCACCCTGGTGCGTACCCCCGCCGAACTCGCCGTCGCCGAGAAAGCCGCGGCCGGACCGACCGCCGAGACCCGCGGCTTCGAGCTGCTCGATCCCGACCGGGTGCGCGCGGTCAACCCCGCACTGCGCGGGAAATTCCTTGCCGGACTGCACTGTTCGACCGACGCCGCGGTCGAGTCGCGCCAGGCGCTGCCCGCGCTGCGCGCCTACCTGGCCGCCACCGGCCGATACACCTTCCACGCGGCCACCGAGGCCAGGTCGGTCCTCGACACCGCCACCGGCGCCACCGTGCTCGACGACCAGGGCCGCCGCTTCGAGGCCGATCTGGCGCTGGTCTGCCCCGGCGCGGCACACAGCGGGTTGACCCGCGAGCTGGTCGAGGATCTGCCGGTGCGCCGAGTCCGATTGCAGATGATGCAGACCGCGCCGCTCGGCGAACCGCTCACCACCGCCATCGCCGACGGCGACAGCTTCCGCTACTACCCGGGCTTCGCGGGTGACGAGGTGGACACGCTGAACCGAGAGCAGTCCCAGTCGGCCACCGCCGCCGAGCACAAGATGCAGTTGCTCTGCGTGCAGCGGTTGCACGGCGGGCTCACCATCGGCGACACCCACGAATACGACGAGCCGTTCGCCTTCGACGTGGACGAGGCGCCCTACGAGCACCTCACCGCGGTCACCGAGGAACTGCTCGGACGCAAACTGCCGCAGGTGGTTCGGCGCTGGGCCGGCGTGTACAGCCAGAGCATCGACCCGGCCGCGATCGTCACTCGCGCCGCGGCGGGCGCGCACATCTGGGTGATCACCGGCCCCGGCGGCCGCGGCATGACCCTCGGCCCCGCACTCGGCGAGCACACCGCCGACCTGCTGAACTTGTGAGGATTGCAGTGTCCGACAACACCATTCAACTAGTCGTCCTGGACATGGCGGGCACCACCGTCGCCGACGGCGGGCTGGTCCTGCGCGCCTTCGAGGCCGCCGCCACCGCAGCGGGCATCGCGGCGGACGGACCGGAACGCGAGGAGGCCCGGCAGTACGTGCTGGACACGATGGGCCAGTCCAAGATCGCGGTATTCCGTGCCCTGCTCGGCGACGAAGAGCGCGCGCAGGAAGCCAACCGGGCCTTCGAGTCCGCTTACGATGCGCTGATCGAAGAAGTCGAGATCACGCCGATTCCTGGTGCCGCCGAAGCGATCAACAAGTTGCGTGGCGCCGGTGTGCGGGTCGCACTGACCACCGGATTCAGCCGGACCACCCAGGACCGGCTGCTGAACGCGCTGGGCTGGACCGACATCGCCGACCTGACCCTGGCCCCCTCGGACGCCGGGCGTGGCCGCCCCTACCCCGACATGGTCCTCACCGCGCTGCTCCGCTTGCACGCCGACGCCGTGGATCGTGTTGCGGTGCTGGGCGATACGACCAGCGACATCGCCACCGGCCTCGCCGCGGGCGCCCGCATCGTCGCGGGCACGCTCACCGGTGCCCACAACGAAGCGCAGCTGCGCGCGGCAGGCGCGACCCACGTCGTGCCGTCGGTCGTCGAGTTCGCCGAACTGGTGCTCGCCGAGCACCGCTGAACCGTTCCGGCAGCCGCCGGATAAACCCCTTCGACTCCGACACTCCTCACGAACCGAAAGTTGTAGTCATCGTGCGTACTTCGTACCCGCCGGCTCGCCTGGCGCGCACCCTCGCCCGCACCGCGTTGCTCTTCGCCACCGCCACTGCGGTCGCCGCCACCGCCGCCTGTGGTGGCACCGGCACCGAGAGCACGAGCGGCAAGACCGTCACGGTCTACTCCGCCGACGGTGTCGGCAGCTGGTACCAGACCCAGTTCGCGGCGTTCCAGCAGCAGACCGGCATCGCGGTCAACCTGGTCGAGGCGGGCTCCGGCGAGGTGGTCAACCGGGTCGACAAGGAGCAGGCCAACCCGCAGGCCGACGTGGTCGTCACGCTGCCGCCGTTCATCCAGAAGGCCAAAGCCAGTGGCCTGCTTCAGGATAGCGGCGTCGACACCAGCGCGGTCCCGGCCGCCGACAAGGATGCCGAGGGCAAATACGTCACCCTGGCCAACAACTACCTGTGCTTCATCGCCAACCCTTCGGTCGACACCACCGCGATCACCTGGGACGACCTGCTGAAGCCGGACTTCAAAGGCAAGCTGCAGTATTCGACGCCGGGCCAGGCCGGTGACGGCACCGCCGTGCTGATCCTGTTGCAGAAGCTGCTCGGTAAGCAGGGCGCGCTGGACTACCTGAACAAGCTGCAGGCCAACAATGTCGGGCCGTCCTCGTCGACGGGCAAGCTGCAGGCCAAGGTCGACAAGGGTGAGCTGAGCATCGCCAACGGTGACGTGCAGATGAACCTGACCACCATCAAGGAGAAGGGCGCGAAGTTCAGCGTCTTCTTCCCGGCCGCCGCCGACGGCAAGAAGTCGACCGTCGCCGTCCCCTACGTGATGGGTCTGGCCAAGGGCGCCCCGCATAAGGACGACGCCAAGAAACTGATGGAGTTCCTGCTCTCGGCCGAGGCGCAGAAGTCGCTGGGCTCGGACGCTTTCGCGGTGCCCGCCCGCGCGGAACTGCGTGATGCCCCGGCCGGATCGGGACCGTCGCCGAGCTCGCTGCTGCAGGGCGTCGAACTGCTGCCGGTCGACTGGAACACGGTGCTCACCGACCTCGACGGCGATCTGGCGGCCTACCAGAAGGCCACCGGTAGCTGAAACGCCGTCAACCCCAGAGGAGTCGACCATGTCCACCGGTGACGCACTCACGAAGTCATCCACCACCGCCCTGTCCCGACCGGCCGCTGCCGAACCGGCGATCGTGTTCGAC
Source organism: Nocardia ninae NBRC 108245 (assembly GCF_007990755.1). Lineage (GTDB taxonomy): Bacteria > Actinomycetota > Actinomycetes > Mycobacteriales > Mycobacteriaceae > Nocardia > Nocardia ninae. The sequence goes on along the minus strand of NZ_BJXA01000010.1, from coordinate 111,106 downwards.
CGGGTCGGCGTCAGCTACCGCAGCGGCCGCAAAACCACTGTCGCACTGGCCGATTTCACGCTGCGCGTCGCCGCGGGCGAGACCGTCGCCCTGCTCGGACCGAGCGGTTCCGGCAAGTCGACCGCGCTCAAGGCCCTGGCCGGATTCGTCCGGCCGACCTCGGGCGCGGTCCGGCTGGCCGGGCGCGACGTCACCGACCTGTCACCCGCCAAACGCGGGATCGGCGTTGTCGTGCAGTCGTATGCGCTGTTCCCGCACATGAGTGTGCACGACAATGTCGCTTTCGGACTGAAGTCGCATCGGGTGCCGCGCAACGAGATCGGCGCACGAGTTACCGAAGCACTGGCCATGGTCGGCATGGGCGCCTACGCCCAGCGCCTGCCCAGGGAACTGTCCGGCGGCCAGCAGCAGCGAGTCGCTATCGCCAGGGCGCTGGCCATCCGGCCCAAGGTGCTGCTGCTGGACGAGCCGCTGGCCGCACTCGACGCGCAGCTGCGCCAGTCCATGCTCGGCGAGCTCCAGCAGCTGCGAAAGGCGTTGCCGGACACGGCGATGCTGTACGTGACCCATGACCAGTCCGAGGCGCTCGCGCTCGCCGACCGGATCGCGGTCATGCGCGATGCCCACCTGGTGGATATCGACACCGCCGAGAACCTCTGGCGGCGGCCACCCAGCGACTTCACCGCGGCCTTCCTCGGCGGCGCGAACCTGCTGTCCTGCACGGTGAACCGGCTGTCGGGCGGGTCGGCGCTGGTCACCGTCGGCAACCGGACACTGCGGGCCGAGGCACCCGCACCCGGTGTCGGACAGGAGAACTGGGCCCTCGACTCCCCTGCCCTGCTGTGCGTACGCCCGCACACCGTGCGGATCGGCGCCACCTCCGAACGAGACGCGCTGCGCGGCACGGTGGTCTCCGCCGTCTGGCGCGGCGCGTCCACCCGCCTGCACCTGGCGATCGACGGTGTGGCCGACCAGATCACCGCCGACGTCTCCGGGCATGTCGACACCGCCGTAGGCTCGGTCGTCGGCGTGCTCTTCCCCGACCCCGCCGGCGTGCTGATCCCCCGCGCGGTCGGCCGCACGACCCGCACCGAGGTGCCGCGATGAGGCGCAGTCAGAGTTGCCGCACACTTTCTGATTTCCCGCATACGCAATCGCATGCGATTCCATGTGCGGGAAATCAAGGAGTGTGCGGCATGTCGGCGAGACAACCGCGCAGAGGCGGCCGAGCATGAGCACGCCTGCGGTACTCGCGCCGGTCGCCGCGCCTGAGCGGCCGAAACCTCCGCGGCAACGTAACTGGAAGCCGGTGCTGTGGAGCCTGCCCCCATTGCTGGTGGTGCTGTTCATCGCCGTGTACCCGATCGTGCGGGTCCTCGCCGAATCCACGGTGACCCCGACCGGGCGCGGCACCTCGGTCTGGTCGCAGGTGCTGGGTTCCGAATCGTTCCGTAATGCGTTGTGGCGCACGGTGTTCATCGCGGTCAGCTCGACCGCGGGCTGCCTGATACTCGGCGCGTTTCTGGCGATCGTGCTGGCGTTTGTGCCGTTTCCCGGGTCGCAGGTGGTGGGCAGGCTCATCGACACCGTGCTGACGCTGCCGTCGTTTCTCATCACCCTGGCCTTCACGTTCCTCTACGGCACGGCAGGCGCGGTCAACGCGCTGATCACGAACATCACCGGGAAAAACGAACCCGCACTGAACTTCCTGAGCACCCCGCTCGGCGTGATCCTGGCCGAGATCACCTTCTTCACGCCCTTCGTCGTGCGCCCGCTGCTCGCCGCGTTCGCCCAACTACCGCGCGAACAGCTCGACGTGGCGGCGAGTCTCGGCGCATCACCGTGGCGGGTGCTGCGCCAGGTGGTGCTGCCCGAGGCGTGGCCCGCGCTCGCGGCGGGCGGCAGCCTGGTATTGCTGTTGACGCTCAACGAGTTCGGCATCGTGCTCTTCACCGGAGCCAAGGGCGTGATCACGCTGCCCGCGCTGATCTACACCCGCGGCATCGTCACCTTCGATCTGCCCGGCGCCGCGGTGCTCGCCTCGGTGCAGGTGCTGCTCTCGCTCACGCTGTACGTCGGGTACCGGCTGGTTTTCGCCCGGTTCACGGCCCAGAAGGAGAACTGAACCGATGCTGATGTGGACCAGACGCGGCCGGGTCGCGGTGCTCGCCGTGTTCGCCCTCGTGGTGTTCGTGGTGTTCGTCGCGCCGATCGCCACCGTGATCGCGGCCGCCCTCGCCGGGCACTGGACCGGCCCGCTGCCATCGGACCTGGGCTTCGCCAACTTCGAGCGCGCATTGTCCGGCGAGCAGGCCGCCAGCCTCTCGGTCAGTTTGCAGACCGCGCTGCTGGCCGGCGCCGTCTCACTGGTCCTCGGCACCTGGGCGGCCTTGGCGGCGCGCGAGGCACCGAGCTGGTGGCGGCGCTGTACCGACGCGGTGTTCCATCTGCCGGTCGCGGTCCCGTCGGTGGCCATCGGCCTCGGAGTGCTGATCGCGTTCAACGAGCGACCGGTGCTGCTCGGCGGCACCAAATGGATTGTCATCCTGGCACATTCGGTGCTCGTGCTGGCCTACGCCTTCAGCGCGGTCGCCGCCGCGCTGGACCGCATCGACCCCGGCTACCGCCAGGCCGCCGAATCCCTCGGTGCCGGCCCGATCCGGGTGCTCTGCCAGGTCACGCTGCCGCTGCTGCTCCCGGCGCTCGGCGCGGCAGCCGGACTCGCCGTCGCGCTGTCCATGGGCGAGCTCGGCGCCACCATCATGGTCTACCCGGCCACCTGGAAGACCCTGCCGGTGGGCATCTTCGCCCAGACCGACCGCGGCGAGGTGTTCGACGCGGCCGCGAGCACCACGCTGCTCGTGCTGGTCACCCTGCTGGCGCTGGTCCTGCTCGGCCGCCTGCGCAGCCGCGCCGCCCTGCGCTGACCGGCCGCACATCTCCTGATTTCTCGCACTCGCAACGGCATGCGTGACCGGGAGGTGTGCGGCGGCGCGCGGGTTTGCGGTGGTCAGGGCGGGTGGCCGGGTCTCGACCTAGGATGGCGACGTGTCAGCACTTCCCCTGATCTTCACCGCGAGCTGGGCGAGCGGCGTCAACGCTTACGCCGTCGTGTTGCTGCTCGGCCTGTTCGGTCGCACCGGCCTGACCGATTCGGTGCCCGAGGCACTGCAACGCACCGACGTGCTGATCGCCGCCGCAGTGCTGTTCGCGATCGAGGCGGTCGCCGACAAGATCCCGTACTTCGATTCCTTCTGGGATGCGCTACACACCGTGGTCCGGCCCGCCTCGGGCGCCGTCGTCGCGGCATTGCTTGCGGGACAGGACGGTTCGCTGTCCGAGCTGGCCGCGGGCGCGGTCGGCGGCGTCACCGCTTTGGCGAGTCATCTGGTGAAGGCCGGGACTCGAATGGCGATCAACACCTCGCCCGAACCGGCGAGCAACATCGTGACGAGCACCGCGGAGGACATCTCCGTCGCGGGCATCATCACCCTGGCCATCTTCCACCCGCTGCCCGCGGCCATCATCGCGGGCATTCTGCTGCTGATCGGCTTGATCCTGGTGACCTTCCTCGCCACCCGCATCCGCCGCTATCTGCGCCGCCGCCGACAGCGCAGGGCGGCGCGGACCGCCGCCGCGACCTGAACCCCGGACGGCGCATCGCCGGCGAAAAACCCGGTGCCGGCCGTCGATTCGAGCTCGTTCCGCGAAACCCGGTGTGCGCGACATATCCTCACAACGACCACGGGGTGATCCCGCGACACCCGAGGAAAGGTTGGCGGTCGACGAATGGCAGCACCGGCGACGAAGCTAGTGAAGGACCTCGAACCGTTGTCCGCGCCGCAGCGGCGCCGGGCCCTCGCGACGGTGGCATTGCGGTTGGCGGGCACCGCGGAGCTCCGCGCACTGCTGACCGATCTGGCCGGGCGCGGTCATTACGAGCGGGTCCTCTCGATTCACCTCGCCGCGATCGCCGTCGACCGTGATCACCTTGTCGGCCAAATGGACTCGGCCGAGCAGGAGTTCGTGTCCCGGGCCATCGTCGCGCTGGTCCGGATCGGCGTCGAGCCACCGGTCCTGGTCGACCGATTGCCACGGATGGCGCACCGGACGCGAACAATGCTGTATCGCGCGATCGGGCGCCGTAAACACAGTGCGGCTCTCGCCGACGCTCTGCTGCCGGAGATCCGACGCCGCTTCGGTGACGCGGAGGCGGTGCGCGTCCTGTCGTATTGCTCGACGCCGCTCGTCACCGAGCACCTGCCAGAGTTCGCGTACGCGGCGCCCAACTGGCAGACGTTGGGCCGCAGGCACACCGAAGTGGTGCTCACCTACCTATCGGACCTCGCGGCGCAGGCGGGCGAATCCGACTGGCCCGAGCTGTGGCCGCGCATTGCCGCCGGTGCGAGCAGCTTCGCGCTGCGGGACCCGGACCGCCTGCTCGCCCTCGCCGCACAAGCGGTTCGGTACGTGCAGCCCTACGGATTGCATGCCGTCGCGGGGAAGCTGGCTCGGCACAACACCGATGCCGTCGTCGAACTGATCCTGCATCCGAGCGGGCGCGGCACCTGCCTGGCCGGGCGTGCGCTGTTCACGGCGTTGCGCGAGCTCCCCGACGAGCGCCTGATCGCCGTGTGCGCCGCGTATTCGGGTTATCACCAACGGCATTTCCTGCATGTCCTGCCGCCGAGCCGGCGCCTCGAACCGGTGCGGCGGGTCTTCATCCGGCCCGGCGTCGACGCCGCGCAGGTGGATCTCGACGCCCTCGACAGCCTGCCCCGGCACGACCGCGCCACGCTGGCCCGCGAATTGCTCTCGCGCCGAGGCGGATCCGATGATCGGCCGGTTCGCGAGCGGCTGATCGCCCGGCTCCCGTGGGCGGAAGCCGAACCCGTGCTGCGCGAGAGCATCCGCCGCCCGACCGCCGACGAGCGCGCGCAAGCCTATCCGCTGCTGGTGGCCGCGGCGATCGGCAGTCGCGACCCCGCGGTGGTCGGTGCATTGTTCGAGGCAATGCGTCGGCTACGCAACGAACAGGACCCGGTGCGGCGCACAGCTTTACAAGCGATCAACCAGATCCCACCCACCCTGTTGCGCACCGAACACCTACCCGCGCTGGAGGGACTCGGTACGGACGCGCTGCAAGCCCGCGATCGATCCGCCATGACCACCGGCGCGGTGGGCACCATGGCCCGCACGCTGCTGGTGCACGGCGCCAGAGCCGCCGATCCGGCCTACACCGAGGCGGCACTGCGATTGATCGAAACCCTCGCGGCACAGGCTGTCTCACTACCGCTATGGGATCTGGACCGCGATCTGCCGCGCGGCGCGGAACAGCGGCTCTGCACCGCACTGCGCCGGCGACTGGACGGCGATGCGGTGCGCGACGAATGGGGGCTGGCCCTCGACTTGGCCCAGGGCCTGAACAAGCGCGCCTGGAACGTTGTGCCGCTACAGCAGTTGCTGCTCCGGGCGTGCAGCGCTCGCAACGACTCCGTCATCCACCGCGCGGTCGACCTGGTACTGGCCGACCCGGCCACCCGCGACGAGCAGCTCACCACGCTGCTGAACCGGGACCGCTCGCTCATCTCGCTCCCCCGAGTGCAGCACTTGATCGCCACGCGCCGCACCGACCTGCTCGACACGGTGCTCAACGGCGCCACACCGGGGCGCTTCATCGCGCCGAAAGTGCGCCTGGTGCCCGACTTTTCGGAAGGCTTCGGCGGCTGGACCGCACGACAGGTCGAGTTGTACGCGCGAGCGCTCATCGCGCTGGTGCGCGCCAAGGAGTCCTCGCCGTGGGAGAAGGCCTGGGCGGTGCGCCGATTGGGCCGGCTGCCCGGCAGCTTCGCTCGCCTCGTCGGCTACACCGATCACCCGGAGCTCACGGTGGCCGAGGCGGCGCTCACCGCGCTCGGCCGCAGCACCGAGGCCGAGGCCGCGATCGGCGTGCTCAGCAGGTACGTGGACTCCGATCGAGCGCGAGTCGCGGTGAGCGGCATCGCTTCCCGGGCCAGGAGCATCGCCCCGGATCGGCTCGCGGCCGCGCTCACACCGCTGCTCGATTCCCCGAAGATCACCTCCCGGAAGGAGGGCGTGCGGCTGCTCGCCGCGCTGCACGCGCCGGAGGTGATGGCCGTCCTCCGGGCGATCTGGGACCGCCCGGACCAGCACCGGGATGTCCGGCGCGCGGTCGTCTTCGCGTGCCGCTGGCTGCTCGACCACGAGGACGCCTGGCAGATCCTCGATGCGGCGTCCCGCGACCCGGCGGTGGCGGGTGAGGCATTGAATCTCGTCCCCGCCCTGCTACCGATCCCGCAGCGGCGCAGGATGGCCGGGCTGGTGCGCGAGATGGCGGGCGGCGCCGACGTCCAGCTCGCCACCGAGGCGATGCGGGTCCTCGGCGGCTGGCAGCGCTGGGCACCCGCCGATACCGGCGACATGCTGGTGCACCGGCTCGCCGACCTCAGCGAGACGGGACTCTGGCGGCATGCCGCGCGCGTGCTCGTCGCCAGCGACTTCCGGGCGGCGGTGCCCGCGGCGGTGGATCGGCTGCTCGCCGCCGAGGATGTCGTCATCGCGGGCCGGGATCTCCCTGCCCGGCAACGACTCTCGACGCTGCTGGGGAATCTGGGTAGCTCGGCCGGTGTGTCCGATGCGGCGCGCGAGACGGCGGTCGCCGTGGCCGAACGGCTGGCGGTCGAACCGCAGTGGCGCCGGTTCGCGATCGATCTGCTGGTGACCCAAATCCGTTGGGCCGACGTCGATTCGAGCGTGCGGTCGATCCGGCAGGCGTGCGGATTCGCCCGCGGCGCTCTGGTGGTCTATCCGGCCGAACAGTTGCGCACGCGGCTGTCCCGCAGCGGGCAGATGGTCGATGCCGACACCATGACGCGGGTGGCGCGCGAGTTGTCCGTGGACGTGGACAGCGCGGTCGCGCTGGCCGCGTTGGCGTTGATCGCGCAGTGCGGCAGTCACTTCGGCTGGACGCCCGCCTGGGCGGAGCTACTCACCCGGATGCGGACGCATGGACAGAGCAGCGTCCGGGTGGCGGCGCACGAAATCTTCACTATTGCCGAATGATTGCGGCGAATGAGATTCCAGCGGGCGTGCCGCGCCAGTCGACCACGCGGCACGCCGGGCGGGGCGCCCCGTTGCGCCCGCCGTCACTGTGACGACGTGATCATTCAGAGAAAGTCACTGGTCGGATGACTACGCTGAACGTCGCCCTTTTTGGCAAGCGACGCTGTCGGGGCAGTGTCACTATCGCGGTGAGAACATCGGTCGAGAAGATCACTGCTCAGGCAATCGACGCCGGCCACCGGCCACGTCGGTTACCAGATCAGTGTACCCATCAACAAGTTCGGCCAGGTGATACCAATGTTTATGGGTATTGTCGCTACGCGCGCCCGAGACGTCAATGGCTTGGTTCGCATCCACCCAGCTGCGTGCCATCCGGTCCACCACCGCACCGAGGCTTTCCGTGTGCAGCGACGCGCCGTTGCGATGCTGCGGCATTTCCTTGCCGATCCAGTCATTGATCTCGTCGACGAGTTCACCCCGGCGGTAGTCTATTTCGATGATCAATGCGGTGTCGCGCACCTGCTGCCTGCGCGCATGCAGTTCGGCGAGCGCATGCGCGGAACGCAGCATTTCCCGATCTTGGAAACGACGTCCTTGAAAGGCACACAATAATTGCGGAGCTGTCGGCAGTACCCCCACAGTAGGTGCACTCATCGTGTCACCCCGAGTGCGCCCGATACCAACACGCTTTGTACCAACATAATTGGCTCTCGATTCCGTAATCCCGGTCATCGGATCGGTTGTTCACAACTAGGCTAGCTGGATCATGCTCTTACAGATGCAAGAACGCAAGAGTGCGTCCGCATTGCTGCAACCGGCCGCTACGCGGGGGATCAAGCGCCCGCTTCCGCAGGCTGACAACGCCTCCAGCGCCATCTGAGCCGAGGGCGTCGCCGCGGATTACGAGACGATACGAGAGCCGGCTTTCACTGCACGCCAGCGTAGGTGCGGGGCTACCGCGCGGGGGGCGAATCGACGCTACTTTCCCACCATTCGAGTGGATGCCGATCAGTTGCCGGACACACCGCAGACCCCGAAATCAGCCAGCCCATCATGTCAAGGCGGGTTACCAATCGAGCCGCGGTCCGGTCCAGTCCATTCAGCGCATCCGAGTGAAGCTGGCGTAGTGATCGCCGGTGTACCAAGCGGATCGGTCGCTGCCGGTGACAATGCGTTCGGCGTCGCGCGTCTGCCCCGGCTTCTTTATATTGACGTCCCACTCCTGGTAAGCGATCCGGCTCCCCGCCGAGTCGGTAGCGGGCAGCCGCCCCTCCCGGTTCGACCAGACCCCACCACCTTTGGTGCCCGAACCGTCGTTCGGCGGCCACGTGCCCGCGTCGATCCGCGCCAGCGTGTCCCAGGCCCGCTGCGGGACAGCGGCACTGACCAGCATGATCGACTCATCCGTCCGCACCGGCCGCGCCTGCTCCGGCGCGCCCGTGGACAGCCCGAATATCAGCGCCAACGCGGCGGTCACCACAACGACGATGTGCACGAACCGCTTCGAGGTCGATCCCGCCCCAGTCATAAGGCGTGAACCTACGTGACCGATCCGAACTCCAGGTTTCCGCAGGTTTCCGATCCGTGAAGCTTTGGTGCCCGACAGCACTTTCCGCAGTTCGTGGCCTATCCGCGCGGGTCACCGGATCGAATACCAGGAATGCAGCCTGCGCCCGACCACATGAGCACCGAGGAATTTCGCCGACACGGCCGCGCGGTCGTGGACTGGGTCGCCGACTACTGGGATCGGGTGGCGTCGCTGCCGGTGTTGTCCCAGGTAACGCCCGGACAGGTGCGAGCCGGGCTGCCGGCCACACCACCCGAGACCGGCGAACCCTTCACCGCGGTACTGGCGGATCTCGACTCGATCCTGGTTCCCGGGCTGACGCACTGGCAGCATCCTGGGTTCTTCGCGTACTACCCGTCCAGCACGTCGGGCCCGGCGGTGCTCGCGGAACTACTGTCCGCCGGCCTCGGCGTGCAGGGCATGATGTGGCAGACCAGTCCCGCCTGCACCGAACTCGAACAGCACGTGCTCGATTGGCTCGCCGGCCTGCTCGGGCTGCCCGACTGCTTCACCTTCGCGGGCAGCGGCGGCGGCGTCATCCAGGACTCGGCGTCCAGCGCGATCCTCGTCGCCTTGCTCGCCGCGCTGCACCGGGCATCGGAGGGTCGCGTGCAGACCGAGGGCGTGGACCGCGCGCGCTATCGCGTCTACACCTCGACCGACGCGCACTCGGCGCTGGAAAAAGCCGCGCGCATCACCGGTCTCGGCACAGCGGCGGTCCGGTTCATCGGTACTCGCGCGGACTCATCGATGTGCCCAGAGGCGTTGCGGACCGCGATCGCGGATGATGTTCGGGCGGGCCTCCCTCGGTGATGGTGATGGCAACCGTCGGAACGACCTCGACCAGCGCCATCGACCCGGTGGACCGGATCGGTCCGATCTGCGCCGAGTTCGGCGCTTGGCTGCACGTCGACGCCGCCTATGCGGGAGTCGCCGCAGTGTGCCCGGAGCTGCGCTGGATCCAGCACGGCGTGGCCGACTACGCCGATTCCTACGCGACGAATCCGCACAAGTGGCTGCTCACCGCCTTCGACTGCGACGCCTGCTATGTCCGCGACCGCGCGGCACTGGTCGGTGCCCTCTCGGTGGTGCGAGAGTACCTGCGCAGCAACGTGAGTGCGGCGGACGCGGTGGTGGACTATCGCGACTGGCAGGTACCACTGGGACGGCGGTTCCGCGCGCTCAAACTGTGGGCCGTGATCCGCTGCTACGGCGTCGAAGGGCTGCGGGCGCATATTCGGCACAGTGTCGCGCTGGCGCAACAGTTCGCCACATGGGTGGCTGCTGATGACCGCTTCGAACTGATGGCCCCGCATCCGCTTTCACTGGTGTGCTTCCGGTTGCGCGGTGCCGACGAGCCTAATCGGCAGCTGTTGCAGACGGTCAATGGGTCGGGGCGAATCTATCTGTCCCACACCATGGTCCGGGATGCGTTCACCCTCCGGCTCGCCATCGGCGGCACCGCGACCCGAGTCGAGCACGTCACCGCCGCATGGGATCTGCTCAGCAGCAACGCATCCGGGCTACTCGGCGACTGAGCGGCCTCGGTCCGATCGATCTGCGGACCCATCGACCAAGCCGAGTCGACGTTGTCCCAGCGCGCGCAGTACCCGCACCGCCGCGGACTGCTGCCCGGTGGCCGCGGTGCGGAGACTGGGCGCCTGTTCGCCGACGAAGCGCTCGCACACACCCACGTGCGCCGCGTATACCTCGGCAAGGGCATCGCGCAGCAGCGCGGCTCCGCCGGATAACTCACGGGTCTCGCTGTAGGCCTGCCACTTTCGCAGAGCGTCGACCAGCGCACGATGGTCGACGGACAAGATCCCGCTGAAGCCTGCGGTAACTCGCGGCGGTTCCATCAACGGCCGCACCCGCTCTCGATACTCATCGGCGGCGAATCCGGCGGTGAGCCGCAAAGCCGCTGCGCTGCAACGAAAGACGGCCGCCGTAGTCTCGAGGCCAGCTGCGGCGGCCGTCGAATCCCCGAGTCGTGCACGTGCGCAGGCGTGTCGCATGCTCACCGTGGCGGCCTGGGTCAGGACCGCGAACAATTGATGGCCGCGGACCCAGTAGTCGAGGCCGGCCCACAGTGGCTCATTCGGTGGCTGTGCCGAAGACCAGCGAAGCGCAGGGAACGCCGTGGTCAAAGCGCCGCACAGCTCCTCGTGCTGATGGCTCGGAGTATGTGCCATAACGGCTTCGACGACACGCGCGAACGCAGCATGCCAGAGCGACTCGACATCCCCTGCCGCACGTCGGATTCCGAAGAACTCGTCGTGTTCGGCCTCGCCCGTGGTGAGCGAATGCGGTGCCGCGCACGTGACGGGCGGGGCTCGTCGTGCGCGGCTCGGCGGTGGAACATCGTCAGCCGGTCCGGGAGAGCGTGCGGATGCGCGAGCAGCAACGGCTCCGCCCGGAGCGGCCCGTACGCGGAGGGGTCTGGCATTCGTCAGAAGATGTAGAACTTTCCGGTGAGCACCCCAGCTGTCACACCCGGGCAGGTGCCCTTCACCTTCACGTCATTGCTGTCCACTGCCGAATGGCCTTTGAAATGACCCGACTCGATCTTGATCGGGAAGTCGCCAGGGCCAGAGCCGTCGGACTTGGTCTGCCCCTTACTCGTCTGACTGATCTTGCTGGTGGTTCCGTCCGACCAGGTGATCGCCCCGGTGCCCTTGTGCTCCTCGACCGGACCGTCGCAGGCGACCTTCTCAGTCCCGGCGAGGGCCATACTGATCGGCTTCGGCTTAATCAGCGAGATGTCCGGCCCCGAGCAGCCGCTGAAGAAGATCGTCGCCTGCCATCCGACGGGCAACGCTTTCTCTCCGATTCCCACGTTGAGCCAGGCAACTTGGCCGTTTTCGTCGCACGTGATGCGCGCGTTGTCGCCGGCCGGATCCGGCCTGGCCGAGCTGGGCGCGGCAATTATGCATGCGCCGAGTACCGCGCCTGCGAGGATTGCGGCACCGGTCGAACGGTAGCTGGGGGACACGGGATCTCCTTCAATGGATTCGTGCTCGCCGACAGGCCGGACGAAGCCCCAGAGCGGACCCGGGTCAGCACGTCCGGCCAGAACGTATTCGGCACCGAAGCCGCGCTGGATCTGCCGGACTCGTAGAAGTCCTGACTACGCCTCACGCCCGGCCCGCGGGCAACGGAGCAGCTGATCGAGCTGTCCCGCGACCCGCTCGAGCGGCGTCACCGAACGGGCGGCGATAGACATGACAACCGCACCCTCGATGGCGGCTACCGCCGTGGTCGCCAGGGACGCCGCGGTCGCACCATCGAAGTCCTCGGCGATCAACTGCTCGGCGATCAGCCCCTCCCATTCGGCGAACGCCTCGGCGGCGATGGCAGGCGCCGCAGGCACTTCCGACCCCGCCAAGGCCGCTGCGACCACCGGGCAGCCCGCGGTGAAGTCACCATTCACCAGCGTGTCCTTCCACATCCGCACGAAATCGGCGAGCCGGGCGGCGGCGGTACCGGATTCCGCGGTTGCGGTGATGGCGGCGGCCATCACCTTGCCCGCCGTCCGGGTGGCCTCCTCGACCAGCTGCTGCTTGCCGCGCGGGAAGTTCTGGTAGATCGACCGGCGGGCGGTGTTGCTGTGCGCGAGCAGTTCGGTCATGCCGGTGCCCGCGACGCCGCGGCGGCGGATGAGATCGATCGTGCCCATGATGAGCCGCTCACGGGGACGCATCGTCATGGTCGCAGCTTACCCATTTCCTGCTTGCGGTAGACCGATCATGCTACTACCGTGTAGGAAACCGTGACCTTTGGTAACAGCAACGGTCCAGCTCGCTGCGGCGAGGCCCGATCATGGAGGAACACATGACCGCTCTCGTCGAGCAGGACGCGGCCACCGCGGACCACACCTTCGACGCGATCGTCGTCGGCGCGGGCATCGGCGGCATGACCGCCGCCGCTTATCTGGCGGTGGCCGGCAAGCGCACCGTGGTGCTCGAGGCCTACGACGTGATCGGCGGCTGCACCCACGTGTTCCGGCGGGCAGGAAAGTGGGAATTCGATGTCGGGGTGCACTATTTGGGCGACTGCGGGCCGGACGGTCAGATCCCGACCGTCCTGCGCGGCCTCGGGCTGGACCAGAAGGTCGAGTTCTTGCCGCTGGACCCCGACGGTTTCGACACCATCGTCTTTCCCGACCTGACACTGAAGATCCCCCGGGGCTGGGACAACTACCAGCGCAACCTGATCGAGGCGTTCCCGGCCGAGGCACGAAAGATCCGCCGGGTGGTCAGCATTCTGCGGCGGATCGGCTCCGGCATCGACCACAGCCGCACCCCGGCATCCCTGCTCGGCAACGCTAAGTTCTTGCTGGCCGCCGGTATTCACGCGCCGTGGGCGATGGTTCCACTGACCCAGCTGTTGAACGCCCACCTGCTCAGTCCCGCACTCAAAGCCGCGATGTCGGTGCAGTACGGCACCTACGCCAGCCCACCGCACCGCACCCCCGTCGCGGTGCACGCGTTCATGCTGCAGAACTTCCTCAGCGACGGCGCCTGGTTCCCCAAGGGCGGTGGACAAGTGCTCTCGACCCGGCTCGGCGAGGTCGTGGTCGCCAACGGCGGACAGATTCGTACGCGGTCCGCGGTGCGCCGAATCCTGGTCGACGACAAGGCGGTAGCCGGCGTCGAACTGGAGGACGGCACCCGGTTCACCGCGCCGATCGTGGTCTCCAACGCCGACTTCAAACAGACCTATCTCGAGCTCGTCGGCCGAAAACACCTGCGCCGTACCACCATCGCGCGCGTCGAGCGGCTGCGGATGTCGCAATCGTTCTTCAATTGCCATCTGGGCGTCGACCTCGACCTGAGTACCCGGATGGTCAACACCAACTTCTACTCGCTGCCGACCTCCGAGGATGTCACCTCACTGTTCCAAGCCCTGTCGGAGAACAAGCCGGGCTACACCAAAGATGAGCGCATCGCCGAGGCTCGAAAGCGCTTGCCCGCGTATGTCAGCGTCACCACGGTCAAGGATCCGGACAACCCGCACGGCGCGCCGACGGGCTCCTCGGTACTCGAGGTGATGACCCTCGTCCCCTGCGAGCCCGAATTCTGGGGCTTGGCCGCTTGGCCCGCGGCCGGCGACGACAGCTATCAGCGCAACCCCGAATACCTGCGCGTGAAGGCGGCTTTCACCGAAATCATGATCGCTCGGGTCGCCGAGGTCATCCCCGGGATCGAGGACCACATCGTGTGGTGCGAGGCGGCCACCCCGCTGACCCAGCACCGCTACACCCGCGCCACGGCGGGCACCCCGTACGGACTCGAGTTGTCCCTCACCCAGTTCGGTCCGTTCCGGCCGGGTACGCGTACCGAAATCGACGGTCTGTTCCTGTGCGGCGCGAGCACCGCGTGGGGCCCCGCGGTCGAAGGCGCGATGCTGTCCGGCCTGCATGCCGCGGGGGCGGCATGCGGGCGCGACCTGGACGCGGAAATCCGTGCAGGCAAGGTCCTCGGCGTCGCCGTCCACACCGCCGACCCCGCGAAGTGGGAGCCGCTCGCCGCGGCCAAGAAACTCGCGGTCCGTACCGCGCGTGCGGCCGCCGCACAATCCTGAACCCGTTGCCCAGCAGAAGGACTCAGCATGACCTCCGCCACCACCCTGGCCGACCCGCTCGCCCTGCCCTGTGGCCAGATCCTGGCCAACCGGCTGATGAAATCGGCGTTGAGCGAAGGCTTGGGCAACACCGCCAACGCACCCGACCAGCGGCTGACACGGCTCTACACACGTTGGGGCGCAGGCGGTTACGGATTGGTGGTCACCGGCAATGTGATGGTCGACCGCGGTCATCTCGGCGAGCCGGGCAATGTGGTGGTCGACGACGAGCGTGATCTCGACGCATTGACCGCGTGGGCGAAGGCCACCCACGACGGCGGCGCGCCGATCTGGATGCAGATCAATCACCCTGGCAGACAGGCCAATCCGTTGGTGACGCGCACCCGGCCGGTCGCACCGTCGGCGATCGCCCCGAAGATCCCCGGCATGCCGACGCCGCGGGCGCTCACCGACGCCGAGATCGAGGACATCATCGACCGCTACGCGACGACGGCGCGGATCGCCGAGATAGCGGGGTTCGACGGCGTGCAGATCCACGGAGCGCACGGATACCTGGTGTCGCAGTTCCTGTCGCCGCTCGCCAACCAGCGGACCGACCGGTGGGGCGGTAATCCCGAGCGCCGCATGCGCTTCGCCGTCGAGGTGGTCCGCCGCATTCGCGCTGCGGTGGCGCCTGGCTTCGCCGTCGGCATCAAGCTGAACTCCGCCGACTTCCAGCGCGGCGGTTTCACCGAGGACGAGTCGCGCGGTGTCATCGAACGGCTCGCCACCGAGGGCCTCGACCTGATCGAAATCAGCGGCGGCAGTTACGAATCCCCCGCCATGATGGGCCGCAAGGACGCACCCGCGGCGAGCACCCTCGCCCGCGAGGCCTACTTCCTCGACTACGCGCGGACCGCCCGTGCCGCCGCAGGCCCGCTGCCTATCGCCGTCACCGGCGGGTTCCGCTCGCGCAGCGCCATGGCGGACGCCCTCGCCTCCGGCGGCTGCGACGTGATCGGCATCGGCCGTCCGACCTGTGTAACCCCCGACGCCGCCGACGCCGTACTCACCGGCCGCGACGAACGCCTCCGCACCGTCGGCATCGCGATGGGCCTGCGCGGCCCGCTGTCCAAGGTCACCAGTCTGCGCTCGCTCGACGGAGCGCTGGACCTGCAATGGCACACCGATCAGCTGCACCGGCTCGGCGCGGGCAACGACCCCGACCCTGCCCGCCCCTGGTGGAAGACGACGTTCAGCATGCTCAACCGCAACGGCCTCGATGCCTTCCGCCACAAACGCGGCTGAAAAACCTGCTGAGCCAGAACCGAAAACCTTGGATTGCAGCGAGATCGAAAGCGGTACGCTTCGTCTACGAACACGCTCCCGTGGCACTTCTGCCGTCGACGTGGACTTTCCTCACCGACTTGCGAGTGTGCCGAGCAGCGCGCAGATCGAAGGGAAGTGGTCATGGCAGGCAAGCGCACCGTCCTGACCGTGCGATTACGCCGGTTGGCCTCGATGCTGCAGGTCATGCGCGAGCAGGCCGAGCTCAGCAAGGAAGACGTGAGTGGCAAGACCGGTATAAATGTCACCACGCTGTACCGGATCGAGACCGCGCAGGCCCGGCCGCAGCGGCGCACCCTCCAGGCGATGCTCGATCTGTACGGCGTGACCGAGGAGCAGCGCGAGGACGCGATGGAGCTGCTGTCGGACGCGCTCAAGCCGGGTATGTCGCGGGCCTATGAGGGCAGTGTGTCCGAGGTGTACGCGGCGTACATCAATTTCGAGGCCGAGGCCTTGTCCGCGCGGCATTACCAGACCTCCACCATCCCAGGGCTTTTGCAGACGATGGAGTACGCGACCGCCGTGATCGACACCTCGATGCCGAAGGTGGAAGCGTCGATCATGGAGGACCGGGCACGCGCCAGGATGGACCGCGCGGCCAACCTGACCAAGGAGGACCCGCTCGAACTGTGGGTGGTGATGGACGAGGCCGCGATCCGGCGCACCGTCGGCGGGCCGGCCGTCATGCACGGCCAGCTGAATCGGCTGCTCCAGGAAACCAAGCGCAAGAACGTGATCCTGCAGGTACTCCCGTTCGACGCGGGCGCGCACCCCGGCATGGCAGGCTCGTTCACCCTGCTCGACTTCCACGATCCGGCCGACCCGGAGCTGGTGTACGTGGAGGGCATCGCGGGCGACGAACTCATCGAGGGTCACCCCGAAATCCGGCGCTTCGGCGTGATCTTCGACCAACTGCGCGCGATGGCGCTGAGCCCGCGCGACTCCGCGGAGATGATCATGGACGCCGCGGCGCGGATGGGGCACTAACTGCGGCTGGCACGGCGGTAGCCGACGGCTGCGGGCACCGCGAACAGCACGATCGCACCGACCGACCACGCCACGGTGGCGAGCAACGGGGTTCGCACCGCTCCGCCGAGGGACAGCCCGCGCATGGCGTCGATCGCGTAGCTCATCGGCTGGTGCGCGACGATCGGCTGCGCCCAGCGCGGATACGCGGCCAACGGCACGAACCCGGTGCTGAAGAACATCATGATCGATGAGCCCAGCGAAACCGCCTCCACCAGTGCCGCTTTCGCACTGAACACCGCGACCGCCGTGACCAACGTCGCGAAGCCGAGCCCGTACAGCAGCGGCACCCCGAACAGCGCGATCCCGGCGAGCAGCCCCTGCTCGAATCGGAAGCCGAGCAGCATGCCCACCCCGAACAACACCGTGGTGCACAACAGGATTCGGACGGCCTCAGCGAGGATCCGCGAGGCGAGTCCGGACGCGCGATGCACCGGCAGCACCCACAGTCGAGCGAGCAGGCCCTGATCGCGTTCCCGGCCGAGCGTGATCGCCCCGGCCAGCGACCCCGACATCACCCCGACCAGCGCCACCATCGGCACGGAGCCGTACAGGGCGCTCGCGCCGGAGAACACCGAAATCTGCTTGCCCAGCACAGTATTCAGCACGATCAGCAGTAGCGCCGGAAACACCAGCGACTGCACCATCGTCAACGGGTCACGCCACCAGCGCAGCAGCAGCCGCCGGGTTTGGATGACGGTCTGCGGCACCAGCAACCGCCAGGTCTCGGTGTGACCGTGCACTACAGGCAGATTCGCCGCGGCTACCTGATCGTCCGTCTGAGTCATCCCGTCCTCCGCATGGCGACGACCGCACTCAGCCCACCGAACACCACGAGTATCCCGACCGCCCAGGCCAAGCCGGGCCCGAGCACCGGCCAGCCGACGACGCCCGCGTTGCCACTCGGATCACCGGCCAGCGCGCGCAGACCGTACACGAACTGCGACACCGGTTGATTGCGCGCGAAAAGCTGGAGCCAGGACGGAAATTGGTGCGCCGGCGCGATACCGGTGGACACCAGGCCGAGGATCAACTGCGGAAAGATGAGCGCCTGCGTGATCGCCTCGGGACTCTTCGCGAGGCTGCCGATCAGATCAGCGCCCAGGCAGAACGACAACGCGATAAACAACGAGAGGGCCATGAATCCCGCCGTATGCCAACAGCTTCCGTAGAACCTGACGCCGATCACCAGCCCGCACACAACAGCGACCGCCAACGAGATCACGGCACGGTACATAGCCGCCGTCACCCGCGCCGCCAGTGGCGCCGTCGCGGGCATGGGCATCGAGCCGAATCGAACGGTGAGCCCATCCTTGGCGTCGCTGGCCGCGCGGAACGCGGCCGAGGTCGCGCAGAACGCCACCGCCTGCATCACGATCATCGGCATGAGGAACTGGGCGTAACTGCTGAGCCCGTGCCCGTACACGCTCATCACCAGATTCAGTGGCACATAGAACCCCAGCGTGAACACGGTCGGCGCGACCACGGCGGTCACCAACTCACCATTGCGCCAGGACGGCCGGATCAGGCGGCAGGTCAGCACCCACCACTGAGCGGCCGCCCCGATCCGCGGCCGCGACGCCACCGTCAGCAGGCTCATCTGCACGCTCTCATCCTGCGGATATCCGCACCGGTTTGCCGGGAACCGGCACTTGTCCGCATGTCGCGGGTGACTTGTCCTAGGAGATACCGAGACAGCGCGCGTTTCGGTTCACCGCGTCGCGCGATTTGCCGCGAAAGTAAAAGTCGGTCGACTACTTTCGAGTGGTTCGGGGTACCGCATCCATCTGTTCGAACATCTGGGAGGGACCATGGCCGAGGTCACCGCACAGCGGGAATCGCAGCCGGAGCTGAAGCGTGTGATGGGCCCTGGACTGCTGTTGCTGTTCGTGGTCGGCGACATCCTCGGCTCCTCGATCTACGCGCTCACCGGCAAGGTCGCCAACGAGGTCGGCGGCGCGGTGTGGGTGCCGTTCGTGGTCTCGTTCCTGGTCGCGCTGGTCACCGCGATGAGTTACCTCGAACTGGTCACCAAATACCCGCATGCGGCCGGTGCCGCGCTCTACACGCACAAAGCCTTCGGCATCCAATTCCTGACCTTCATGGTCGCGTTCGCGGTGATGTGCTCCGGGATCACCTCGGCCTCGACGGCGTCGCGCGCCTTCGCGGCCAACTTCGCCGCGGCCTTCGACCTGGATCTCGGCAAGGGCATCGCGATCACCCTGATCGCGCTGGCCTTCATGATGGTGGTCGCGGCGATCAACCTGCGCGGGGTCAGCGAGGGCGTCAAGCTCAACGTGCTGCTCACCTGCATCGAGCTGACCGGTCTGCTGATCGTCATCGGGATCGGCTGCTGGGCACTCGGCGCGGGCGACGGCGACTTCGGCCGGGTGGTCGAGTTCGACACCGGCGACCGGACTGCGGTCGGCGGCGTCATCGCCGCCACCACGCTGGCCTTCTACGCGATGGTCGGCTTCGAGGACTCGGTCAATATGGCCGAGGAGTGCAAGCAGCCGAGCCGGATCTTCCCGAAGGTGCTGCTGGCCGGCCTGGCCATCACCGCGCTCGTCTATGTGCTCGTCTCGATCACCGCGATCGCCCTGGTGCCGGTGGCGCAACTCGGCCAAGGCGACACACCGCTGCTGCAAGTGGTGCAGGTGGGCTGGCCGGCGTTCCCGACGCACGTCTTCGCCTACATCAGCATGATCGCCGTCGCCAACACCGCGCTGATCAACATGCTGATGGCCAGCCGCCTGCTCTACGGCATGGCCAGGCAGGGTGTGTTGCCGCGGCAGCTCGGGCACGTCCACGCCGGTCGGCGCACGCCTTACATCGCGATCCTGTTCACCACGCTGCTCGCGCTGTGCCTGATCGCGGTCGTCAGCGAGGTGCCCGAGCTCGGCGGCACCACCGCGCTGCTGCTGCTCGCCGTGTTCACCATCGTGAACGTCGCCGTGCTGGTGCTGCGCCGAGATCCGGTGGCGCACGAGCACTTCCGCACGCCGACCGCGCTGCCGGTGATCGGGGCGTTGACGTGCGGGTTCCTGGTGACGCCGTGGACCGATCGGAATCCGGAGCAGTACGCGATCGCGGGGGTGCTGCTCGCGGTCGGCGTCGTGCTGTGGGGCGTCAACCACCTGGCGATTCGCTACTTCCACGCCGCACCCGCAGCGGCGAAACCACCCGTCGAATAGTGGATCTTGTTCTCGGACAGTGCACCAACTCACGCCGGGTTCGCCCGGATCACTAGGTGACTAGTCGCGGCACGGTGAGTAATGTGTGCCGGGATGACCAGCATGGAAGCTCGTTTCGGTGACGCGACCCGAACCGTGCCCCTCCCCAACCCGTGGAACCTGGCGGCCTATCTGGCCGCTGTCGCCGCGCACCGCGGCCGCTCCATCAGCCTGCACACCGCGCCCAAGCCGCTGCTGAACGAGATCGGTTGCGGCGGAGGCGGTCTCTGGGTCGCGCGCAAACACGACGACATCATCGTCTACGACGTCGACGCCACCGACCGCAATGCCGACCACATCATCCTGCACGAGGTCGGGCACATGCTGCTCGGCCACGGCACGACCGAATCGGATCGCAGCACGCCGGTGCCTCCTGCGCTGGGGCTGCTGCTGCCGTCGGTGTCGCCGCAGTCGATCGAGCATGTGCTCGGCCGGACCGAGTTCGGCGTCGAACGGGAGCGGGAGGCGGAGGTGTTCGCCGACATGACCATGGTCTACGCGACATTGCCGCAGCGCCGGAGCCGGTCGTTCCGGCTGTTCGGCCGCGGGAAATAGTTACGACCGCTCGTACGGGTCGTCCGGTAATCGCCGAATGCCGTAGCGCAGGTCGTCGATGAGGTCCTGGTAGCCGTCGGCCAGCTCCTCGATCTGCACCCACGCGTCGTAGAACACCGCCTCCGGGGCGTAGGCCAGCGCGGCGAACGCCTGTGCGGTCATCCCCGCGAGCCGATCCACGATTCTGCCGACGGTTTCGGTGTGCTCGGGGGCGGCGATCTCCGGGACCGGGGTCGCCAAGGTGACCCAGCGGTCGATGGTGCGCACCAGCTGGATGCGACGCCGATCGATCTTGACCGACTCGGTCGCCGGGGTCCGCTCGCGGACCAGATGCAACTGAGCCAGTTCGCCCGCCGCCTCCAGCATCGGATGGTCCTCGTGCGGGAAGCCGCGGAAGGCCGCGAGCAGCAGGTCTTTTCCGGGGAGCGCGCGGTCGTTGCCCGAGTGGTTCATCGCAGCGCACCCACCTGGACGTGCGACCACGCACCCGGGTACCGAACACCGCACCGTCGCCGCAGCTCATCGCGCACCTGGCACACATCGATAGAGTGAACGAGACTTCCCCCCTCCACGTCGATTTCACCTACTTCCATTCATCCGACACGCGCTGGTCAGCCACCTCCCCACCAGCCTGCCGTCGCGTCGATCCGGGTTCGGCAAACCTCGAGTGAGCACACCTTAATCTGCCACCCGGAACTAATGACCTGCGGCTATGCCCAATCGACGCGGCGCCGCAACCAATCCCGGGCGAGTCGGGCAAATCGTGCCTGATGCGCACGCAGATGCGGCGAGCGGGCCGGCGGTTGCCGCCGGGAGTTGACCGCCCAATACCCGGAAAGCGCACACACCAGCGCGTCTATCTCGGCCGGATCGACATCCTCGGTGACCGGATGGCCGGCGACGATCGGCTCCGGATCGACACCGCAGGCTGCGAAATACGGGGCGAGCAGGATGAGATCGACCCAAGCCGCTCCCCGGCACGCCCAGGCCCAATCGACCACGACGACTTCACCATTCGGCCGTCGCACCAGGTTCCCTGGACTCAGATCCGCGTGCAGCAGCGTCTCGCCACGCACACCTGCAGACCACCGGGCCTCCAGCTCGGCCAACCGGTCGAGGTTGCGTACCGACCAATCGTCCAGATCCGCGGGTGCTCCCGATTTCGCGAAACCTCGCCACCCCGTGAACTCGGACTCCATCTCGGCCGCAATCTCCGGGATGTCCCAGAGCGGGCATGGCGTCAGCGTTTCGGCCAGCCGCTGCACCGTCCGCAGCACATCGGCCAGCTCCCCCGGGTCGGCCAATCGAGGTTGCGCGCCCGCCACATCCTCGAACGCTGAGACGAGCCACCCGGCCACGGTCATTTCGAACCGGCATCGTGCTGCCGGAAGACTTTCCGGCAACTGCGCCGCCATTTCCGCCTCGCGGCGATACATCGCCGCCAGTTCGTCGTCCGCACGGATCGCCTTCACGAATATTCGCGACCCGTCCGCCGACAACAACCGAGCCGCCATGCCATAACTGAACCCAGTACGCTGCCCGTCCGCGCGGGCGACAGTGCTCCCGAGCCGACGCTCGATCCCGGTGCGGACATCGTGCGGCAGCTGGTCCCATTCGATCCGGCAGGCGGTGTCCGCGTAGTCGACCATGCCTTCATCCTGGAAGTTCGGGCCGTGGGTCTCCACTGATTAACCGGCGCCGGTCGATCCGAACCCGGTGCGGCCGCGGGTTACGAAAGTGCGGGCTCGGTGGTGAGGTAGTCGGGTCCGCCGATGTAGGTGGTGTGGCCGGATTGGGCGGGGGTGGTGGTGGCTTCGGCTACGGCGGTGGCGAATTCGGTGATGGTGGGCAGTGGGGCGGTGTCGCGGCGGGCGGCGACGGCGTCCGGGTTTCGGCGTTCCAGGAGCTGGACGATGATGGTGCCGTCGATCATGTCGCCGGAGACGGTGTGCAGGGTGACGCCGTGTGTGGTGAGGGTGGGGATCATGGCGCGTAGTGCGTCTTCGCCCGCGCGTTTGCTGGCGGCGATGGGTTCGTATTCGGCGGGAACGGGTTTGCGGCCGTGGAAGTGCGCCTGGTGGCTGGTGACGAAGACGATGCGGGCACCGGAAGGCAGGTGCGGCAAGGCAAGTCGGACCAGCCGGGTTTGCGCGTCACGGTTGATCGACATGGCGTAGTCGGTGGCGGCGTTGCGCTCCAGGCCGCCGGAGGCGTTCAGGATCAGGACGTCCAGGCGGCCGAACTGCTGGACGATGCCGTCGATGAGGGCGCGGGCGGAGTCCTCGTCGGAGATGTCGGCGCCCGCGGTGGACGCGCTGCCACCCGCAGCAATGATCTCGTCGGCGATCGTGTTGGCGCGCTTGGCCTTTTCGCGGTAGTTGATGATCACGTGGTCGCCGCGGCCGGCAAGGATGCGCGCCGTTTCGGCGCCGATGCCGCGGGAGGCACCCGTGATCAGAACGATTCGCTGTCCGGCTGGTTCGACCACCGTCTCCCTCTCGGTTGCGGACCCGGCGGCCCGACGGATTGCTTCTAATTCAGAATCACTATGGTAGTTCTAAATGAGAAGTGCAAGCGGGGCGAGGCCGCCCAAGGACCGGGCCGATCCAGCGAACGCACCGGTATTGGCCGCGATGGAACTGCTGGGTCAGCGGTGGGTGCTGCGCGTGCTGTGGGAGCTGGAACCAGGGCGGCTCGGGTTCCTCGAACTGCGGCGACGGATGAACAACTGCTCCTCCAGCATGCTGTCGGTGCGCCTGCAACACCTGCAAAGCGCGGGGCTGATCGTGAAGAACGCGGACAAGTCCTACGAACTCACCACCGCGGGAACCGAACTCGGCGTCGCCCTGCGCGGCGTCTGGGATTGGTCGCGACGATGGGACGCGGCACTCACCGGTCCGGCCGATCGCACGGTTTGACCTTCCGCCTACCTGAGACTCCATGATGACGGGGTGGCAGAGTCCGACGGGTTGATCACGATAGGCGTGCTGGCGCGAGCGAGCGGGCTCACAGCCAGTGCGCTGCGGTTTTACGACGACAGCGGATTGCTGGTACCCGCCCGGGTGGATCCGCTCACCGGGTACCGCTACTACACGGCGGCACAGCGGGAACGCGCGGCGCTGATCCGCAAGCTGCGGGCGATCGAGGTACCGCTCGACTCGATCTCCGACATCCTGTCCGGTGATACCGAGCGCGCGGAACGCTTGCTGGACGAGCACGTCGGCGAGCTGGCGCGCCGGGCACAGGAGGCCGCCCGCGTTGCCGAGACGATCAAACAGACCCTCGGTGCCGGATCGATGGGCGACCGGGTCGTGCTGTCAGCCGCATTGCTGGCAGATGCCTTCGAACAAGTGCGGGCCGCAGCGGCGATCGATCGCGAAATACCCGTGCTCGCCGGGATTCTGGTGGAGGCCAACGCGAACTCGCTGACGCTCACCGCCACCGATCGATATCGGCTGTCGACACGAACAGTGGTGACACGGGATCGGCGAGGCGACGATTGGGCGCTGGTCGTGGACGCGAGCGACGTCACGCCGGTCATCGCATGGCTGCGACAGCAGGGCGAAATCATCGCTGCCCCAAGGGATCAGGCACTGGTACTCACCGGTGACGGCGCCGAGCGGCATTGCCGAGTGATCGACGAACCGTTTCCCGACTATCGAGCGGTGCTGTCGGGACTCGCGCCGGTCCGAACACGAGTACTCACGGCACGGGATCGGTTACGCGATCTACTCGAAAACTCCTCCCGCACAGTACGGTTCGAGCTGCTTCCGACCACGGGCTTCGTCAACCCGTTCGCCACCGACGCCGTCACTCCACGTGACCAGACCGGTCTCACGGTCTCCGATGACAGCCACCGACACCACCTCCCCGCCACGGTCACCGGCGACGCCATCGATATCTCCTTCGACGTAGCAACACTGCTGCCCGCGATCCACACCGCGCTGGGCCCGGATCTCATGCTCGACATCGCCGCAGCCGACCTCCCGGTCGTCCTGCGCTCCGCCACCGACGGCGACCTCACCACCCTGGCCATGCCGACCCGGCAGCCACTCGACAACTAAGGACCATTTGCCATGACAGACGACACCATGGCCGCCATCACGCAGGCGGTAACACTCGGGCACGAAGGTCACCCCGACGCGGCCCGCGAGTCCCTGTTGACCCTCTGGAATTCCGTTGGCCCACAGGGCGACCCGCTACACCGCTGCAGCCTCGCGCACTACCTCGCCGACCTCTACGACGACGCAGCCGAATCCCTCGCCTGGGACATTCGCGCCCTAGATGCCGCGGACGCGCTGACCAACGCCCGTGCCCAGCAGTACGAGCCCAGCCTGGACGTCCAAGGCTTCTACCCCTCCCTGCACCTCAACCTGGCCGACAACTATCGCCGGCTGAGCTCCTTCGCCGCCGCCCAACGTGAGGTCGGCGCCGCCCGAGCCACCCTCCACACCCTTCCTGACACCCCCTACGCCACCATGATTCGCACCGCGGTCGAGGAAGTCGAACAAGCGATCCGTGCTCAGAACACCCAGCCCCGGCCATCCGCACCCGCTGGCCGCAGGTAGCGATCGGAAACAAGCAGTGCGCAATCGGACGGGCAGCGGCAGCTTGTCGAGCTTTGCCACTTCAGCAGAGTCATATGGTTGCTCGGCAAGATCAGATAGCAACCATTCGACTCCGCTCGGCCCGGCTCGGCTCGGCCCGGCCCGGCTCGCGGGCCCGGCTCGGCTCGCGGGCCCGGCTCGGCTCGGCTCGCGGGCTTGGCTCGCGCGACTCAGGCCGACACACGCGAACGGCCCGCACTCCGAGAGCGCGGGCCGTCGACGTCAGGATCTACTTCAGGCGGAGCTTGCCGAACAGCCCGTCCTTCTCATCTTCCGGACCCGCCGTGAAGTACAGC
Source organism: Nocardia ninae NBRC 108245 (assembly GCF_007990755.1). Lineage (GTDB taxonomy): Bacteria > Actinomycetota > Actinomycetes > Mycobacteriales > Mycobacteriaceae > Nocardia > Nocardia ninae. Next base: position 85,830 of record NZ_BJXA01000010.1, on the reverse strand, counting down.
GAGTCGGCATCACCGAGGCTCTCCCCGTTGCCGAACATCAGCGCCCACAGCCCTTCCACCGCAACGGGCTTACTCTCCGCATCGCGCAGGTAGTCGACGAACTCACCGGTCGCGTCGTCGAACGCGAGAATGTAGCCCGCGCCACCGAAGTTGCCGATCAGCAGTTTGCCGCTGAGCGGCCCGAAGCCGGCGGGTGCGACGGTCACCGCCCAGGGTGCGTTGAAGCGCTTGTCGCCGTCGAGCACCCGAACCAGCTTGCCGTCGGCGTCGAACTCGGCGACCTTGCCCTTGTCCGGCAGGCCCTTCGCGTCCTTCTCCTGATCCTTGTCCAGCGAATCCTCTTCGCCGACATCGAGCTTGGTCGCGTCGGCCTCGGCCGGCTTGGTGGTGGCGTAGGCGACGAACACCCGGTTGCCGACGGTGGACACGTTGAACGGAGCGGGATCGCCCGGCTTCACCTTCTTGCCCTTGTCCGGCGCGGCGGCGTCGATGGCTTCTCCGGTGGCGAACGGGTTGACGAAGCCCGTGGTCGGGATCAACTGCCAGTTCTTGTCCAAGGTGCGCACCTGCGGCTCCTCGCCGAAGTCGGCCGCGAGCAGCTTGTCACCGGACGGGTTGAGCGCGATACCGAAGAACTGCATGCCCTGCGGTTCGCCGTCGAACATCAGGTTGGCCGGTCCGTCCTGCCGGACGATGGTGCCGTCGGCGCCCTGCTCGGTCCAGCCGGAGATCTTGCCGGAGTCGGTGGCGAAGATGAACCGCGCCGAGCCGCTGAGCAGTTGCCGCGCACCGTTCACCTCGACCGACTGATCGCGCACCACGAACAGATCGGAGGTGATCGGCGCCGGGTTGAACAGCACACCGGTGGCCTTGCCGATGCCGTTGTCCGAGGTGTCGGCGTCGGCGCCGGGAATGGTGACGATCTTCAGCGGATCTTGGAACAGCTTCTGCAACTTCGGGTCCGCGGACGCGGTCACATCGCCGACGAACTGGAACGACTTGCCGCCCGCGCCCACCCAGAAATGGCCGCCCGCGCCCTTCGGCCGGTCGGCGAGGCCCCAGGCGTTCACCATGTCGGGAAAGGTGAACAGCGCCTGATACTCGGCTTTGCTGGCGGCCAGGTTCGTCTGCACATACCGATTGCCGTCCAGTGCGGGCACCTCGGTGTCGGCCGGCTCGGACTCCGAGCATGCGACGGCCACCACCAGCGCGGCGCCGAGCACCGAGGCACGCAGCAGACCGTTTCTCGTCCGCGCCCGCCACGCACCGGCCGGGCGCAAATCACTGCAGTGTCCGTTCAACATCTTGTTCCTTTCCGACAGGCTCGCCCCTGCCGGGACGAACCGCACAGCGGAGCACGCGCTACCCCGACGAAAGCGCATTCTCCGAGCCGGTCGATATTTGCCGGCAAGGTCTGTGGGCCACACACCACGATCGGCGTTTAGGCGATGCTAACCTTAGCTTCAACAGAATTCGGCAGTATACGAACACCCCGCGAACCAACAAGGTTTAGGCTGTGCGCCGTGGTCGAACCCCAACCCGCAATCGCGCCCCATCCCGATATCGCCCCCCTCGCTCCACTGCTCGGCACCTGGCGTGGCAACGGACACGGCGAATACCCGACCATCCAGTCGTTCGATTACCTGGAAGAAGTCCGGTTCGGCCACCTCGGCCGCCCGTTCCTCACCTATCGGCAGCGCACCCGCGCCGCCGACGGCAGCCGCCCGATGCACGCCGAAACCGGCTATCTGCGGTGCCCGAGCCCGGACCGGGTCGAATTGATCTTGGCGCATCCCACCGGAATCACCGAAATATGTGAGGGCGCACTGAATGTCGCCGACGGTGCGCTGCACATGGAATTCGACTCCACCAGCATCGGCCGCACCGGCACCGCGAAACTCGTTACCGCCCTTGGTCGCACCTTTCAATTGAAAGGCGACACCATCGATTACACGTTGCGCATGGCCGCCGTCGGCGAGCCACTGCAACACCACCTCGCCGCCACGTTGCGCCGCGCCGAGTAGCCGCGCGCGAAAGCGGCCATGTCTCAGGCCGTCGTCGCAAGCTCGATGAACCGCCGCCAGTCGCCGCTACGGGTACGGATGGTCGCGGACAAGGCGCCGACCATCAGGTAGCTATCCGCCGCGGTGGCGTCGGCACGAATGGTTCCCGCGGCTCGGCCGTCCGCGAGCAGATCACGGACCGCCGCTTCGAGGTCCGCCTCGGCGGCTCCCCTCGGCTCGGTTTCCGAAGTTCACCTGGCGGCTTCGATCGCTGCGGACAAACCCCCATTGCCTGCGGGGACCCACCGACAACCGACCCCCCACGCAGCGGACAAACCCTGCGGATCCGAATACCTCCGCAGAGCGTGGGTAAATTCTCGACATTATTCGGCGCGATCGCTCATTTCACGGAGTAGTTCCACCATCGCCACAATCCACGAAATCGGCCTCTCGCCCGACGGTAGCCTCACCGAAGATCGCCAGAGAATGTGACCCGACGCACTTCACGGGCCTGACATGTCGTCCGTCACTTGCGCTTGTTCACTGAATCGATCACGGTTTACGGTTCTGCTTCAGCAAACTTCCAGAAAACTTTGCGCGGCAACCTCCGCGCGGAGTAACCAGCACCATTCCCCCGTCGACACCCCTGACCCGAGGGAGCCGAACAATGAAGCGTTCCACCACAGTTCTGGCCAGTGTGGCCATCATCCTCAGCGGCGCGGCCACCGTGCAGATCCTCGACGGCGGCGACGCGGGCGCCGCGATCATGGACCACACCGCCGCGACCAGCAACCAGTCAGCGCAAGACCAGGCTCAGTAACCGGGCGGCAGCGCGGCGACCATATCGCGGGTGACCGCGACCGCGTTGTCGGAGCTGCCACCCTTGACCAGCAGCGTCGCGAACGCGATATCCCCGCGGTAGCCGACGAACCACGAGTGCGACCCACCGTCGACCTCGGCCTCACCGGTCTTGCCGTACACCTCCCCCTGATCGGCGATCCGCTCCGCGGTGCCGCCGGTGACCACCCTGCGCATCATCGCCCGCAACCCGGTGATCACCTGCGGCGGGAAGGTCGTCAGCTCACCGTCGACCGTGGTCGTGCGGCCCGCGATCAGGTACGGCACGGGTACCGAGCCGTGCGCGATGGTGGCCGCCATCAAAGCCATGCCGAGCGGGCTGACCACCACCTTGCCCTGGCCGATACCGTCCTCGGTGCGCTGGATCAGCCCGTCGGAGGGCGGCACCGAGCCGGAGAACGTCGGCAATCCGGCCACCGTATAGCCCGGTCCGACACCGAGTTTCGCGGCGGCCGCGTGCAGCGCGTCGCCCGGCAGCCTGCTGGCCACGTTGGCGAAGGTGGTGTTGCAGGACCGCTCGTAGGCCGTGATCATCGGCACGTCACCGACCGTGAACAGGTTGTAGTTGGGAATCATGCGTTCCCCGATGGTGATTCGGCTCGGACAGGGCAGCACCGTGTCCGGGGTGGCGAGGCCGGTGGACATCGCGGCCGCCGCGGTCACCGTCTTGAACACCGAACCCGGCGGATACTGCCCGATCGTCGCGACCGGGCCGTCCCGATCCGCCGCCTTGTTCTGCGCGATCGCCAGGATCGCGCCGGTGGACGGGCGCAGGGCCACCATCATGGTCTGCTCTTCGCGCAGGTCGACGGCGCGCTGCGCGGCGTTCTGCACATTCCGGTCCACGCTGAGCGAGAACGAGGGGGCCGGTTGCGACGGCACCTCGGTGAGCACATCGGTGTCGGCACCGTTCGCGTTCATGGTGACCACGCTCCAGCCCGCCTTGCCGTCCACCTCGGCGATCACCGTCTTCCGGATCTGGGCCAGCAAATCAGGAGCGAAGGCGCGGTCGGTGGGCACCAGGTCCCACTGCGTGCTGATCACCACGCCGGGCAGGCCGATGAGATCGGTACTCACCTGGTCGAATTCGTTCTCGCTGAGCGATGCGACCGTGTACGCGCCGCTGGTCGCGGTGGCGGCGTCCCGGATGGATTCGGGCGTGAGCTGCGGGTCGAATCGGCGCAACGCCCCCGCGAGCACGGTCGCGACCGCACCGGGGTCCCCGGCGTTCGCCGCGGTGAACGCGACCCGGGAAACTTTGCCGGGCACCAGCACATCGCTGCCGGCCTGCTCGTTCACCCTGGCGCGCGGGGCCGGGGTCGATCGCAGCGACATCGTCTGCGTGTCACCGAGTTTGGGATGGATGTTCGAGGAGGTCCAGCGCACTTTCCAGCGACCGCCGCTGCGGCCCATCTGCAATTGCCCGGTGTAACGCCAGGTCCGGTCCTTGGGGAGGCGCCACTCGTAGGTGTAGTCGACGGTCGCGGTGTCGCCGGTGACCCTGGACGAGCCGATGCGAGCGGTGAGCCGCTCGGCCTGCAGGTGGTCCCAGGCGGAACCCATTGCAGCTCCAGCCTTTTCGGGCTGATTGGTGAGCTGAGCCGCAGCCGTCAGGTCGCGTTCGGCGAACGCCGCGACGAAGTCGTCGGCCGCGGGTACCGGGCCCTGCGGGCCGCGCGCACAACCCGCCGCGGGCACCGCGAGCAGCGCGACAGTGAGCGTGATGAGAAGCGGTGTTCTCAGCGGAGTAGTGCTAGTCGACATCGATACCGATGGTAATAGCCAACGCCGAGCAAACACCCGCGCCGCTCCGTGTTTCTTTCCACTGAAACAGTTTTCAGCGTAGGCGGGGTCAGTCGAGCAGGACCGTGGAGAAGGTAGCGATCTGCCGGAAGCCGACCCGGGAGTAAGCGCGGCGCGCGACTTCGTTGTAGTCGTTCACATAAAGGCTAGCGGTGCGGCCGGACGCGATCACCGCGTTGGCAATGGCGGCGGTGCCCATGGTGCCGCGCCCGGTGCCGCGATGTTCGGGATGCACCCAGACACCCTGGATCTGGCCGGTGCGCCGGGACAGCGAACCGACCTCGGCCTTGAACACGACCTCGCCGTCCTCGAAACGTGCCCAGGCCCGGCCGGATTCGATCAGGCTCTGAATGCGGCGACGGTAGCCGCGGCCACCGTCACCAGCGCGAGGATCCACACCGACTTCCTCGATGAACATGGCGATCGCGGCGCAGAGGTAGCGATCGAGTTCGTCCGGGCGCACCCGGCGGACGGTCGGGTCGGGAGCCACCAGCGGCGGTTGAGTCAGGGCGAGCAGCGGCTGCTCGCCGCGTAGTTCCCGCTCCGGACCCCAATGGTCGGACAGCATCTCCCACAGCGGTAACGCCAGTTCACGACGCCCCACCACCGAGGAGGCGATGCGCGGCCACCGGATCGCCCGGTCCGCGAACGCCCGCAGCGCATTGCGATCACCGCGCAGCGGGATCAGGTTCGCGCCGGAGAAACACAACGACTCCGCCGGGCCACCGCGACTCCACAGTTCACCCTGCCCGCACCTGGCCGTGTCCAGGCCGAATTCCTGGAGCCGGGCGGCGACCATGCACGAGGCCACCGGATCGGCATCCAGAATTCGCAGGACCTGGCCCAGGTCCCGGTTCGCGAGCTGCCGCGCGGGGACGTACTTCGCCCTTCGCGTCGGCTCCAGCAGACTCCGCACGGTGATAGCCTGCCACGAATATCGACGATGTGGTACGGCTATGCCGAACGCAACAGTCCGAGGTGTGTCGAACTGAACCGGGCGAAGCGCACCTTCAGCCCCGCCCGGGCCTGGTGAAGTTCGGTCGGCGACTCAGCTGACCGTGACGACCGGTTCGCCCGCGCCCGCTTCCACGCCCATTTGCTCGGCGATGCGCAGCGCCTCCTCGATCAGGGTCTCCACGATCATCGCCTCCGGCACGGTCTTGATGACCTCGCCCTTGACGAAGATCTGGCCTTTGCCGTTGCCGGACGCGACACCGAGGTCGGCCTCGCGCGCCTCACCGGGGCCGTTCACGACGCAGCCCATCACGGCCACCCGCAACGGCACCTCCATGCCTTCCAGTCCGGCACTGACCGCGTTCGCCAGCGTGTACACGTCCACCTGGGCGCGGCCACACGACGGGCAGGACACGATCTCGAGCTTGCGCGGGCGCAGGTTCAGCGACTGCAGGATCTGGTCGCCGACCTTGATCTCCTCGGCGGGTGGCGCGGACAGTGAGACGCGGATGGTGTCGCCGATGCCCTCCGACAGCAGCGCGCCGAACGCCACCGCGGACTTGATGGTGCCCTGGAACGCCGGGCCCGCCTCGGTGACGCCGAGGTGCAGCGGGTAGTCGCTGCGCGCGGCCAGCTGCCGGTAGGCCTCGACCATGACCACCGGGTCGTTGTGCTTGACCGAGATCTTGATGTCGCCGAAACCGTGGTCCTCGAACAGGCTGGCCTCCCACAGCGCGGATTCCACCAGCGCCTCCGGGGTGGCCTTGCCGTACTTCTCCAGCATCCGCTTGTCCAGCGAACCGGCGTTGACGCCGATGCGGATCGGGATGCCCGCGGCCGCCGCGGCCTTGGCGACCTCGCCGACCCGGCCGTCGAATTCCTTGATGTTGCCGGGGTTCACGCGCACCGCGGCACAGCCCGCGTCGATCGCGGCGAAGATGTAGCGCGGCTGGAAGTGGATGTCGGCGATCACCGGGATCTGGCTCTTGCGGGCGATCGTCGCCAGTGCGTCCGCGTCTTCCTGACGCGGACAGGCCACCCGCACGATGTCGCAGCCGGAAGCGGTCAGCTCCGCGATCTGCTGCAGGGTGGCGTTGATGTCGTGGGTCTTGGTGGTGGTCATCGACTGCACGGAGATCGGGTGATCACTTCCGACCCCGACATTGCCCACCATCAACTGACGGGTCTTGCGTCGAGGAGCGAGAACGGCCGCAGGAGCGGCGGGCATCCCCAATCCGATTGTGCTGGTCACCTTCGGCTGCCTACTTTCATACGTGCGGCCTCGCGCATCCGCGGCTCGCAAGCGCTCTGTACATTCCGGGCCGTTCGCCTTCCGAGCTTAGTCGCGCACGCCGAACGACCACCCTGTGACGCCCACGACAACGTGCTGTCCCCCAAGCGCCGGCGACAGGGTACCGCGTCGCAGGCGCACCGTGGGGGTTCGGTCCTCGACCGGGAGCTCGTCCAGGTCGAGTAGTGCGAAATCAGAACAGTTTGATCGGATTCACGATGTCCGCGGCGAGCGTGAGCAGCATGTACGCACCGCCGATGACCACGACCACGTAGGTGGCGGGCAACAGCTTCAGATAGTTGACGGGTGCGCCCGGGGCGAGCCCGCGCCAGCGGCGGAGGACGTCGCGGATCTTCTCGTAGATCACCACGGCGATGTGCCCGCCGTCGAGCGGCAGCAGCGGGAGGATGTTGAAGGCGCCGAGGAAGAAGTTCAGGCTGGCCAGCACCAGGATGAACATCCCCCAGAGGCCGCGCTCGGCGGTCTCGCCGCCGATCCGGCTCGCACCGTAGACGCTCACCGGCGTCTCCGGGTCGCGTTCGCCACCGGTCACCGCCTCCCACAGCGACGCCACTTTCGCGGGCATCTGGGCGAGCGACTGCACGGTGCGGACGGTGAGGTCACCGGTGAACGACAGCGAGGCCGGGATCGCGGTCAGCACGTTGTAATCGGGACTCTTCGGCAGTTCGCGGATGATGCCGACCGCGCTGACCTCGCGCTTCTCCCCTGTCTCGGTGTAGCGCACGACCCGCTCGGGGTTCACGCGGAGCGTCAGCGACTGTCCGGCACGGTCGACCGTGTAGGTCATCTCCCCGGTCGCGTTCCTGGTTTCGGTCGTGAACTTGGCCCAGCTGTCGACGGGCTTACCGTTCACGGCGGTGATGGTGTCACCGATCTGCAGCCCTGCCTGCTGCGCGGGCCCGACGCCTGAGCACGGATTGGTGGTGCGGTCCGGGTTCTCGTCGGACAGGCATTGCAATTCGCCGACCGTCACCGGCGGTTCGGTCAATATCGGCAGTCCCCAGCCGACCGCCATGATCACGATGAGGACGAAGCCGAGCACGAAGTTCATCGCGATGCCGCCGGACATCACCACGAGTCGTTTCCAAGTGGCCTGCCGGTACATCGCCCGGTCGATCTCGTCGGGCTCCAGTTCGTCGAGCGCGGTCATGCCCGCGATGTCACAGAACCCGCCCAGCGGCAGCGCCTTGAGGCCGTACTCCGTTTCACCGCGCCGGAACGAGAACACCTTCGGCCCGAAGCCGATGAAGTACCGCCGCACCTTCATACCGCTGGCTTGGGCGGCCCACATGTGCCCGCATTCGTGCAACGCGATCGATATCGTGATGCCAAGGGCGAACAGCACGAACCCCAACGCGTAGACCATGTGTTTAGCAGCCCTCCTGCATAGCGCAGCTCGCCTCGATGAAGTGCGACCGCCGGGTCGGCCGCCCACAAACCTGCACCCGCACATCCCGTCACGGCCGCGAGCACCCCGACCACAGTAACCGGACCCCGCCCGACCCTGCGTATTCAGTGTGCCAGGCGGGGCTCACCAGGCGAGTCGATCCGCGGCAACGCGAGTTCGTCGCGCGGGGATGATTGGAGCGTCGGCGAGGAAGTCGCGTGTTTACGCCGGTCAGCGGGCGGGCTCGGGCGCGTACGCGGTAAGGCGTCGGCCGCGGGGCGCGCGCACGGCTAGGCGTCGGCCGCGAGGCGCACCCCCGGACCACGGGGCGTCGTCAAGCACGCGCCCAGGATCGCGGACGTCATCAAGCACGCGCCCGGGATCGCAGGCCTCGTCAGGCAAAAAGCCCGGATCACCGGCGACCTCACGCAGGCCAGCCCAATCACCGCCGACCTCACGCAGGCCAGCCCGGATCTCGGACGACCAGGCACGAACCCGGGTCGCGGGAGCCGTCAGGCGACCACCGGCGCCACCAACAGTCTCAGGCGCGCACTCGCGATCGGGCGAAGTCGCGGGCCCAGGTGTCGGCGGCGAGGACCTCTTCGAGGGAGTTGGGTTCGGTGCGCCACTGGTCGGCGGCCTCGATCGCGGCGGCGACGGTGCGGACGATCGCGGGGAAGCGGATGGCGCCGTCCAGGAAGGCTTGCACCGCAACCTCATTGGCAGCGTTGTAGACGGCGGTGACGGTGCCGCCCGCTTCACCAGCCTGGCGCGCGAGGTCGATCGCGGGGAAGACCTTGCTGTCAACGGGCTCGAAGGTCCAGGTGGCGGCGGTGCCGAAGTCGCAGGCCGCGGCGGCGCCCGGCACCCGGTCGGGCCAGCCGAGGGCCAGCGCGATGGGCAGTTTCATGTCCGGCGGGCTGGCTTGGGCGAGGGTGGAGCCGTCGGTGAAGGTGACCATCGAGTGCACGATCGACTGCGGGTGCACGGTGACGTCGATGCGGTCGTAGGGAATGCCGAACAGCAGGTGCGTCTCGATCAGCTCGAGCCCCTTGTTGACCAGCGACGCCGAGTTCAGCGTGTTCATCGGACCCATCGACCAGGTCGGATGCGTCTTCGCCTCAGCGGGGTTCACCGATTCCAGCATCTCGGTGGTCCAGCCGCGGAACGGTCCACCGGACGCGGTGAGCACCAGCCGGTCCACCTCCTCGGCCCGCCCGCCGCGCAGGCATTGGGCGAGCGCGGAGTGTTCCGAGTCGACCGGCACGATCTGGCCGGGCGCGGCCGCGCGGGTGACCAGCGAGCCGCCCGCGACCAGCGATTCCTTGTTCGCCAGCGCGAGCCGAGTCCCCGACTGCAGGGTGGCCAGGGTGGGTTCCAGGCCGAGCGAGCCGACCAGCGCGTTGAGCACGACGTCGGCCTCGGTGCGACGCACCAGTTCGGTAGCCGCGTCCGGACCAGCCAGCGGCACGTCCAGTTGCTGAGCGGCGGCCGGATCGGCGACGGCGACATTGCGCGTCCCGGTGGCGGCCATCTGCGCGGCGAGCAGCTCGGTATTGCCGCCGCGCGCGGCCAGGCCGACCACCTCGAACCGGTCGGGGTTGGCGGCGATCACCTCGAGCGCTTGGGTACCGATGGATCCGGTACTGCCGAGGAGCAGGACTCTCACGATGTCGGACACGGGTTCATTGTGGCGCACAAGAAAGTCCGTGCAGTGCTTACCCGCCCCGCCCGCTGTCATCGCCCGACCGGCGTGGCCGACTTACAACGACGCGGCGTCGTATGTCACGATATCGAGCAGCAGTCCATCGAGCGTGTACCGGAACCCGCGGTACCCGAACCAGCTAAGGAGCGATCGTGGCCGCCACGGAACTCGAACCCGCCAGCACCGAGCGCGGCATCGTCACTCACGTGGACACCGCCGAGGTTCCCTCCGCAGAGTGGGGATGGAGCGGTGAGTCGCCCCGTACCTTCCGCATCGCCGGCTGGATCACCGCGTTCATTCTGCTTGCGATGATCATCGGTAACCACAAGGGTCGGGTCGAGGACATCTTCCTCATCGGTTTCGCCGCCGCCATCGTCGGCATTCTGGTCCGGGATTCGTTCCTGCGGCGCAAGCCTCGCTAGCTTTCCAGCTCCACGGCACCTGACCGTCGCCACGGTGCGGTGCCGTTGATCATGGTGGAACCGGCCGAATGCCCTGAGATATACCGGCTTTCAGCAGGCCAGCGGGGTCCAGTACGGTGTGCGTCGAGAGGTCCGCGACTCACTCGAGTCGCGGACCTTCGCTGCTGACCTGTGAGGAACCCCATGCCCAAGATCTTCGCCGCCGCGCTGCTCACCGCCAGCGCCGTCGGCTCCCTGCTCTTAGTCCCCGCCGCCACGGCCCACGCCCAGTCCGACGCCTGCAACCGCGCCATCGTCGCGATCAACAAGGCCATCGACGGCTCCCCCGACGGTGTCATCGACGACGTCGTCGCGCAGGCCCTGCACTTCACCCTGATGTCCCTCGATGCCCAAGGCGAAGAGAAGGCCGCCATCACCGGCTACGCCAACGCCCTACTCGACGAAAACGTCACCGACCTGGATCCGTACACCACCGAACTCAACCGAGTCTGCGGCGCCTGACCACTTCGGAGTAGCGGCGTCGAGCGGGACATCAGGGTGCCCGCACTCACGATTCGCCGCCGCTACGTCCCGGCCAGCCCGCCCGACGCCGCCGAGCGGGACAAGACGCAGCGCTCACTCGCACTTTGCCGCCACTAAGTCCCGGCCAGCCTGCCCGACCCCGCCCAACGGGACATGCCGCAGCGCTCACCCGCACCTCGCCGCCGCTCCATCCCGGCCAGGCCGCCCGACGCCGCCCAGCGGGACATGACGCAGCACTTCACCGCCGCTACATCCCATTCGACGAAAGTTGTTCCAGGGCACGGCCGCTCGATGGCCTCGAGCGAAACATGAAGCCGCGCGCATTCGCCATTTCCGCCGCTACGTCCCGGGCAAGCCGCCCGTTGCCACCGAGCGGGACATGACTGAGTGCTCACTCGCACTTTGCCGCCGCTACGTCCCGGCCAAGCCGCCCGACACCGCCGCGCGGGACATGACGCAGCACTTCGCCGCCGCTACGTCTCATTCAGCGAAAGTTGTTCCAGGGCACGCCCGCTCGATGGCGTCGAGCGGGACATGACGCGACGCGCACTCGCGATTCGCCGCCGCTACGCCCCAGGCAAGCCGAACGATGCCGTCCAGCGGGACATGACGCGACGCGCACTCACGATTCGCCGCCGCTACGCCCCAGGCAAGCCGAACGATGCCGTCCAGCGGGACATGACGCAGCACCCACCCGCACATTGCCGCGACGACGTCCCGCTCGACGAAAGCTGAGCCCAGGCACGGCCACGCGATGCGGCGGCCGGGACATGGACGGAGCGCGCACTCGCGATTGGCCGCCGCTACGTCCCGGGCAAGCCGCCCAATGCCGTCCAGCGGGACATGACGCCGCGCCCACTCGCGATTCGCCGCCGCTACGTCCCGAACAAGCCGAACGATGCCGTCGAGCGGGACATGACGCAGCACGCACCCGCACTTTGCCGCCACGACGCGTCCCGCTCGATGAAAGGTGGTCCGGGGCGGCCTATGCCGTCGGACGGGACATGACGGAGTTCGCACTCGCAGTTGCTGCCGCCATGTCCAGCTCGACGGATTAGTGGGGTGGGGGTCAATCGGCGAGCGTCAGCTGGCATCGGCCATCCGCGCATGAACGCTGCAACCGGCCCATCGAAATGGTCTGCATCAATCCGATTGCCCAACAGGTCGGGCAGCCGCGGAGTGCGATGAAGCCGATCGGGGCCAGTAGCAAACTCGCGACACCGATCCACGGCAGCAACGCGAACGCTCCGATCAGTGCGCCGAATCCGGCCACCCCTCGGGCCAGATGCCGCAGCACCGAAGTGCTGGCGAAACTTTGCTCGTTCATTCGCGACCCGCTTCCGGAAACCCGCCGTCCAACGAGTGCTGCACGGCGGAACGAGCCCGATGCAACCGCGACTTCATCGCCGCGGTACTGATACCGAGACGATCCGCCACCATTCGCCCGCTGTACCCCTGGATGTCTCGCATGATCAGCACCTGCCGCTGATCGATCGGCAAGGCCGCGATGGCCGTTGCCACCCGCTCGGCCTCCAACCGGCGCATCGCCTCGTCCTCCGCCGAAACCATCGAGACGTCGGATGCCACCTCGACAGGTCGCGCCATCAGCCGCAACTGACGCAGGCACTCGTTGCGCACGATGCGAAACATCCACGCCGCCAACGCTCCTGACGCACGCAACGTGCCGATCTTGCGGTACAGGATGATCAATGCCTCCTGCGCCGCATCCTCGGCATCCTCCGGCGACGCACACAGCGAATAGGCGAACCGCCGCACATGCGGGTGCGTCCCCGACACCAACGCGGCGATCGATTCCACATCACCCGCCCGCGCGCAGGCCACCAATTGTTCGTCGGGCCAACTCATTTCCGGCTCCGCCGACGCAGCACGGCAACACTGCACGCACAAACCAGCAGTGCGCCAACGACAATCGCGGCAATGATCACAGCAACCTCCCAGGCTCGTGCCGACGTGGTTGCCGGCACAAGTAAGAGAGGGGCGGACTCCGGAAAAGGATTCACCCGTGCACCGCCTGGATCCGAACTACCGCCCCCGACGCTTCGCGGGCTTCTTCTTACCGACCGCGTTCTTCGCCGGACCAGGTCGACCACCAGCCCGCTTCGCCACCGACTTCTTCTGCGGCTCAGCACTTTTCGCGCGCACAACCGGCGACCGAGAACTGCGCTCCGAGCGACCCCGCACCACGCCCACGAAATCTTCGACCAGATCACTGGTCCTCTCCGTCGGCCACGCCAACGCGATCTCGGTGTCCGCAACGTCGGTGACCGTGCGATACACCAGGTCACGACGAGCATGCAGCCGAGCGATCGAGTGCGGAACCACCGCGACACCCACCCCGGCCGCGACCAGCTCGATAGCACCCGAAACGGCGTCGATATCGGACGCGTCCTGCATCCGCTCATCGGCCAGATCCGCCATGCTCACCTGCTCGAACACCGAGATCGGATGATCCTTCGGCACCACAACCACCGGCACCTCCCGATAGAGCGGAATCGCACTCATCCCGTCCCGGTCGATCGGCAGCCGAACAAAGCACACATCGACCCGCCCCGCCCGCAACGCCGTTTCCTGCTCCCCCATCGGCACCCCCACCACCTCGAGCGGCGTATCCGGAAACCGCTCCCCCCAGATCCGCGTCCACTTCGACACCGTCACACCGGGCACAAACCCCACCCGCAACGCCGCCGGCCCGTCCGTTGTCGCCTCGGCCACCGGCTCGGCCCGCGCAATCAACTCCCGCGCCTCCGCCAACAACGCCGCCCCATCCTCAGTTAGCTGAGTAGGTTGCGCGCCGGGCACGAACAGTTTCGTCCCCAGCTCCCCCTCCAATTCGATGACCGTCTGACTCAATCGCTGCCGCGAAATATTCAACCCCTTCGCCGCCCGCGCAAAATGCAGCTCCTCGGCAACCGCGACAAACCATCGCAGCCGCGCGACATCGATCGACTCGAACCGGCTCATGCCAGGAACACTATCGCCACCCGATACGCTGTCTCAGTGAGCCCGGACCCGAACCCCCAGCTGATGAAGCCCCTGACCGCAGCCAACAAGCTCGGCATCTACCTCCCCGCGGCCCCCGAATCCTTCCAAAACACCCCCCTCTCGCGCGCCGACCTCGAAGCCCTCCGCACCGACCCGCCGGAGTGGCTCACCGAACTCCGCCGCACCGGTCCCTTCCCCCGCGACGTCACCGCCCGCAAACTCGGCGTCTCCAACTCCGGCCTCTCCCGCGCCCAGGTCTCCGACGCCCTCACCGCCGACGAGATCGCCGCCCTCCTCGCCGACCCCCCGGAATGGTTGGTCCGCGAACGCGAGAACTACGCCGAGGTCCTCAAGGAAAACGAGCGAATCGCCGCCAAGGAAGCCGAGCGCCGCGCCGCCACCAACCGCCCCGCCAAGAACCGCACGTAGGCGTTTCCCCGCTGTCCTCGGGACACCTCACATACCGCTGACGAACTCGCGGTAAAGGAACTTCTGATGCAGACTTTCCAGGGTTCCCGAGTGCCGCGGGAGGGAAATCAAGGCGAGGCGACACGATTCGACATCAGCCGCTCCGTGACTCCGCCAGCAAGTCGACGAACCACTGCACGCAATCGGGGTCGCTGGCAATCGTTTCGGGGAATGTCGGCTCGCGTTGGTTCAGAAACTGCTCATCGAGCGGTAACGGGCTGATCCCGTGGTCGTCGGTCGCTGTGCGACCCATCGCCGTCACCAGACCGATGCCCGCAGCCCCATCCCAGACTTTCTGATCGGGCCGGTAGAACAGGTCGAACTGATGTTTCGGTGCTCGGTCCAAGTGGAGAGGTCGATGCAGGTTCTGACCATGTCCAAGGTTTGGGAGGTGGTGCGGGTCTTCATGACGCATCCGATGTCGGCGAGATCGGCCTCGAACTTCCGCGCGACAGTGTTCTTACTTCGCGTGACCGAGGCCCGCCTCGGTGTCTTCGTAGGGCCAACCGGCTCAGCGGTTGCTCCGTTCACCAGCACCGCACCCGACCAATGGATCGAGATGGGTACGCGATCAACACCCAACTCCGGCGCAAGGACATACGCCGCAGTCGGCACACCGGCTTCGAGAAGGCATAGAACACTGCAGAATTCGCGTCCGCCGGGTGTGATGAACTCACTCGTACCGTCGATCGGGTCGATGATCCAGGTCGGTTCACCCGAGCTGGGCAGCTCCGCCTCGTCTTCTTCCGCGACGAAGCGCGACCCGGGAAAGTGTCTCCCGATGGTTTCGATGATGGTCGTCTGAGCCGCCAGGTCTGCTTCGGACAACAACGTGTCGTCGGCTTTCGTACCGACCTGCATCGAGCCGAGGTTGCGGCGGTATCGGCGGAGCAACGGCAGCAACTGCTCATCCAAGGCTTTCCACAACGATCCGACGTCGCTCAAAGCGCCTCCCACGCAGTGTTTTCCTCCGAGGGTAGCGGCTGTGGGGTCAGCGAAGGCGGTAACCCGCCGGTTCAGCCAGGTCCGACGGGGCATTGCACGCCGCGCCACGAAAAGAGGCGCACGACAGAAGAATTGCGGTACCACCGCCGCACGGCGTCGAATTCAGGGCTCGGTTGTCAGAGGCCGGGAATGGGATGTCCCAGAACACGCGAGGTAGTGAGTAGCCGATCATGAGAGCGTAAGAGGTTGGTGGCGATGACGGACTCGATGGGCGTATCTCCACTCCGTGGCGTCCACTCGAATTGCCTTTGTCATTGCGAATGGCGTCGAAGAAACCGCAAGTTCTCCGGATATGCGGGCAATTCGGTGAAATTCTTGGCGACCACCGGCACCACGAAACGGTTGGCGGGTCCGATGACGCTCGAGTCGGAGGGGGTCAGCGACCAAGGGCCGACTCGATCAGTTCCGCCACTGGCCAATCCGATGACGAAGGTGGGAGTCGGCGGTGTTGCCGACACGCTGGGCCGGCACAGGTGTGTGGTGATGACTCCCACCAGCGTTCCAGCGGCCAGTGCCGCTACCACGATCAGGGCGACGATCCTCGTGATGACCAGACGTTCGGCTGCAGCGGGCCGCCGGGATCAGAGTGAACGAACGGTTACTCGGTCATGGCAGCCTCACATAACTTGCACGGCTGTTTTCCGGCAACACACGCCGACGTTTGCATAATACGCAACAACATCAAGCCATCCCGTAATGGCGAACGTGAAATCAGAGGTTTGCGACAAGGCCTCAGCAAGACCACTACCGGCTGGTCGCATCGAAATAGTTGAATAACCGCCGCGCACAATAATCCTCAGCTCCCCCGTCCGCGCAACTGGGGAAGTAAATACCCACTGACGCGCCGAAATCCCCACTCTTACACTGGGGATTCGCCGGTGACTTTTCGTGTCATGATTCAAATGGTTGTTCCGGCAGTGACGGCAGACCGGTCTGCTGTTGGCCGGGACACCCTCTTGCACAACAGTTCTCGGTTCTCGCTTGCCTCCTTTGTTCGGGCTGTCGCCGCGCGCAATCACCGAAATTGGGTGTCGTGGTGGCCGATTCGCTGACCTAAGCGATTCGGTTCATCGGGGACCGATACAACGTCCCCATAGGGAGGACCCATGCGAACCGCGAAACATACGGGGCTCATCGCCACGGTCGCGAGTCTGGTGATCGGCATATCGGCGGTGTTGGTGGGGTTCACCAATGCCGCGCCGGTGCACACGGCGTCGGTCGGCGCGACCTCCGGCGGTGTCAAGATCGCCTACTACAACCAGTGGTCGGTTTACGAGAACCGCTTCTACCTCAAGAACGTCGATACCTCGGGTATGGCGGCCAAGCTCGACTACATGATGTACGCGTTCGCGAACATCCACCCGACAGAACACACCTGTTTCGAGGCGAACAAGGCGGCGAGCCAGGACGAGAACAACCCGAATGCCGGCGACGGCGCGGGTGACGCGTTCGCCGACTACGGCAAGTCCCACGACGCGTCGATGAGTGTCGACGGCACCGCGGACAAGTGGGACGACCCGATCGTCGGCAACTTCAAGCAGATCAAGCAGCTGAAGGCCAAGCACCCGAACCTGAAGGTGCTGTTGTCGATCGGCGGTTGGACGTACTCGAAGTTCTTCTCCGATGTGTCCGCGACCGACGCCGCGCGCAAGAAGTTCGCTTCCTCCTGCATCGACATGTTCATCAAGGGAAACCTGCCGAAGATGGACGGCTACGGCGGTCCGGGCACCGGCAAGGGTGTTTTCGACGGGCTCGACCTGGACTGGGAGTACCCGGGCGGCGGCGGCCATGTGGGTAACCACGCCTCGGCTGCGGACAGGGCGAATTTCACGCTGCTGACGGCCGAATTGCGCAAGCAGCTGGACGCGCAGGGCGCGGTCGACGGCAAACGCTACGCACTGACCGCTGCGGTGGCGGCGGGCCAGGACAAGATCCGCCACTACGAGACCAACAACCTCGGCAAGTACCTGGACCTCGTCAACGTCATGACCTATGACATGCACGGCGCCTGGGATGCCAAGGGGCCCACAAACTTCCAGGACCCGATCTACAGCAGGCCGGACGACCCGATGGCACCGGTCCCGCCGGGCAACGGGAAGTACAACATCGACGCGGCGATCAGCGCATGGACCACCGGCGACAGCTCATACGGCATCCCCGGCGGCTTCCCGGCGAACAAACTGACCATCGGATATCCGTTCTACTACCGCGGCTGGACCGGTGTGCCCGCGGGCAACAGCAATGGGTTGTTCCAACCTGCGACAGGTCCGGCACCCGGCGGTCCGTCCTCCGGCAACGTCCCCGGCATCCGGATGTACAAAGAGCTGGCCGGCGTCGTCGACAATCCGTCGCGCACCTTCTACGACCCCGTCGCCCAGGCCGCCTTCTTCTACGACGGCACCAACTGGTGGGGCGGCGACTCGCTGCGATCCATCCAAGCCAAGTCGGACTACCTGCACTGCAAGGGTCTCGGCGGCGCGATGATGTACTCGCTGGAGAATCTGGATCCGGCGTCGACCCTGTTCAACCAGGTGGTCAAGACCGTCGACGGTACCGCGACGAACTGCAACCCGCCGACATCCACGACCCCGCCCACCTCAACAACAACCACACCGCCTACCTCCACAACAACCACACCGCCCACCTCTACGACAACCACACCGCCCACCTCTACGACAACGACCACACCGCCGAACGGAAACGGTGTGATCAACGGCGATTTCGAGACCGGCGCCCTGTCCCCGTGGTCGTGCGCGGGCAACCTCGGCTCGATCACCACCGCCGCGGTGCACGGTGGAAAGAACGCCCTCACCGGCGCGGCAAGCAGCAGTGACACCGCCCGCTGCTCCGAGGAGATCACCGTCGAACCGAACCGCACGTACACGCTGTCGGCCTGGGTCAACGGCAAGTACGTCTACCTCGGTGTCACCGGCTCCGGCACCACTGACACGTCCACCTGGACACCGGGAACCAACGGTGCCTACCAACAACTTTCGACCAAGTTCACCACCGGACCTTCCACCACGAAGGTCACCATCTGGGTCCACGGTTGGTACGGCCAAGGTTCTTACAACGCGGATGACATCACGCTGAAGTAGGAACCCGACACGCGAAGGTGGGTCTCGCTCGACGAGACCCACCTTTCGTGCGCCTCAGGACCATTCGCGCTACCTGCCAACGCTATTGCGAATCAGCGCGTCTGGTATCCGAGAGCGAGCGACAAACGTCTTCATCCGGCTGCGCGTATGTGTGCGAGCCATCGAGTGGTCGAGCGCGATGTTGCGCATCCCACGACGATCAGCGAAAACAACAGTGCGGGAACGAAAGCCAACAGGGCACCATACTCACGACCGACGAGACTCCCACCGACGGCAACAAAACCGCCCAGTGTGGTGATGGCAGAACCGAATACAATTGCTAGACGTCCGGCTCGCTTTCGTGCCAACAGCCCGATAGAACCACCGATCAGCAACGACGACAGCGCGGTGGCGACGATCGCAGTGATGACCAGCTCGGCGGTCTGGTTGTAGCCCGGCCCCGTCGCACGACCGGACACCAGCTCGATCACCGCGGCGACTGCGGGCACTGCGACGATCAGACCGAAAACCAGGGCGAACGCAGCGGCGGTTTTGGGGGCAAAACCAGACGGTTGGCTAGGGTCCGCCACCGGCGACATGTGGCACGGATACCCCGAGTCACCCGCGCGGCGAATCGGATCAGGGCGATTCAGCACGGTCGGGGCGAGGCGACGCCGTGGATCGTCCTCGGTAGTGGTGGACGGAATCGGTTCGAGCCCCGGGTTGCGCACTGTGGGGAGTGCCCAATTACCCGGCACAGCGGGCCCTCCATGCAACGCCGTCGTCGCTGCTTCCGCGAATTGGCGACAGCTGGCGAATCTTTCGTGCCGCTGCTTGGCCATCGCGCGCCCGATCACATCATCGAGCGCCGATGGTAGATCGGGGCGACGGCTGCTGAGCCGTGGCACCGGTTTGGTGATATGTCCGGCGATGATCTGGCCCGGGTTGGTTGCGGGGTAGGGTGACTGTCCGGCCAGCAGGGTGAAAAGCGTACAAGCGAGCGAGTATTGGTCGGCCCGGTGATCCACCTGCTCACCGGATAGCTGCTCCGGCGACGCGTACGCGAGAGTGGCGGTGAAAGTCCCGGTGGCGGTCAATTTGGTGTCGGCATCGAGCAATCGCGCGATACCGAAGTCGGTGAGGATCGCCCGCGGGCCACGGCCGAATTTCGCTTCGGACAGCAGGATATTCGCGGGCTTGATGTCGCGATGCAGCACTCCTCGGCCGTGCGCATAGTCCAGGGCCTCCGCGGTATCGGCGACGATTTGCAGGACTTGTTCCGGCGATGCCGCTTGGGGATCCAACCGCGCAGCGTCCGTACCGGCGATGTACTGCATGGAGATCCAGAGATGCCCATCCTCCGTGCCGCGATCATAGATTCCGACAATGCCAGGATGGTCCAGGCGTGCAACAACATTCGCTTCGAGTTCGAAGCGGCGACGCAACTCTTCGTCCTCGGACACCGCACGGTGCAGCAGCTTGAGCGCAACCAGTCGCGGCAGGCGCGGATGGCGAGCCCGATAGACAGTGCCCATACCGCCGCGCCCGAGCACATCCTCGACGAGGTACTCGGCAAACGACTCGCCCACTCCAAGCACCACGGTCCCTCCTATCGAGCGCACTCGGATCGAGCGCAGCATAGTCCGATACGCAGGCCGAGCCGATCAGCTCTAGCTCCGCAGCACGGACAGACGGGCCTCCGCCGCAGGCTTGCCCAACCATCGCCGCGTGACACGAACGAACCAATAGCCCCTAGCTGCATTAGATTTGAGGGGCACATCATCGGGTTCTGAAGCCAGACGCACCATGTCGATGCCCTCCGCCAGCGTCCTCTGCACAGTACCGTCCGCGCAGTTGCCCACCGTCCAGGTCCCAAGAGGACCTTGATGCTCGACCCTCGACAGATCGGACCAGCCCCCTTAAAGGTGCCCACAAAACATACCGTAGGTATGTTGACGCAGCCATTAGCCGACTATAGGTTTTAACTAGCGGGGCGTGCGGAGCCGATCTTCACACCCTGCGAGCGGCGACCGAAGGCTCCTACAGGACGGAATCCGACGCAAGCTGTTCTGCCCCGCTACCCCGTCCCGACGCGGTGGAAAGACCACCATAAAGGGGGGTTCGCATGGACGACGCGAACGACAGCAGTAGGCCGGGCCCGCCCGGAGAGCCACACGGCGATCCCGGAGATTCGGAGCCTCCAGGCAACCGCAGGTGGCAGTCCCGTGACGAACGAATCCGACTATGGATCGTGACGCTGACTCCGATCATCACAACGGTGTCCACCGTGGTCATCACCTTGCTCACCCGCTGACTTCCAGCGGTGGCACTCTTCGATGCCCAACGGCGCAGAGAGCGCAGCTTCGCACCGAATCACGGCCCGTCTATACCGTCAACCGCCATCCCTGTGCCCGTTCGCGTTCCCGCCAGAAGTCGGCGTACTTTCCCTCTTGCGAGATCAGCTCATCGTGGTTGCCGCGCTGGACGATTCGTCCGTTGTCGAGCACCAGGATCTGGTCGGCGGCGGCGATGGTGTGCAGGCGGTGGGCGACGACCAGGAGGGTGCGCTGCTGGGCGAGTACGCGGATCGCGTCAACTACCGCCGCCTCGTTGTCCGGGTCGAGTGCCGCGGTGGCTTCATCCAGCAGCACGATCGGGGCCTGCTTGATCAGTGCCCTGGCTATCGAAACCCGTTGGCGTTCACCACCGGACAGGCTGACACCGCCTTCGCCGACGCGGGTGTGCCAGCCGTCGGGGAGACGTTCGACGATCTCGTCTACGCGGGCCAGCCGGGCGGCGTCGCGGATCTCCGCGTCGGTGGCTTCGGGCCGGCCGAGGCGGATGTTGGCCTCGATGGTGTCGTCGAAGAGGTACACGTCCTGAAACACCATGGCCAGCTGGCTCATTCGCGCCTCGGTGGTCAGCTCACGCACGTCGACACCGCCGACCCGGACCGTGCCGGCGTCGACATCCCAGAAGCGCGCGGCCAGCCGCAGCAGCGTTGTCTTACCCGCTCCAGACGGGCCGACGATGGCCGTCAGCGTGCCGGGCCCTGCCTCGAAACCGATGTCCCGCAGCACCGGTCGATCGCCGTACTTGAAACCGACGTTCTCGAAACTCACCGCGCCGGGTGTAACCACCTGTGTCACTGCACCTTCCGGCAGCGTGGGCACCGCAAGGACCTCGTCGATCCGATCGATGTTCTCCGCGGCCACCCGCAACGCCGCCCCGTGGTCCATGATCTCGACCAGTGGGCCGACGAACCGAGTGACGAGTACGAGCAACGCGATCAACTCGGCGGCATCGAGCGAGGTGCCCAGCGCGAGGGCGACGCCGACGGTGATCAGCGCGACGAACACCGCCTGCACGGCGACGGAGAACACGAGCAGGGCGGAGACCGCGTTCCGGCTCAGCTCACCGAAGGCGCGACGCTCCCCGACCAGCGCGTTGTCCAGCAGATGATTGTCGGTGCCGGTGCGGCCGAAGGCCCGCAGCACCGGTTGGCATTGCGCGAATTCCACAACGCGCCCGGCCGCCTCGACCGCAGCGTCGTCGACCGCGCCGAAACTGCGCGCGAGGGCGTGCTGCGACCAGCGGTATGCGGCAAGTAGCACCACACCGGAGAGGGCCAACGCCACTCCGAGCCGCCAATCGAACAGCAGCATTCCGACGGCCACGACCGCCGGAGTCACCACTGCGCTGACCACCGGTTGCATCAGGTGCGCAGGCACACCGAGGATGCTCATCGTTCCCTGCGTCATGGTGTGCGTCAGCCGACCGGTCCGGTCGGTACCGAACCAGCCCAACGGCAACTTGGCCAGATGGTCGCCGACGCGGTGATGCATCCCGGCCAGCAGGCTGTCGGCGATCCGCTGGCCATGTATGGCCTGCGCATAGAACACCACGCACGTCACGACCGTCGCCGCGGCGAGGGCGGTCAACCACGGTGCCGCGGCGTCCCGATCGCCGTCCAGCAGCGGACGCAGCACGGGAACCACGAGTAGTAGGCAGACGCCCTGCAGCACCGAGAAGGCGACTATCAGCCCCACCCATCGAATGAACCGTGCTCGATCGTCCGGATAGACGATCCGAAAGAGCTTGCGGATCATACTGATTCCTTTCCATAAGCCAACTGAGCCGAGCCGGCGGGAGCAACAGCGACCGTGTCGTGCCGCTGGGTCGCCCACATCCGCGCGTACTCACCATCGGCTGCGAGGAGTTCGTCGTGGGTGCCTGCTTCGAGCACTCGGCCGTGTGCGAGAACAACGATGCGGTCCGCACCGCGAATCGTGTACAGGCGGTGGGCGATCACCAGCAGGGTGCGACCGGTCACCAGGCGCGACAGCGCGTCCTGCACCGCCGCTTCGGATTCCGGATCGGCGAAGGCCGTCGCCTCGTCAAGCACCAGCACGGGCGCATCGGCCAGCAACGCTCGCGCGATCGAGATCCGTTGCGCCTCACCACCGGAGAGCTGCGCATCCACGCCGACAACGCTGTGGTAGCCGCGCGGTAAGGCCGTGATGCGCTCGTGGATCTGCGCCGCCCGCGCGGCGGCCTCGACCTCGGCGAAGCCGGCATCCGGCCGTCCGAGCGCGATGTTGTCGCGAATGCTGGTGCGCAGCAACGACGTTTCTTGAAAGACGAACCCGACCCGGCGATACAGTTCCCGTTCCGCGATATGCCGTACATCGACGCCACCGATCCGGACAGCGCCCCCATCGACATCCCAGAAGCGTGGCAGCAGACGCGCCATTGTCGACTTCCCCGAACCCGACGCGCCTACCAGCGCGGTGACCGTGCCTGGCTCCAGCACTAGGTCGACACCGTCGAGCACGGCCGCCTGCCCGTCGTAAGAGAAACGCACAGAATCGAATTCGACGCGAGCCCCGCTCGGCACCGACGGATCAGCGACTCGCGGCAGCTCAGGGGTCGCGAGCAGTTCGGCGACGCGCCCGGCGGCGGCGGTCGCCTGCTGCATCGCGATCGCGCCGAAGCCGAGCGCCAGCACCGGCGCCCCGAGCCCCACCGCCAACATCACGAATGCGATGAGCTCGACCGGCTCCGCCCGCAACCACATACCCCCACCGAGGGCGACCACCAACAGCACCGGTGGCGAAATCATCATGGACGCAAGCGCATCCAGCCGCCGCGTCGGTCCGGCCCACTCGCTGAAGAAACGCGCGAGATCGTCGCCTGCGCGCTGGTAGCGGGCCTCACGTCCGGCTCGCTCGAACGCCTTCACGACCGCGATGCCGTCGACGAACTCGACCATGGCCGAGTTGACCTTGTCCACCTCCGCGTTCCAGCGCGCCATCCGCGCCCCTTCGCCGCGCTCCATGTACGCCACCAAGCCGAACCACAGCACCAGCGGCGCCAGGCACAGCGCCGCCAACCGCCAGTCGAGGAAGAACAGATAGCCCAGTGCCACAACGGGAGTGACCACGGCGGCCACCAGATCGTTGATCGCGTGCGCCACCACGTGGTGCACGGCGGTGACATCATCGGACAGCGCTCGCTTGACCCGACCGGAGCTGTGCTCGGAGAACCAGCCGAGCGATACTCGGCTCAGCCGCAGCGCCGTGCTGCGCCGGATCTGCAGGCCCACATCGGCATCCGCGGTGTGGCTCAGCGTGTACGCGAACCCCGCACACACCGTGCGGATGACGAAACCGATGGCCGCCACCGCCACGAACGTCCAGATCCGGTCGCGATCCACCGCGTCATCGCCGAGGAACTCACGGGCGATCTCAACAATCGCGAGATACGGCGCGAGTCCGGCCAGCGATCCCAGCAGCTGGAGCACCCCCGCCACCGCCAGCCGACCACGGACAGGCGCGAGTACGACACCCAATCCGCCGCGCTTCTGTTCCGGCTGCGCCGCCTCAGCCACCGTCGCGTCATCTCGCACTGCCGTAGTCATCCGGCCCCTCGCAAATTAGATCAGTGTTTCAATTCAGAGTGTATAGATGACTCCGACGAATGCAAGAGTGTTGACGTCAACACACCCAAAGGCCGTCGAATAGCGCAGGGCTACTGCGGATTACGCGGCAACTGCCCGCGCCCGCCGTGCGATCCAGCGCCTCCGGTCGAGCACCGAGGTGACCGAAACACGTCGGCCTACTGCCTCGATGCACCGAGCTCGGCCAACCGAACAGCGAGCCCGTCCAGCACCCGGTCGAGCGCGTATCGGCAGAACTCCCGCTGCATAGCGTCGCGCACGGCGCGATCACCCTCGAAGCGGGCGACCATCCGCCGCATCTCCTCGGTGCCGGTTCCCGCGGCGGGATGCGATTCGAGCATGGTCAGCAGGCCCGCCAACCCCGCCCCGCTGTCGACGTGCGCTTGCTGGTCGCCGATCGCGATCAGCCCGAGACAGGTGTCGAAGGCGGTGGAGTACGCGACGGCAGACTCCTCCCCCCACCCCGCTTCGACCATCAGCCGCATCCCGGTGGCGAGCGTCGGCAGGAGTTGGTCGGTCTGCGGGCCGTTGTGCAACAGCCAGGTGGCGACACCGGGCCATTGCGGCAAGTGGTCGATCATGGCCGACAGCACGCTGTGCAGCATCGACCGCCAGTCGGTGTCATCAATCGTCAGGTCCATCATGGCGTACACCCGGTCGACGACGGCCGCGCAGACCTTCGCCCGGTCGCCGACGTGGTGATAGATCACCGACAGCGACGTGTCGAGACGGGCGGTGAGTTCACGCATGCTCCAGCCGTCGAGCCCCCGCTCGGCCGTCAGGGCCGTCGCGGCCGCCACGATCATGTCGCGCGACATGCCGGTGCGGTAGGCGCGCCTGGAACCTGCGGGCATCGGTATCCCTAATCGTGAGTGGAGTTGGAACGGCGATCCAGAGCATAGATCCGTGCACACCCTTGGTGGCGGTCTGCTCCACCTTGGGGGATCGGGCCCAGCACTCGGGGATCTGAAAATGGCGGACGTTGCGGTGGACAGTTGAAGAAGTCACCACCAGCGAACCCGGAGCCTCCGATGTCGATCTCGAGCACCATTGCTACCTCGGCAGCACGCCGTGCGACGGTGTCGACCGAAGACGGTGTGGCGCTTGCGGTTCGGGAATACGGGCCGCGTAATGCGGAGCTCACCGTCGTTCTCCTGCACGGGCATTGCCTGCGCACCGAGTCGTGGACCGATGTGCGCGACGCGCTACGGCGCCAGCACCCCGGTGCCCGAATCGTCTGCTACGACCACCGTGGGCACGGTGACTCCGCCGCGGCGTCCCGGCAGACCTATCACCTCGAGCAGCTCGGGCACGACCTGCGCGACGTGCTCGACGCCGTCGCGCCGACCGGCCCGGTGGTGCTCGTCGGCCACTCGATGGGCGGCATGACCGTACTGACCTACGTCAGCCAGCGACCGCACGAGATCGGCACTCGGATCGTCGGCGTCGCACTCATCGCGACCGCGGCCAGTGGGCTGGCCGACGCGGGCTTCGGGCGGCTGCTGCGCAACCCGGTGATCTCGGTGTTCCAGGCTGCGGTTCGACGGGCTCCGGTGCTGATGCACCATGCGAAGTTGTTGGCCTGCAAAGTTTTCGCGCCCATCATCCGGATGGCCGAGTTCGGTGATCGCAAGGTCAGCGCGCGCGTACTCGCTCTCGCCAACGCCATGCACAACGCGACGCCGATCGTGACGATGGCCGGCTTCTTGAGCTCGTTCATGGACTATGACCGCACCGATGCGCTTGCGGTGCTCTCGAAGATTCCCGCGTTAATACTTTGCGGGACAGCGGATTTGATGACGCCCCCCTCGCATTCCATCGCTATGGCGGCGGGCGTCGAGTATTCGGATCTGGTGCTGGTCGAGGGGGCTGGGCACTCGGTCATTCTCGAGCAGCCGGAGCGAGTCGCCGAGGCTGTTGCCCGGTTGGCGAAGCGGGTGAGCGGGGCCGGGCCGCGGGCGCGTCTCGCGCTCGTTGCATAGCGCTTCTGCTGGCTTCGAAACACGTTCTGCGCCTTGCAGAGCGGTGTCGTGCGGGTCGACCGTCATTGTCACCGACCGGTCGATCCGCACGACACCCGCGCATCCCGAAAACTCAGGTGTACTGCGCCTGCTGGGCGATGACGAAACCACCCTGCCCGTTGGCGTCCTGACCCGTGTCGAGAACCTTGTCGTCCAGGAACGCCGCGGCATCCTCGTCCAGGAAGATGCGTGACCCTTCGGCGGTCAGGATCTGGTCTTGCTCAGCCGGTACCGCGGCTACCTCGAGCTGCAGCGTTTCCGCGCCGTCGGCCGTGGAGATGCGCAGCCCGGCATCCTCCGGTGTGCCTTCCGCCGACGTAATAGTGCGAACGACCTCGATGGCGGTGGGGGTGAGCATCAACATATATGTGGTTCCTTCCCGCTGTCGTGACAGTCAGCCAAGAATTTGGCGAACTCCGATCCCGCCGACCGCCACCAACGCCCCCATCGGCGTCGGCAGGCCATACCGGCGTTCTCTCAGGAGTAGCCATAGGCTGGTTCGCGAAACTATATTTTTCGTAGCCGGCAGCATTTCCCATGCTCAGAAGCGAATTGTGAGCCTCGCCGCAGCCAGTCGGCTAGCGGTCAGCGGCCTGGTCCGGAACCGTGACAGCAGGGGATGAAATCACGGCGTGCAGGGCTGCGGCGGCGTCGAGGAACGCTGTGGAACGCATCGCGAGGGTGGCGTCCCGGGCGGCTAAGGCGGACTGCACGTCGTCGGATCGGTGGGCCTGGCGCAGCTCGGGCAGTACGGCTCGGAGGTGTGTGATCGGGTAGCCGGCTTTGCGGAGTTGATGGACGATACGGGCGTCCCGAACCTGCGCGGGGGTGTAGTGCCGTGCTCCCTGTTGGGTTCGGCTGCGTTCTGGGATGACCAGACCTTCTGCGTCCCAATGCCGCAACGTCGATGTGCGGATGCCGAGGGCGTCGGCGAGTTCGGTGATGCTCATCGAATCGGCGCTGTGTACGTCGACGATCGGCTCGAAGGAGATCGATGCGGCGGCCTGTTGGGCGTGGCCGAGTTCGATGCGCTCAACGTGCAGTCTTGCGTGCGCGGCGTCGAGCAGGGCGAGGGCTGTCGCGAGCGGGCCCGTGTGGAGAGTCCGCAGAATCTTCTTGGCTTCGGTCGGGTCAGTCGCAGCCGCGAGTGCCCGGTAAGCAAGCGCCGCATGGAGGTGCACCTCCCCATAAACCCGGTGTCCGCCCGGAGTACGTGTCGCAGGCGGCAGGACGCCCTCGCGTTCGAGGTTGCGCACCTGCTGCACCGAGTACCCGACCCGGCGTGCGACATCTACGGTGCGCATGACCTGCGAGTTGAGGTTTCGCAAACAGAACTCCTAGCGACCGTGCCCAAAGTCCACACAAGCACTTGAATGACACGCTGGAACCATGACCATAGACGAGATCATCGACTTCGTGGCAGCCCTCGACGGCGTACTGATTCTCCGCCCCGCCGCCGGCGACCAGTGGCCGGAGATCAGCTGGGGCGACACCTTCTTCTACTACTCCCCCGACGGCGTCGTCCCCACCAACACCCAGCCCTTCGCCACCATCGTCACGAAGGACTACCCCGACGACCAGAACTCGCGCCTGAACCGCGCCGATACCTTCCGAGTCAATATCGCCGCAGGAAAAGACGCTTTCATCGACCACACCGGTCACCAGCCGCGCGAAGCAATCACCGCGGATGTGGACCACAGCGCCACCGACACCGTCATCCCCCACCCCATCTACGGCACCGCAGCCTGGCTCGCCGTCGTGAACCCCGGCACCCGCACCGACACCGTGACCCGCGAACTACTGCACACCGCCTACCTCCGCGCACGTTCCCGCTACGAGCGGCGGGCCGGAGCAGACTCGCGCTGATCTCCCGTCTCCACCCATCACCGCGGCGTCTTAAGCTTGCGATAGCAACGATAAAGCTGCGAATGTGGGCCGAAATCTCGTCGGCGACGTCGTTATCGTTGCTATCGCAACGTTAAGGTTCGCGCGCGATTCCAGCCAGGAACGCCGTGAACCCGCCGAGCCCGTCAGGTCGACCGAATCAACGGCCACGACCACACCGAATGCGTGCTGTCACAGCACACGGAGAGCGGTCAGCCGCCAGCCGGCGCGAGTGCGGGCAATGCGTGCGGCAAGCGCGAAATGACGGTGTCCTCGGTCGTACGAGGCGCACACCTCCGCAGCAGCACCGTTGACCATCACGACGTCGACCCGTCTCAGTACCGCCGTGCCCAATTCAGCCCCAGGCACAAAGCCACCCTTGATCACTGTGCGCACCACCGACACCACCGCCGGGTCAGCAATGTGGCCGAGCTGCGCGACCGGTCGGTGACGATCGAGTACTTCCAGGGCGCATCGCACCACGCGATGAGCGAATTCCTTTGCCTCGCTATCCGATTCGCCATCGAGACGCGACCCGAGGTGCCCAGCACGCAGCATGCGACGCGGAGCCGGCCTGCCCGACCGCTGCGACCGCTCGGGATGCAGCGCGTCACCGGCTGACCGACTCGCAGACAAGCCCGCCGCACATTGCCGACGGTCTTCCACCGGTGCGGTATTCAGCGCAGGCGATGGTCCCACAAAGCAATCCACTTCGACTCCCCCTCGGCTCACGTCGCGTCCCCCGCGATCGAATCGCGAAAGCATCTCACGCACATCCCGCCACGTCCACCAACCAAGCGACCACTCGTGTTAGGACCGACCTCAACCACGTGCCCGGCAGACCGGGGCTCGGCCACTGAGCACAGTTATGCGACGCATATGCGGGCTGGCTCAGCACTCGTCGATCGTCAACGCCCGCCTCGCCCCTTTGTGGGCGGTCGAGGATCGCCTGCAGCGACGCGCAGCGCCATCGCAATGGAATAGGTAACCGCGTGGGTTACGACTCCAATAGTGAACGCGCAGAGTGCAGCAGAGCTGCGCATCTCCACAAGCCGGTATCCGACCCGAACTGGCTCGCCTGCCTTTGCACACTCGCACCCGACCGCGGCCGTGCAAGCTGTCGGCTGGTACGGGTTCCGCTGTCCACGTCAACCCGTCGAAAAGGGCCGATGGTTCTCGCCCCTCAAGGTGCACCGTCTGGCCAGCACGCAGTGCGGTCCCCTCCCCTCCAGATTGGGGACCGTACTTGCTCGAGCCAGGCGGTACACCTTCAAAGGCGAGAACGTCATCGGTATGGCGAATGTGGTGTAGTCGGGGGCGGGCTAGTCGACCGGACGGCGCGGTGCCGCCGATCCTCCGATGTGCGGAGTCGGCGTGCCGAGATAATGATTCGAGCCGTCAACCTTGCAACGGCTTGCTCGCGCATGCCCTGGCATCGCGCGGTGATCCGATCAGAGGATCGGATCGTTAAAAGTTTGCGCCCTAAGGCTTTTCACTCGTCATGGGTGCAGTCTTTGACGACGCACGACGCTTGTCAACCGTCTCGCGGACCATTCCGCGCGGCCCCGTGCGCGGCCAGCGACTTTTCAGAAAGCCGGACGAAAGAATGTCTACAACTTGTAGCACTTTCCGTACGCCCCAACGCCTTTCGAAGAACCGCCTGTTCGGCAGCTGGCGGACACCAACGGTGCTACCGCGTCTCGACGGGAATCAGCGAATGAAAGAGCACCGGTGGCAGTGCCGGCGTGCCGGAGCGGGGCAGCGGATTGGCGTCTCGGTGGACGTTGACGTAGTAGTACTGCTGGCCGGTGTGATCGCGCAGGTGCAGTCGCGCGCGGCTGGCGTAGAAACGTGCCGCAGGCCGGGTCGACATGATCTGGAATTCCGGCGCCCTGGACATCCTGTCGAGCGCCTGCAGATCGGCCTGTCCGACGAAATGGTGCCGTAACTGGATGGCCGTCCAGACACCGAGATGCGTTTCCGGCCACCAATCTTCGCTCAGCACGTGTTTCGATCGAGGGTCGAGGACCAGCCACTCCAGAAACGAGCTGCCGGCCCGAACGCCGGGGTGGAGCCGTTCATAGGCGGCATTCGCCTCGAGCACCCACAGGAGTCCCGGGATCAGCAGCGCGGCAGGGAAGGACATGCTGTGCACCCATGCCTTGTCGCGCGGTTCCGGGACGATCTGTGCGCCCGGCACCGCGTGCTGGAGCTGAATGCCTTGGACCAGAATCTCTTCCAGACTGTGCAGATCAGGTAGTTCCAGCACGGCGGCGACCGTTGCCAAGGTGCGATGAGTCACCTTCCTGGCACCGGACTCGTAAGCCTTGATCGTCGCGACCGACAGTCCGGTGAGGTCGGCGAGATCTTGCTGACTGAGTCGGGGCTCGGCTTCGATCCGGGCCTTGGCCAGCCGATCCCGCACCGCCGCTTGGCCGACTGTCAGCGCCGGTCTACTAGACACCACGTTTCGGCGGTCGGGGGCTTCGGGCGTGGAGCCATCTTCGCTCGCCCCGGTGATCTGCTCTGCGGTCATGTCCATTCGAATTCGGTAGATGGCCGGCGGATTACGAATCCTAGTAGTCGGCATCAGTGCCGAGCGATGGCGCGACGTGCCCTCAAACCGGAGCGGGAGCGAGCCGGACCGGCAGGTACTGCGGCCCTGCCGTCAGTATCGACTCGACCATCGGGAGGGTGGCGGGGGCAGCGGCGAGAGACAAGTCGGGGTAGCGCGCCAGTAGAGCTCGCAGCGCCACCTGCCCTTCGAGCCGAGCCAGTCGTGCACCGATGCAGTAGTGCATGCCGAGACCGAACGCGAGATGGATCGGGCCGGAGCGGTCGCCCAAGTGCACATGCAGGGGGTCGTCGAAGACCGCGGGATCGGTGTTGGCCGCGCCGAGCCCTACGATGACCACCCGGCCCGGCGGAATCTCGAACTGCCCCAGCACCAATGGCGCGGTGGTGTACCGCATGGTGGCGAACGGTCCTGGGCTTGCGATGCGCAGCACCTCCTCGACATAGGTGTCGATACGATCCGGGTCGGCGACGAGTTCGTCGCGGAGCTCGGGTGTCAGGAGCATGATGCTGTTGGCAATCAACCCACGCGTGGTTTCGTACCCGGCAGCCAGAAGCACGGTGGTATTCGTTGCGATGGCCCGGTCGGCCGCGGCGATTCGGTCGGCGGTCGGCAGCTCGGCGATCGGGGGGTCCGCTGCGACCGCGGCATCACAGCGGATGATCAACGTGCCGAGCAGGTCGGCCGGCAACGGGTCATCCGGAGTCCAGGACACCAGATCGGCTCGCTGCCTGCGGAGACTCACCTGCCCCATGAGGTAGTACGCGAACTTCTTGCTTGCCCGAGCGCGTTCCTGACCCGGATTCTGGGACAGCAACATCGTCTGCACCCATTCCCCGAATTGCTGGTGATCAGCGGCTGGGACGCCAAGGACTTCACAGATCACCTGCACCGGCAGCGGTGTGGCGTACGCCGGTAGCAGGTCGACCGGCTCGTCGGCGGCCGCAGCGAGGTCGGTGAGCAGTTTCTCGGCGATCTCTTGCACCCGTGGCAGGAGAGCGGCCACGGTCCGGGGTGTGAATGCGTCGGCCACCAGCGCCCGCAGGCGGGTGTGCTCGGGCGGATCCGACCACGGCAGTCGCTCCGCCATCGCGAGCGCGGGCAACGTGAGCTCAGCGAACTGCTTGACCTCGGGGCTGGTGGTCGCGGCGGGGTTTTTCCGCAGGCTCTCCTCGCCGAGTGCCTGGCGAGCCAGCTTGTAGTCGGTAATCAGAATAGCGGTGCCACCACCGGGGAATGTCACCTCGTGGACACCACCGGCTTCCCGCAAGCTCGGGTAGATCTCGTATGCGCGGCGGAAGAAATCGTCGGGCAACTGCACACGCGGCGGTGGATCGTGCGAGGTGGTCATCTGCGGGCCTCTGTTCGCTCGTCTCAATCGGCACAGCCAGGGATCAACCTCGCTGGAGACGATCATGCAGCACAAACCGCAACAGGTTCCAGTTTTGCGCTCCACCGGTTGCATTGCCGGATGGAATCACCTTCTTCGCCGAAACTATTGAGCCGCTGACACATTGGGTTCCGAGATCCAACTCCAGAGTCGCGCCCTCGAGTGACAGGTGCAACTACGAAACCAGGTCCTCCGCTGACAACTGTCCACACGCAGCGGCGATCTCCCGCCTCAGGTAACCGCGCACCGTGTCGCGGCACATCTGGGTGTGGTGACCCGCCGAACCAACTCTGCCTCAACAGGTTTCACGCCGACGGTGGAGACGACCCGCTAGTAGTTGGCCAGCGGTAGCCCATAACCACCGTCCTACAAACCGGTTGACCTGCGGAAATAAATGCGCTTTGTCGCGCGCTGCCAGTCGGACACCGACGGTAAGCTGACCAGACAAGCAATATGCCAGAGGAGGGAGAGAAGATGCCGGAACTGACACAGGGCGGGCCGAGATACCACAAGCCTGTCGCCGTGCCCGAGGACCTGCACCTGCTCACGGGCCCGACCAGCGGCGTCGTCAACCTTCCAACGCATCTCGATTGGTCCGGCCGTGCCGAGTACGACCTCGACCGGCCAGGAAGAATCGTCGACCTCTACCGCACGGTGATCAACGAAGCAGCCAGCCCGACCGACCTGTACCACTACCTCAACGAGGCAGTTCTCAAACGGCTCTGGTCCTACATCTGGCTCCCTCAGCAGATCAAACGCGCTTGGGAAAGCCGGTTCCCTGAGCTCGCGCAACTCAGCCGACTGGCCTCGGCGTAGGCATCCAGTGGAGCCACGCCATCGCAAGCTGGCAGAAATCGCGCTCGCGGTGGCCGGCGACCAAGGATTCGCCCTCGCTGGCGGCTACGCCATCCGCGCCGACTGGCGAGCACACCCTCCTGTCCTGCTCGACATCGGAACGGTCCTCCACCCCGACGATGCCGTAGCCAACAAGATGTGCGCACTCTACAGGCGAGCACTTCCCAGGGACTTCCTGAGTGTCGGCACCGCGCTCACCAGCGGCCGCTACAGCCGCGACCGACTGAGCTCTCTCACCAAAAGTGCTGACGATGGCTCCGAGCCGCGCATGTTCGCTCACGCCCTCGGCACGTTGATGCAAATCACCGACGAAGCATTCGCTGAGTACAGGACATCAGATCTCATCGCGGCCATGCGTGGATGGGTCACAGACTGGCGACGCGAATTTCAAACCCGGTGAGCCCATCCATTGAGGTGCCTCGATCAACTGGCGACTCTCATGAAAAGAACCCTATCGGTGATGGCTACCCGACCCAACAGCAGCTCCGCGACTTGCTCCATAGTGCGATCCTGACACTGTATCGAGCCGAGCGCGAGCTTGTCCTTTCTGCGGTACATGAGCAAGCAATCGCATTCCGGCTCGGTCAGAGCCTCGCCAATGCGATCGAGCGCCCGGGTAGCAAGCTGCGTGTGGATGCCGAGTACAACCGCCAAGGAAAACGACCGAAAGCGATTGTCAAAAACGGCCCGTTCGGAGAGAGACCGGACCTAATCATCCATGTCCGGGGTACCAATGACTCGAATCTGCTCGCAGTGGAAATAAAGAAGGCTGCCACAGCGGTCGAGGAAGATTTGCGGAGGTTAGAAACCCTGCTATCGGACCCATTTCGGTACGGTGACGCGGTACTGCTGATCCTCGGGCACAGACCTAAGTGGCAATGGATCGGAAGCGACATGGAACCGATTGAGATCGTAGGCGAGCAGGCACCGTAACTAGCCGACGGACCGTTGTGCCACAACACCCGTCACGCCTACTGCGGCCCGACTGTCTGCAGGCAACAGTCTCCTGGCTGCGTGTGTCACCGGGGGACAAGGGCTGTCTGGCGTTGATCCGCGCGAAACACACTCACGCTCAATGAGTTCAAGGAATCGACCCGGTTGCGGACCTTCCTCCTGCGATAACAGCTTCCCACCCCTCAAGGGCCACAGCGCCACTGCATACAAGCCGGACGCCTCGGTATTCGTTAGCCTTCGGCAGCGAGTTGTCCGCAGGCAGCAGCGATTTCCTGGCCGCGGGTGTCACGGACCGTGCACGGTACACCCTGGGCGTTCACACGCCGAACGAACTCGGCCTCAACAGGTTTCGGCGAGGCATCCCACTTGCTACCCGGCGTCGGGTTCAACGGAATCACGTTGACGTGCACGCGAGAACCCAAAGCCTTGTGCAACTTCTGCCCCAGCATGTCCGCCCGCCACGGCTGGTCGTTGATGTCGCGGATCAGCGCATACTCGATGGAGACACGGCGACCGGACTTGTCGGCGTAATAGCGGGCCGCGTCGAGGACCTCGGCGACCGCCCAGCGGTTGTTCACCGGGACGAGGGTGTCGCGCAGTTCGTCGTCGGGGGTGTGCAGGGAGACGGCGAGGGTGACCGAGAGGTCTTCGTCGGCCAGTTTGCGGATCGCGGGGGCCAGTCCGACGGTGGAGACGACCACGTTGCGCTGAGAGATACCGAAACCGTCCGGCGGCGGGGAGGTGATGCGGCGGACCGCGGCGACGACCCGCTTGTAGTTGGCCAGCGGTTCGCCCATGCCCATGAAGACGATGTTGGACAGCCGGCCCGGCCCGCCCGCGACCTCACCGTCGCGCATCGCGGCTGCCGCGGCGCGCACCTGGTCGACGATCTCGGCGGTGGACAGGTTGCGGTTCAGTCCGCCTTGGCCGGTCGCGCAGAACGGGCAAGCCATGCCGCAGCCTGCTTGGCTGGAGATGCAGAGGGTGGCGCGGTCGGGGTAGCGCATGAGCACGCTCTCCAAGAGGGTGCCATCGCCCGCGCGCCACAACGTCTTTCGGGTTTCGCCCGCATCGCAGGCGACGTGCTTCACCACCGACATCAGCGGCGGGAACAGCGCCTCGCCGATTTTCTCGCGCACGGGCGCGGGCAGATCCGTCATCTGCGCCGGGTCGGCCTGCAGCCTGCCGTAGTACTGGCGGGCGATCTGGTCGGCGCGGAACTTCGGCAGTCCCAGCTCCTCGATAGCTGCCCGCCTGCCCTCTGCGTCGAGGTCGGCGAGGTGCCGGGGCGGCATGCCACGGCGCGGAGCATCGAAAACGAGGGGCAGGGAGACGGTCATAGTTCCTCCATTCTCCCATCTGGGCGAATGTGCCGCACACTCGCCCGCACGCGGCAGTTCCGACATGGCCGGATCGTCGCCGGGAAATACGTGTAACTGTCATAGCAGTGGGCAATGATCGGAACATGTCCACCAATGCTGAACACCTGCCTGAGCCCGATCCGGATCTGACGGACGAGCGCACGGCGCCGACGCCGCCGACCGCACCACCGGCCACCACCCCGCCGAGCACCGCCCCGGTCAAGCACCGCCAATCGCTGTCCACGCGCACCGGCACCACCTGGATGAGTCTGATCGCGGGCGCTCTCATTCTCATCGTCCTACTGGTCTTCATCCTGCAGAACCTGGATCAGGTCGAGGTCGGCTTCTTCTTCTGGCACTTCTCGCTGCCGCTCGGCGTCGCAGTGCTGCTGTCGGTCATCGGCGGCGCGCTGGTGATGGCTCTGGTCGGCGGCCTGCGCATCCTGCAACTCCGCCGCGTCGCGAAGAGGTAGCTCATCGCGCTTCGGCGGAGAATGCCGGACCGTCAAGGCGTGAGAGCACGAACGAGGGCACGGGTGCGCGCGGGATTTCCGGTGCACCTCCGCAGCGCGTGTCCCGGCTGGTCGAAATGCTCGCGCAGCAGATCGAGCGCCTCGGTGAAAGTGGTTCCGGTGGGCCAGGATGTCCGGTCCGCGTATCCGCATTCGAGCAGTCGTGCGATGTCTTCGGCGTCACGCGGAGTGAAGCGGTGCAGGTAAGCGAAGACTTTGATGCAGAGGGCCGTTGCGATGTCCGGGATCGCGACGATGGCGGATGTCCGGGTGCCATCGATCAGCTCGGCGCTCAAAGCAATCCACACCGGCTCCCGCGCCAACGCCACATGCAGCGCCGGGATGCCGTCGACCGCGATCGGTCCCGCATCGAGATCGGGGACATGCCGGTTGGTGAACGACGGTGCCAGCAAGTCGATCGTCGCGGCAGCTCCACCGACCGAGCGCTCGAATCGGTTGCCCGCCCGTGGATTGTCATAGCCCATGCCGCGCAATCGATCCAGCAGGACTCCGTCCCGGATGGTTACTAGTTCTACCGCGAGATCAGCATCTCTGGTCGCGCGCAACGGGACCGATACCCCGCTGCGCAGCACATGGAGATTGACCATGTGCCCGCCGATCACCGCCCACGACTCCAGCGCGGCACCGGCGGCCGCGGCGTCGGCCAGCGCCAGATACGCACCGTCCTCGGCCCGCGAACCGCTGAAGACCGCCAGCTCGATCATGCAACGCGCTCGAGCTCGCTGCGGGCGGCGAGAAAGCGTTGTTCGAGTTCGGCTACGGCTTCGGCAGTATCGGGCCCGTTGCCGGTAAGCAAGTGCCGGGCAATCTCGGTGATGGGTGCGAGCGGCCACGCTTGCGCAGGCGGGCCGCCCATCGCCGTGGCGATCGCCGGGTCGAGTCGCAATCCGGGCGCGAGCTTGCCGACGTTCACCACGATGGTCGCGTCGGCAGGACTCGTTTCGACCGGGACGAAACCTGCTGCTTGCAGGTCCAAATGCCCGTCGGCGTGCAGATAGACGATGTCCGGGATTCGCCACGGCGCGACCCGATCCGCTGCCCAATCGCCGCAAACCTGCAGCGAAACCTGTTGATCCGAGGCTTGTTCCAACGCCAGCTCGATCTGCCGCTGCATGGTGTCGAGGCTGTACCAGGACTCGACGACGTCGACCTTGGGCGGACGGGCGGCGACAAGACGCTCGAACAGCTCGCGGGGGCGGCGCACCTGCCAGCCGTCCGGGCCGCGTTCGGTCCAGCCGAACGCATCAGCGGCAGCCAGGATTTGCGACACTCGCGCCTGCGTCACTCCGGTAGCTTCCGCGATGCCGACCTGCCGCTGGGCAGCAGGGCTGCCGAGCAGAAACGACAGCACAGCCACCTCGGCACGCGACAGCTTGTCTTCGGACATCCTGCGAGTATAAATTTTGGCCGACAGGGTGGCAAGAATTTATAGTCGCAGGTCAGAGCAGGGTTGAGAGAACCAACCAGGAGACGAAGGCCGACGGGAGCATGGAGTCGAGGCGGTCCATGATGCCGCCGTGACCGGGCAGCAGGGTGCCCATGTCCTTGATGCCGAGCTCGCGTTTGATCTGGGATTCGATGAGGTCGCCGCAGGTAGCGACCAGGACGAGGCCGACGCCGAGGACGACGCCGATCATCGAGTTGGCTTCCAGCAGCAGGGTGACGGTGAGCAGGCCGCCGATGACGGTGAAGACCAGTGAGCCGCCGAAGCCTTCCCAGGATTTCTTCGGGCTGATCGACGGCACCATCGGATGCCTGCCGAACAGCACGCCTGCCACATAACCGCCGACGTCGGAACAGACCACCAGGATCATGAAGGTCAGCACCCGCAGGTTGCCGTCCGGTTCGAGCAGCAGCAGCGTCGCGAACGAGGCGAGCAGCGGAATCCAGGCCAGCGTGAAGAGGGCGATGGCGGTGTCGCGGAGGAAGTTTCGCGGCGCGGTCTGCAAGCCGTGGTCGAACAGGCGCCACACCATGCACGTGAGCGCGGTGCCCGCGAACGCGCCCGCGACCCCGCTGGCCCCGTAGGGCCAGCCGAGCCAGAACACGGCCTGCCCGCCGACGATCAGCGGGATGCGCGGCACCAGGACGTCGGCTTCGCGGAGACGTTTGGCGACCTCCCAGGTCGCCACACCCACCGCGACACCGACGACACCGATGAACACCTTCGGCACGAACAGCAGAATCGCGATGAGCGAGAGGCCGAGACCGAAGCCGACCGCGAGCGCCGCGGGCAGATTCCGGCCCGCGCGGGAGCCGGGCGCGGGCGCGGCGGCGAGCACCGCGTTGGGGCCGTGCGCCTCCGGATCGTGCTCGGCCGCCGAGGCAGCCGGAGCCTCTTCAGCGCCCGCGGCATTCGATGCCCACACGGATGCCTCGGAGGTCTGAGGTTGCTGCCCCGCGGCACCGTCGAGACGGGCTGCCGAACCGTCCCCATCGGCCGAAGCGTCGTGACCGGACGCCGCAGCGGAGGCTAACGGCTCGTGCCCCGACGCTCCCGCATCGCGCACGTGCTCCTGCCTCGCTTCAGCTGTGCCGTTCACCGGCCTCGGCTCCTCAGCCGCACCGGTCGCGGCGGCGTTCTCGGCCACGATTGTCCCGTCGCTCAACTCGTCGTTCCGTTCGTCCCCCGCCCGGGCGGGCGTGCTGCGGTGTCCCATCGGCGGCATTCCCGGTGCCCATCGCTCACGCCACCGGCGTCAGACCTCGAGCAGTTCGGCTTCCTTGTGTTTGACCAGTTCGTCGATCTGGCCGACATACTTGGCGGTGGTCTTGTCGAGGTCCTTTTCGGCACGCCCGACCTCGTCCTCGCCCGCCTCGCCATCCTTCTGGATGCGCGACAGTTCGTCCATGGCTTTGCGGCGGACATTGCGGATCGACACCTTCGCGTCCTCCCCCTTGCCCTTGGCCTGCTTGGCCAGCTCGCGGCGGCGCTCCTCGGTGAGCTGCGGTACCGAAATCCGAATGATGTCACCGTTGTTGGTGGGATTGACACCGAGATCGGAGTTGCGGATCGCGGTCTCGATCGCGCCGAGCTGTGCCTGCTCGTACGGCTTGATCACGACCATGCGCGGCTCCGGCACCGTAATGCTGGACATCTGGGTGATGGGGGTGAGCGAGCCGTAGTAGTCCACGACGATTCGAGTGAACATCCCCGGGTTGGCACGTCCGGTGCGGATGCCTGCGAGATCGTCCTTCGCAACCGTGACAGCCTTTTCCATCTTCTCCTCGGCGTCGAAGAGCGCTTCTTCAATCACGACCGTTTCCTCCACAGCGTCGTCATCGTCATGATCCGCGGGTCGCGGGGTCAGGACCGAACCAATGTGCCGATCTTCTCACCGGCGACCGCTCGGGCGATATTGCCCTTGGTCAACAAATTGAACACCAGCATCGGCATCTGGTTGTCCATACAGAGACTGAAGGCCGTCGCGTCGGCGACCTTGAGGCCCTGTTCGATGACCTCTTTGTGGGTGATCTCGGAGTACATGGTGGCGTCCTCGTCGACCTTGGGGTCGGCGGTGAACACCCCGTCGACCGCCTTGGCCATCAGCACCACCTCGGCGCCGATCTCCAAAGCGCGCTGGGCGGCGGTGGTGTCGGTGGAGAAGTACGGCATGCCCATGCCCGCGCCGAAGATCACCACGCGGCCCTTCTCCAGGTGCCGCTTGGCGCGCAGCGGGAGGTAGGGCTCGGCGACCTGGCCCATGGTGATCGCGGTCTGCACCCGGGTCTCGATGCCCTGCTTCTGCAGAAAGTCTTGCAGCGCAAGGCTGTTCATCACGGTGCCGAGCATGCCCATGTAATCCGAGCGGGCCCGTTCCATGCCGCGCTCCTCGAGCTCGGCGCCGCGGAAGAAGTTGCCGCCGCCGATCACCACGGCCACCTGCACGCCGGTGGCGACCACCTCGGCGATCTGCTCCGCAACCGTCTCCACCACATCGGGGTCGAGGCCGACGCGGCCGCCGCCGAACATCTCGCCACCCAATTTCAGAAGCACCCGGCGATATCCTGGGCGGTCGTTCCCCGGGTCCGTCATGGGTGTTCTTCTCCTTCGGCGGTCAACGTGTTCTCGGCAGGCAAGTGCGTCAAAGAATTCGGCAGCTCGGAAAGGCTCCTCAACACGGAGCGGCCCCTATCCTGCCCTATGTGTGCTCGGCGGCATAGGAAGACCCCCCGTCAACCGGCATATCGGTCGACGAGGGGTCTGCTCTATGTAGCCATTGGACGGCATTCAGACCAGGTCCCGCGTCTGGTTCCCGGCGGTTGCCGGGACGACCGTGCGGGGCGCGATCAGTTCGAGCCGACCTCGAAGCGGGCGAAGCGGGTCACGGTGACCCCGGCCTCGTCCAGCAGCGCCTTGACGGTCTTCTTCGAATCGGTGACCGACGACTGCTCCAGCAGCACGACGTCCTTGAAGAAGCCGTTGACGCGGCCCTCGGTGATCTTCGGCAGTGCGGCTTCGGGCTTGCCCTCTTCGCGAGCGGTCTGCTCGGCGATGCGGCGCTCGTTCTCCACGATGTCGGCCGGAACCTCGTCGCGGGTCACGTACTTCGCCTTGAGCGCGGCAACCTGCATGGCGGCGGCACGAGCGGCGTCAGCCGCGGCGTCACCCTCGCCCTGGTACTCGATCAGCACGCCGACAGCGGGCGGCAGATCCGAGGCACGCTTGTGCAGGTAGGTGGCGACCGGGCCGTCGAAGGAGATCACGCGACGCAGCTCGAGCTTCTCGCCGATCTTGGCGGCCAGCGCCTGCACGGCCTCGTCGGCGGTCTGGCCGCCGAGGTCGAGCGCCTTGAGCGCGTCCAGGTCGGCCGGCTTGGCGGTCGCGGCGGCAGCCACGATCTGATCGGCCAGCGCCTGGAACTCCGCGTTCTTGGCGACGAAGTCGGTCTCGGAGTTGATCTCGAGCATGACGCCGCCCTTGGCGGTGACCAGGCCCTCGGCGGTGGTGCGCTCGGCACGCTTGCCGACGTCCTTGGCGCCCTTGATGCGCAGGATCTCGACGGCCTTGTCGAAATCACCGTCGGTCTCGGCCAGCGCGTTCTTACAATCCATCATCCCGGAGCCGGTGAGCTCCCGGAGCCGCTTCACGTCGGCAGCGGTGTAGTTCGCCATCGGGGGCGAGCCTCCTTCGGAGAAAGTACTTGAATACTGGGCAGCGGTGATCACCATCGCACGCGATCGTGATCACCGCCGGAACAGTGCCTGAACGGCGGCGTTCGCTGTCCCTACGTGGTTACGCAGGCTACCGGCGCACGCCGCCGTGGGTTGAGAAGACTCAGGCCTCGGCCGGGGTCTCCACCGGAGCCTCGGCGGGGGCGGCCTCAGCGGCAGCCTCGGCCGGGGCCTCAGCCGGGGTCTCGGCAGCGGCTTCGGCGGTCGGTGCGGCCGACGCGAGCAGCTCCTGCTCCCACTCGGCGAGCGGCTCGCCCGCGCCCGACTCCGGCTTGTCGTCGCCGGAGGACAGACCAGCCCGCGCCTGCACGCCCTCGGCCACCGCGGAGGCGACGACCTTGGTGAGCAGTGCGGCGGAACGGATCGCGTCGTCGTTACCCGGGATCGGGTAGTCGACCAGGTCGGGGTCGCAGTTGGTGTCCAGGATCGCGATGACCGGGATGTTCAGCTTGCGCGCCTCGCCGACGGCGATGTGCTCCTTGTTGGTGTCGACGACCCAGATGGCCGAGGGCACCTTGGCCATGTCGCGGATACCACCGAGGGTGCGATCCAGCTTGGTCATCTCACGCGTGAGCATGAGGATTTCCTTCTTGGTGCGACCCTCGAAACCACCGGTCTGCTCCATGGCCTCGAGCTCCTTGAGGCGCTGCAGGCGCTTGTGCACGGTGGAGAAGTTGGTGAGCATGCCACCCAGCCAGCGCTGGTTGACGTAGGGCATCCCGACGCGAGTCGCCTCGGCCGCGATCGACTCCTGGGCCTGCTTCTTGGTGCCGACGAAGAGAACGGTGCCACCGTGGGCGACGGTCTCCTTGACGAACTCGTAGGCCTTGTCGATGTAGGTCAGCGTCTGCTGCAGGTCGATGATGTAGATGCCGTTGCGGTCGGTGAAGATGAACCGCTTCATCTTCGGGTTCCAGCGCCGTGTCTGGTGCCCGAAGTGCGCGCCGCTGTCCAGCAGCTGCTTCATTGTTACGACAGCCATAGCTCCCGTATCTCTCTTTCGTTTGCCGGTTGACGCAGTGAATCGGTGATCCACTGCCCTGGCGCCTCCGAACCGTCGGACCCGACCGTGAAGGTGGGGACCAGCCGACGACTCCCTGCTCCGCACAGACACCGTCGCGAATCGATGGATGATGAGCTCGATTCGAACAGCGCCGTTGCGAACAAGCACGGGGTGGCGCGCGAAGTCGGTCTATGCAGGCACAGACCGCTCGATCAGTCTATCGGGTTCCAGGCCAGCTACTAAATCGGCCTGTCAGGGGGTACGCGGTGGTGGTTGCCGACTGTGGAACGAGGGATGTCCACAGTCGAGAAAGTTGTCCACATTCGGGGCAGTGGGGGTTCCGGGATCGGTTCGCTCGGATGAGGCTTTGTGGCATGCCTTCGAAACCGATCTCGTCCATGATGACGCTGGTCATACCGCTTTTCTTCGCGCTCGCTGTGTTGACGGCGCCGCCGGTTGCGGCGGGTGGGCTCGGGCCGCCTGCGCAAGTTGCCACTGTTGTCGTGGGCGGGGTTCCGCAGGATTTGCCGTCCGTGCGCGTGGAATGCGCGAGATTGGTCTGCGAGCGGGAGTGGTTGACGTGGCCGCATGCCGCGGGCCGACCGCTGGCGACGTGCCCAGGCGTGCTCTGCGGGATGGTTCAGCCGACATCGATACGAGCCGAGGGTGAACCGGCGCCACCGGGCGTGGGAGCCTCGCTCACGGCGTGCACAGGTTCATCCTGCGGATTCGTACGCCCGGCACCGGTACTCGTCACGGGCGATGGGGCGCCGCACAACACGGCCGGCGCGCTCGCGACGTGCACAGGTTCGTTCTGTGGGCTGGTGCGTCCGGCGCCGTTGCGCGTCACGGGCGATGAGGCGGCGCATGAGAGGGGATCCGGTGTCGGCCTGTTGGCGATATCTCCGCTTGACCCGGAGTTCTGCGAATATGTCGGTCCTGCACTGTTTTTCATGTCGCCGAGCGATTCCGAGTTCTGTGGGCTCGTCTCGCCTGCACCGCTGGCGTTGCCATCAGCCGCAACTGATTGATTTCGCGTGATGGGGAGCAAAAGCGTCCGCCGGGCCTTCGTCCTGATCGGTCTCGTGTTGATCGTGCTGATCTGCGTGGAGCCGGCCTCGACGGCCGCACCGGTCGGTGGGTTCGGCTGGCCGCTGCAGCCTCGGCCTGCTGTGTTGCGGCGGTTCGACAAGCCTGCGCAGAACTGGCTGCCGGGGCACCGCGGGGTGGATCTGGCTGGTGCGCCCGGACAGGGCGTGCTGGCCGCAGGAGAGGGGATCGTGGTGTTCGCCGGGACAGTGGCGGACAAGGCGGTGGTGTCGATCGATCATCCGGGTGGGTTGCGGACCACGTATGAGCCTGTGCGCGCAGAGGTTTCGGTGGGGCGCAGGGTTGGGCGAGGCGACCGGATCGGCACGCTGGAAGCCGGGCACGAAGGGTGTGGGACGTGTCTGCATTGGGGATTGAGGAGCGAAGG
This sequence comes from Nocardia ninae NBRC 108245, assembly GCF_007990755.1. Classification (GTDB taxonomy): domain Bacteria; phylum Actinomycetota; class Actinomycetes; order Mycobacteriales; family Mycobacteriaceae; genus Nocardia; species Nocardia ninae. The sequence continues at coordinate 42,124 of NZ_BJXA01000010.1, read as the reverse complement.
TGGTGGTCGGCGCCGACGGGAGTACTTGGATCCCCTGGGGTTGCTGCACCTCGCTCCCCTACGCCTGAAACCGGTGGAACCGTCGTGAGTACGTGCCACTGGGCGCTCGGCGTGTCGAAACCGACGCCGCGTAATGCTTCCCAACCGGGCCGGCCGGGGTGAAGATCAAGGCATGGAGCATGGGCCCAGTGATCCGCCGTTCACCTATTCCGAAGTCGGTGCCACGAGCAGTGAGCTGCCTGCGGGGTATCACGGGTTTCGGTTACGGCGGCAGATCGGGCACGGGCGGGCGCTGTTCGAGCACGCGGCGGTGGCGATCCTGGAGTATCGGATGCAGAAGGGCACCGGCATCTTTCATGAGGCCTCGACCCCGACCGCCGAGCCGGGCACTCGCCTGACGGTGCGGCTCGGCATCGGGCCGTTGGCCATCACCGCGCCGTGCCGGGTGGTGTACGTGCTGGCCGCGCCGAATCAGCGCGGCTTCGCCTACGGCACACTGCCGGGGCATCCGGAGAGCGGCGAGGAGTTGTTCTCCGTCGAGTACGACCCGGCCGACGACGCCGTATACGGAGTAGTGACCGCATTCTCCCGCCCGGCGACCTGGTACACCCGGCTCGGCGGTCCGGTAGCTCGCCTCATCCAGCGCTTCGTCGCCGGGCGATACATCAAGACCCTGCCCACCACGCCCTGACGCGCAAGGAAACTGGGCTCCCGGCTCCCGGCTTTCGAGATGCGATTTCATGCTCGGTCGCGGTGCGCGGCCGAGCAGCGTTCCGCAGTTCTACATCACGCCGGCGGACCCGGACTCAGATCGCCTCGGTTTGGGTTGGTAGCGGTTCTAGAGCAGGTCCGCCAACACGTTGGCCTGCACCCGCAACTCCTCGGCTTGCTCCGCGCGCCCGACTCCATCGTATTCCTCAGCGACGGTGCGGCGTTCGGCGATCTCGGCGCGCACGATCTGTTCGATGTCCCCCTCGGTCAGCTCGCGCCGGGCAACCTCGGCGACGCCCAGGCCGACCGCGCTACCCTCCACGGCACCCGCCCGATGCTCGCCGACATCCACCGCCTCCGCATTGTCGATGGCACCCAGCGTGGACCGCAGGGCGGTGATCGCCTGGCGGTCCCGGGATTTCATCGCCACGGACAGTGCGGCGCGCAGGCGCGCACGCAAGGGATCGGTCGACGGCTCGGTTGACATGATCACCACCGTAAGGAGAGTCGTTCGCGGAGTCGAACATGTTTCGCGGGTGAGCTACCCGACGGTGCCCCGCGGCGTGACGATGGAGAAGTCCGGGTCCGGCGCGTCGAATACGCCTACGAGCTCGGCCAGCTTGGTGACATCACCGTCGATGAGGATGTCGCCCGCGGCCGCCGCGACGCCGAAATCCTCGCCCGTCAGTAACACTCGGATGAGCGTCGCCTTGCTCAGCGTGAAGGTCGCGTCGGGTTCGGGCAGCGGCACCCCGTCGGGCCGGTCGTAGTGGGTCAGCCGCCCGTTGCGCAGTTCGAGGCGGTGCACCCGATCCTCGTCACTGATCTGCCACTCCGCGACGACCCGCTGATTCCACGCCTTCGGCCCGTCGACGCGCAGCGCCATGGCGTCGAAGATCTGGTCGACGGTCAGTGCGGCGAGCATGGTCGGCGAGGTGGCCTTGGTCGGCGTGCCGAACGAGCCGTAGCGCAGTTCATAGGCGCCGCTGAGGTAGAAGTTGCGCCAGGTCGCGTTCTCCGCGCCGTAGCCGAGTTGCTCGAAGGTGCTGGCCTGCAACGCTTTCGCGGCATCATTGGTGGGATCGGCGAAGATCACGTAGTTGACCACCTGGGCCACCCAGCGATAGTCGCCGGCATCGTAGGACTCCTGCGCCTTGCGCAGGACCTCCTCGGCGCCGCCCATGAATTCCACATGCCGAACAGCGGATTCGACCGGCGGATGCTCCCACAAATGCGCCGGGTTGCCGTCGAACCAGCCCATGTACCGCTGGTAGATGGCCTTGACGTTGTGACTGACCGACCCGTAGTACCCGTGCGTATGCCAGCTGCCCTCGATAGCCGATGGCAGCGTGAGCATTTCGGCGATCTCGGCGCCGACGTAGCCCTGGTTCAACAGGCGCAGGGTTTGGTCGTTCAGGTACCCGTATAGATCACGTTGCAGCGCAAGGAATTCCACCAGACGATCAGTGCCCCAGGTGGGCCAGTGATGGGAGGCGAACACCACATCGGACCGGCGCGCGAACAGGTTGATCGCCTCGGTCAGGTACTTCGCCCAGACGTGCGGGTCGCGCACCAGGGCGCCGCGCAGGGTGAGCAGGTTGTGCAGTGTGTGCGTGGCGTTTTCGGCCATGCACAGTGCGCGGTGCTCGGGAAAGTAGAAGTTCATTTCGGCGGGTGCTTCGGTACCGGGGGTGATCTGGAAGACGATCCTGATCCCGTCGACCGTTTCTTCTTGCCCGGTCCTGGTGATGTCCACGGTCGGCGGAATCAGAGTGATCGTGCCGATCGAATTAGTCTGACCAAGACCGGCGCCCACCGCCCCGAGCGGCCCACGTGGCAGCACGGCGCCGTACATGTAGCCCGCTCGTCGCGCCATGGCGGTACCCGCGTACACGTTCTCAGCCACTGCGTGCGCCAAGAAACCCGCCGGAGCAAGGATGGGACAGCGGCCGACCGCAACATCATCGGTGCTGGTAACCCCCAGCACGCCGCCGAAATGATCGACGTGCGAATGGGTGTAGATGATGCCGGTCACCGGACGATCGCCTCGATGCGCACGATAGAGCGCCAGACCGGCGGCCGCGGTCTCCGCTGTGATTAGCGGATCTATCACCAGCACACCGGTTTTGCCCTCGACGAGGGTCATGTTCGACAGGTCGAACCCCCGGATCTGATAGATCCCAGCCGTGACCTCGAACAGCCCTTGCATCATGACCAGGCCGGACTGCCGCCACAGGCTCGGATTGACCGACGCGGGACAGGATCCGCGCAAGAAGCTGTAGGAGTCGTTGTCCCACACCACACTTCCGTCGGCTGCGGTCACCAAGCCGGACTCCGGCGCGGCGATGAACCCGCGCTCGGCATCCGCGAGATCGGCGGTATCGGCGAACGGCATCGCGGCGGCCGCACGCCGCTGCTCGGCAACGATGAAATCGCTCGGCTCGGTCGCTGTGCTCATGCCCGGACCTCGCTAGCACCCTGCACAAGCATGCGTCCTGCGCATCGGCACACGATTCGCTCACTTCGTTCACTCATGCCCGCACCTCGCTGACACTCGGCTCCGATGGGCGCCACACGCTCCGCTCACTCCGATCGCTCATACTCACCCCTCGCCGGCACTCGCCTCCGGCATACCTCACCCGCGCCGACACAATCCGTGCACTTCGCTGACTCATGCCCGCACCTCGCTCGCACTCGGCTCCAGCCTGCGCCGCACGCGCTGGCACGATTCGCTCAGTTCGATCGCTCATGCCCGCACCCCGCTGACACTCGGCTCCGATATGCGCCAGACCCGCTGACACACGATCCGCTCGCGTCGTTCGCTCATGTCATCCTCCTGAGAGTCGGTACAAAGTCGCTGTGCCGGTACGGATTTAGGGCGATGGATCGGTGAACTGGATAGCTGCCGCGAGACCAGCGACGACCACCACCACCACGGTCGTCGCGGCGACGACCCGTCTGCCGTGGCCGTAGTTGCCCTGATGCAAGCTGCGGTTGCGCAGGTAACTCAGCCCTGCCAGCGCGGCCATGGCGATCGCCGCACTGATGGGCGCGATCATCGCGGGACGCCACCCGCTGGTCACGGCATGGTTCAGGAACAGTGCGCCGGTGATCATCGCGGCCACCGCCGTCCGTCGCCAGGCCAAGGCGGTGCGTTCCGCGGCGAGCCCGGCGCGGCTCATCGCAGCAACACCGCGACACCCGCGAGCACCGAAACGACAGCGATGCCCGCGGACAGGATCGGCACCATCACCGTGTCGGGCAGCGGACGCCCCTGCCGCATCGCCACCCCGACTCGGCGCCAATGCACATACGCGCCCACCGCGACGATCACCGCGAGGACCAGGCAACTCAGCGCGAGTGCGCGCCGCATGCCGCCCATCCGAAATGGCTGCACCAATGTGTGCACCGCGACACCACCGGCGAGCAGACCGAGCGACGTGCGCATCCACGCCAAGAACGTGCGTTCGTTGGCGAGGGTGAAGCGGTAATCGACCTCTTCTTCCCCGTCCTCCGACACGGCGTCGGGGCTCGGCAGCGTCATGCCGCCCCGGCTCGGACCGTGGTCTTGCTGCGCACCCACAACCAGGTCAACGCGAGCATCACGACCAGCGCGGGCTTGCCGAAGACCAGGGCGAAGGTGCCGAGCAGGACCACTTTGTCGGCCAGGTACAGCGGCACCATCACCGCCACGTGCGCCGCCCAGAACACGAACCAGGCGAAGGTGATTCGGCGATGCAGGCGCAGCCGCGTCGCCGTGTCGGCGGGCTCGGCCGGTTCGAGCCGAATCCTGCGGCTCACCGTGTAACTGAGTGGCTTTCCGGTGAGCAAGGTCGCGCCGAACAGCACGGTCATCACGACACTCAACGCTACTTCGGGCAGATAGAAACCGCGCCCCTCCCCGGTGATCTCGACGAACAGCGAGAACACCAGGATCACCAGCACCGCGCCCGCAACCACCCGCACCGAATCGCCGCGCATCAGCCGCACAGCGCCCAGCAAGACTGCGATCAGGATGGCGACGAAAACACCGACCTCCGCACCGGCTGCCGAGTATCCGATCAGAAAACCGATCGCCGGAGCTGCGCCGTCCAGAATGTGTTGCGGGCCGCGCATCGCCCGGAACTTTCCCCACATCTCAGCCACGACTCCGCGTGATTCCGCCGGGCTGTCGCCCGGATCCAGCACCTCGCGCTGGTCGTCGGAGTTCACGGGCACCTCTCCCACACAGATCGGTTCGGGCTGCGAGCGAATAGTCCGCTACGCCACAGTCGGCGAGCAAACAATCCGCTACGTCACACTAACCGGACCTTCTCAGAGCGTCCACGAACCGCGCAAGGCCGTGATCATGCGGTTATCGACCGGGCTCGCACCCGGTTCGCGCTGATGGTGGCCTAGACAGGATCGGCATCCTCGAAGGTCATCGCCAACCGGGCGATGCTGGACGCCATGAGAGCACGACGGGGCAGGCGCAGTGACTTCAGTTCGTCGGCGATGGGGTGATTGCCGAGGGACAAAGTGGCCCCGCCCGGACGGGCGCGCATGCCCGACGGCTCCATCCGCCACGGCGTGCATCGAGTGACGCCGTCGATGTGCGAGTAGGCGTCGAACGAGGAGGCGGTGTTTCGACGTTCCGGCGTGCGAAAGCCCTGACGAACAGTCAGGTCGACGATCAGCTCACCCTCCTGGCGCAGCGCACCGTGACGAGTTTCCGTGTCGTGACGAACACTGAAATCGGCGAGTTCCTTGGGGAATCCCCAGATTCCACGCCCCGCCGCGAGCGTGAAGTCGCCGTCGACCGGCAGTCGATGGATGAAGACTCCGGCCTGATTCGTCGCCAAGGCCCGGACGTCGCCGAACCGGCCGGCCGCTGTGGCGGTGTGGTGCCGGACCATGAAGGAGACGCCGAACTCGTGGTACGGGCCGAGATCACCGTCGACGTACTCGACGAAAACGAGCGAGCACATAGCCCGGCCGCCCGGCAGGTGCAGCACTCGCAACCCGGAGTAGTCGACCAACTGCTGCGCGGCGTCGGCGGGAACCAGGTAGGTCGCCATGAAAGCGTGTGCGAGCCGGATACGAACCGGCATGTGAACTTCCTGGCCGAGGACGGTATGGGTGCTCACCCGAACGCCTTCCCGCGCACCCGCTTCGAGCCGTGGAGCGCACCGTTTCATTGGACCACCGGGCCCATAAACTAGAACTTGTTCCAGTTTATCAAGATGGCCCCCGCGACGGACCGAAAGCCGATGATTGACGAGGCCTTACTCCTCGGATCGAGGACGCGCCCCCTCGGGGAAACCGCGCAGACGGTGCTGGAGACCGTCGAGCAAACACAGCAAACCGAAGTCGAACGACATCGCTCGCGAGACCTCGGTGTCCTCCGGCGTCGCCTCCTGATAGTCCGCGAGCAGTTCGGGATAGTCCTCGGCCACGCCTTCCATCGTTTGCACGATGAGGTCCCGGTCGATCTCCATGTCGCCATACGTCTTCCGCCAGGCGATCTCCGGCGTCACCACTCCGAGCACATAGGACATCACCGTGCCGCTGGCGAAGTAGATATCGACGCCGCGGAAGCCCGCGCCGACGTACGCGCGACGCAGCCGGTCGGTGAGCCGCAGCGCATTCGGACCCAGACTGGGTAGCTGCCCGATCAGGGTTGCGCCCCACGGATGCTCGCGCAGCGCGGCGCGGAAGTTGTAGGCGAATGTCGTGAGCACTTCACGCCACGGCGCCTGCTCTGGTTCCGGGACCTCCACCATGCCCCAGAACTCGTCGAGGACCCATTCCAGCAGTTCATCTTTGTTGGCGACATACCAATACAGACTGGTGGCGCCCGCGCCGAGCTTGGCGCCGATCTTGCGCATGCTCAAGGACTCGAGTCCTTCGGCGTCGAGGAGTTCGACGGCGGCGCCGATGATCTGATCGAGGCGTAGACCCGACGTCTTCGGCTGACGGGGTTCGCGGATCCATACCGAGGTGAACTGCTTGGTCACGTGTCGATCCTATATTCACTCGCACATTGTTCGAGTCTCTCGTACGCTGTTCGAGTGGAATCGAACGTTGTACGAGACCCTCGCCGTTGGTGGATTCTGGGGGTCCTTTGCCTGTCCTTGCTGGTGCTGATGCTCGACAGCACTGTGCTCAATCTCGCTATCCCGTCGCTGATCCGGGAACTGGGTGCCACACCGTCGGACGTGCAGTGGATCCTGGACGCCTACGTGCTGGTCTTCGCCGGACTCCTGCTCACCGCAGGCAGCCTGTCCGACCGATTCGGCAGGCGACGGATGCTGATCTACGGCCTCGCCGTCTTCGGCGTGGCCTCGCTGGCCGCGGTGCTCGCCACCGAGCCATGGCATGTCGTCGCCGCGCGCGTGGCGATGGGCATCGGCGGTTCGCTGCTGATGCCGTCGACCCTGTCCATCCTGATGACCACCTTCGCCGAGGACGAGCGGCGCAAGGCGATGGCGGCCTGGTCGACCGTCTCGATGGTCGGCATCGTGGCCGGGCCGACGCTGGGTGGTCTACTGCTGCAGCACTATTGGTGGGGGTCGGTGTTCCTGCTCAATATCCCGGTAGCGGTGCTCGCCATCGTGGCCGCGCTGGTTCTCATGCCGGAGTCCACCGGTGAGCAGCGGCCGGTCGACCTGGTCGGCGTGCTGCTGTCCATCGTCGCGCTGGTGTCGACGGTCTACGTGATCATCGAACGCGAGTGGAATATCGGCATGATCGCGCTGGCCGTGCTGACCGCGATCGGGTTCGTGGTGTGGGAGAGCCGATCGGAGCATCCGATGTTGCCGCTGGCGGTGTTCCGCAATCGGGACTTCACCGGCACTGCGTTCACGTTGTTGCTGATGGTGTTCGGCATGGGCGCGGTGATGCTGATGCTCACCCAGTACCTGCAGTTCGTGCTCGGCTACGGGCCGATGAAAGCCGGGCTGGCGCTGCTGCCGTACGCGGTGGCCGCCGCGGTGTGCAACGGGCTCGGCGCGACCTTGGGCAAGAAGATCAGCAACAAGGCGCTGATCGTCTCGGGGTTGCTGATCATGGCGGGAGCGTTCGCGATTCTCGCGATCGGCGAGGGATACCTGTGGATCCTGGTCAGCATGCTCGTCATGGGCATCGGCGGCGGATTGGCCGGCCCTGCCGCCTACACCTCGATCATGAGCGCCATTCCGCTCGAGCACGCCGGCGTCGGTTCGGCCATGAACGACACGTTGCAGCAGGTTGGTATGGCGATCAGCATCGCCATCCTCGGCAGCGTGCTCGCCGGTGTGTTCACCGATCACATGCCGACGGACGCACCCGCTGCGGCACGTGAATCCATCGGTGCCGCTTTCCAACTCGGCTTCGGCGAAGCTGCGAAGGATGCGTTCACCACCGCCATGTCGACCGGTTCGTGGATCAGTGCGGGGTTCTGCGTTGCGGCCGCAGTGCTCGGTGTGACGTTGCTGCGGACGCGGAAGCCGTCGGCGGGACTGCCGCAGGCGGACACGGTGGAGGTCGGCTGATCCCAATAGGGATCCGCACTACATCTCGGGATGCGCATTCTTCGTGGTGGAGGCGGCGGTGGCAGATCTGCGCCGCCTCCGCCTCCGTCAGCGGATCCGGCCGAGCGCCTGGCAGCACAGCAGGCCGCCCCGCCAACAACCCACGATGACCGGCTCGGTCGGCCGGCCTTAGGAGTGCGGGCCCTGAAATCAGCGAGGGCGATACGGGTGACGAACTCCGCGTACTGGAGACCGAGTGACGATCGGTGAATTCGCTGCTCGCAGAGCTGGAACCGTTCCTCGTGAGCAAGACCAGCGCGGTCATTACACCTCAGCTCACCAAAGCGGCCGATCGTCGCACTTCAGGCGCGAGGATGAGCTTGGTCGTGCACCTTCTTGAGACGTTCGATGGAGACATGGGTGTAGAGCTGAGTGGTGGCCATGCTGGCGTGGCCGAGAAGTTCCTGCACCACACGGAGGTCTGCACCACCCTCGAGCAGGTGGGTGGCGGCGGTGTGGCGTAGACCGTGCGGGCCCATATCGGGGGCTCCCGGGATGGACGACACCACTTCGTGGACAACGGTTCTGGCCTGACGTTGGTCGAGGCGTTTGCCGCGGCGGCCGAGCAGTAGTGCCCGTCCGGACTCGGCGGTCGCGAAGGCCGCGCGGCCGTGCTGCAGCCAGTGGCCGATCGCCTCGTCGGCGGGTCTTCCGAAAGGGGCCGAGCGTTCCTTGTTGCCCTTGCCGAGCACCCGAACCACCCGGCGTTCGCGATCGACGTCGTCGATGTCCAGGCCGCACAACTCGCTGACCCGAATTCCGGTGGAGTACAACAGTTCCACGATCAGCCGGTCGCGCAGTGCCATCGGGTCATGCTGTGCGGCACCGGATTCCGCGGCTCCCATGACGCCGAGTGCCTGCTGCTGGCCGAGGACGGCAGGCAACACCCGATGCGCCTTGGGCGAACCGAGGCGTAATCCCGGATCGACGGCCAACCGTCCGGTCTGGGTGAGCCAGGCGGTGAAGGTCCGCGCCGCGGACGCCCGCCGCGCCATCGTGGTCCGCGCCACCCCCGCCGTCGACTGCTGCGCGAGCCAGGACCGCAGTAGCAGCAGATCCAGTTCGCGCACCGCGGAATCCGCCGATCTGGCATACAGGTGCGCCAGCAGCGAACGCACATCCCCCAGATAAGCGCGCACCGTGTGCGCCGATCGGTTCCGCCCGAGCCGCAGATGCCTGCCGTACTCCGTCAGCAGCGCTTCCAGATCCTCGGGTAGCTCATCCATCCCACCACCGTCCCGACAGTCGTCCCCGTTGGCAAGCCACCGCGCCGGTCCCGCCCGAGTCGCTCGATCATTCGCCGGGCGGACAAGTCAGCGGTCGTCGGGAAGCAGGCGAAATGCCTTGGCGCCAGTCAGTGGCCGGATCGCCCGAAAATCCCGGCGATCCAGAGTCAGCATCGTGTTGGTCTCGAACTCAGCCGCCAGCACCACATTCAATGCATCCGCGAGATCGAGACACAACGACATGTAGTGGTTCTGAATCCGCCGCGCCTTACGGATCAGTCCGGACCCGATTCCGGGAACCAGAAATCTGCCGGTGCGTTCCTGCGCCAGGATCCAATCATTGATGCCATGCGCCGCCGAGCGGTTCAGATCGCGGGTGATGATGTGCTCGATCTCGTGCAGTATCAGCGGCGAGGCGACGACCAGTGCGGCGCGCTGCATCGAGCGTTTGGTCTCCACGTGCTCGCGCTCGACCTTGTTGAAGGCGACAACCAGCCCCGACGTGTCGGCGATGACGATCACAGCTTGTCGGCGATCGCGTCCGATACAGCCTTCTTGATGTCGTCTTTGGTCACTTCACGACCGAAGTCGAGCTCCGGGATATCCCAGTCGTCGTCTTCCCACCGCTTGGCGCGCAGTGCCGCGATGTGAAACGCCTCGCGGAAATATTCGGACTCTGGACGGCCTTCGCGCGCAGCGGCCGCCTTGATGATCGCGAGGTCATCCTCGTCGACCATGACCGTAGTCTTCTTGAGAGCCATGCTGGTTATGGTACCAGTACCATACATCGGGACATCCTTCCTGATAGGGCTGAGATTCCATTACTTGCCGTACGTCGTTGTTCGTCGCCAGCCATCCGCGTCGGCGGTAACCAGGCCTGCCAGTTCGAGCGCGGGCAGTGCCGCGCGAACGACCGGCAGAGGTAGTCCGGCATAGTTCGCGAGTTCACGGGGCAGGCGAGAACCGATCTCGGGCATAGCCGCGAACACGAGCGCTTCGTCACCGGACAGGGCTTCTTTACGCCGGTCGCCCCGACCAGCGACGCCGGGCAAGGGCAGGTGGAGGGGGCCCGCCTCGTCGATGACCTCTTCGGCACGCGTGACGAGTAGCGCTTCCCCTTCCCGGATCATCCGATGGCAGCCGACGGACGCGGCCGAGGTGACCGGGCCGGGGACGGCCAGCGCCGGACGGTTGAGGCGGCGTGCCCATTTCACCGTGTTGCGCGCGCCGCTGCGCAATCCCGCCTCGACCACCAGGACGCCGTCCGCCAATGCGGCGACCAGTCGGTTGCGGGCCAGGAATTGGTGCTTGTGAGCGGTGGTTCCCGGGGGATATTCGCTGACCACCAGTCCGGTCTCGGCGATCTCGGCCAGCAGCCGATCGTGTTGCGCGGGGTACGGCCGGTCTATGCCGCAGGCCAGCACCGCGATGGTGCGTCCGCCTACGGCCAGTGCCGCGCGGTGCGCCATCCCGTCGATCCCGAATGCCGCGCCGGACACGATGGTCCAGCCTTGGGCCGCCAGGTCGCCCGCGATCTCGCCGGTGACCTGATTTCCGTACCCACTACTGCATCGTGCACCCACGACCGCGAGCGCGCGGTCGCTCGACTCCAGCAACGACAGCGGGCCGCGCACCCACAGCACGAGCGGCACCGCGCCGTCCTGGTCGCGTTCGGCATCGAGTTGGGCAAGTCCCAGCAGCCGCCACGCGGGCCACTCGGGATCCTCCGGCGTGACGACGCGCCCGCCCATCCGCTCGATCGTCTCCAGATCCCGTGCCGCCGAATCAGTCTCGCGCCGCTGCTCGGTGGGCCCGCGCAGCGACGCAGGCAGGTCGCACTCGCGCACTGCCCGTGCCGCCTCGAGCACGCCGACCGACTCGATCAATGCCGATAACGCCGCACACGGCCCGGTCACCACTCGGGACAGATACACCCACGCCAGCCGCCGCTCGTAGGCGTCGAGATCGATGGGCGCGGCACACCCTTCCGCACCGGCCACCAGCAGCTCTCCACCGGCGGACCCCGGAGGCGACACCGGCTCGCTACCCGTTCGGGCGACCTGCCCAGTACTCACTGCACACCCCGCTGACGAAAGTTCAACGCCGCCAGCACATCCTGCGAGTTCGGCAGCTCCGCACCACGCAAATCGGCGATCGTCCAAGCCACCCTGATGGCCCGGTCGGCTCCGCGCGCCGACATTCGACCGAGACGCAGCGCCGTCTCGACCGGAGCAATCGCCTCCCGCGGTAGCCGGAATCGTTGGCGCAGAATATGTCCGGGGACTTCGGCGTTGTTCAGCCAGCCGAACTCCTGCCAGCGCCGCACCGCCGCCTGCCGCGCCACGGCGACCCGCTCGCGCACCACCGCGCTGCTCTCGGCCTCGTCGGTACTGAACGCGGCACCGGACTGTCCGCGCATCTGCACCCAGATGTCGATGCGGTCCATCAGCGGCCCGGACAGTTTCCCGAGGTAGCGGCGCCGGGCGAGCGGTGCGCAGATGCAGTCGACGTCCCGCGCCGGTGCGCACGGGCAGGGGTTGGCGGCGAGCACCAGCTGGAACCGGGCCGGATATCGGGCGACGCCGTCGCGGCGGGCAATGCGAACTTCGCCTTCTTCCAACGGAGTTCGCATCGCCTCCAGCACCTTGGTCCCGATCTCGGCGCATTCGTCGAGGAAGAGCACGCCACGGTGCGCTCTGCTCACCGCGCCCGGCCGTGCGGTGCCCGAGCCGCCGCCGACCATCGCGGTCACCGACGTCGAGTGGTGCGGTGCGACGAACGGCGGCATCGTGATGAGCGGATGATCCCCGGACAGCACGCCCGCCATCGAATGGATGGCGGTCACCTCCAACGATTCGGACTCCGACAGTGGCGGCAACAGCCCCGGAAGACGTTGCGCCAGCATGGTCTTCCCGATTCCTGGCGGACCGGTGAGCAGCAGATGGTGCCCGCCGGCCGCGGCCACCTCCAGTGCCCAGCGGGCTTCGTCCTGCCCGACCACCTCGCTCAGGTCGCCGCCGGAGCGCACCGGATCGGGCAGCTGCCCACTCGGTTCGGGAAGCGTGCCTTCGCCACGCAGCCAGGCCACCACCATGCGCAGGCTGGGCGCCCCGAAAACCTCCACCCCGGCGACCAATCCGGCTTCGGCCATCGCCGCCTCCGGCACCACGACCGTTGGCCACCCCGCATTGCGGGCCGCGATCACCGCGGGCAGGATGCCGCGCACCCGGCGGACCCGGCCATCCAGCGCGAGCTCGCCGAGCAGCACCGTCTTCGCCAGCCGCTCCGACGGAACGGCACCCGACGCGTCGAGCACCGCAATGGCCAGGGCCAGATCGTAAACGCTGCCGATCTTGGGCAGTGTCGCAGGCGAGAGCGCCAGAATCACCCGCCCGTCCGGCCACTTCTCCCCCGAGTTCGCCACGGCCGAGCGCACCCGGTCCCGCGATTCCTGCAGGGCCGTGTCCGGCAGGCCGACCAGGTGCACCGAGGGCAGCCCCTGCCCGATATCGGCTTCGATCTCGACCAGCAGACCGTCCACCCCGGTGACCGCGACCGAATGAGCCCGGCCCAGGGCCATCAGAACACCGCCTCGAGATGGTCGATCTGCGGTTCGTGCCCGCGGATCAGGAGCACCGAGACGACGTCGAACCGGATGTGCCGCCACGGCCCGTCCTGCTCGGCCAGCCACAGCAGGGCGAGCCGTCGAATGCGCTGCTGTTTGGTGAAGGTGACCGATTCGGCCGGTATCCCGAACCCGAGCCCGGACCGGGTTTTGACCTCCACGAATGCGGTGACGTCGGCGTCCCTGGCGATCAGGTCCAGTTCGCCGTATCTGCATCGCCAGTTTCTGCTGACGATCTCCATCCCCGCGGCCTGCAGGTACCGTGCCGCCAGTTTCTCGCCGTACGCGCCGAGCGCCCTTGTGTCTGTCACTCGGTCAGCGTCCCCGGCCGGGCACCGCGCCTTCGGGCCTCGACCTGGGCAAAGACAAAACCTGTTGATAGCCGAGGCCCTGTGGACAACTCGCGGTGCGCGGGCACCGAGGAATGGGAGTTGCCGGGCCGGCCGGCTACTCCGGCAGGCGCAGGTCCGGCTTCTCGAGCTCTTCGATGTTGACGTCCTTGAAGGTGATCACTCGGACGTGCTTGACGAAGCGGGCCGGGCGGTACATGTCCCACACCCAGGCGTCGCTCATCCGAACCTCGAAATACACCTCACCGTCGGCGTTTTGCGGGCGCAGCTCCACGGAGTTGGCCAGATAGAAACGGCGCTCGGTCTCCACCACGTACGAGAACTGACCGACGATGTCTTTGTACTCTCGGTACAGCGAGAGCTCCATCTCGGTTTCGTACTTCTCGAGGTCCTCGGCACTCATCGGGTGGGACGTCCTCCTTCTCGCCGCGTTGCGTCGTGTGCTGACATCATCGCGCATGGGTAGCGCCGGTAGCCACTCGGCTATCCGGACGCACGACTGGGAACTCCTCGGACATCATCGGGTCGACCTCGCCCGCGAGTACCGCGTCGGCCTCCTCGGCCACCGTGGCGACCGGCCGCAGGCCCGCCGCCTCCCGCACATTGCGCCAGGAACGCCGGTGTTCGTCGCTGGGGCCGAGGTGGTGCAACGCGGCGATGTGGTCGGGCGTGTTGTAGCCCTTGTGGGACGCGAAACCGTAGCCGGGGAACCGCGCGTCGAGCTCGACCATCATCCGGTCCCTGGTGACCTTCGCCAGGATGCTGGCGGCGGCGATGCAGGCCGCGGCGGCGTCACCGCCGATCACCGGTAGCGACGGCGCCGGAATGCCCGGCACCCGGAACCCGTCGGTCAGCACATATCCCGGCGTCCGACCGAGTCCGGCGACCGCGCGCCGCATGCCTTCGATATTGGCGACGTGGATACCGATCGAATCGATCTCCCAGGCCGGGATGACCACCACGTTCCAGGCCAGCGAGAGCCGGGTGATGATCGGATACAGCTCTTCCCGGACGGGCTCGGTGAGCTTCTTCGAGTCATCGAGCCCGGCCAGCTTGTCGTAGGCCTTCGGCGCCAGCAGGCACGCCGCGACGACCAACGGTCCCGCACACGGTCCGCGACCCGCCTCGTCGACGCCGGCCACCGGGCCGAGCCCGCTGCGGATCAATGCCGCTTCCAGCGTGCGCAACCCACTGGCCTTGCGCATCACCACGCGCGGCGGCCACCCATTGCTCTGTACCACTCGACCCTGCCCCACCGTCCAATTATGCTGCGGCCGCTGATGGTCTAGTTTTCCTGGGCGTTTTCCGAACGCACCGGACCGATCCGGCCGGGCGGCCAGATCTTGAAGACGGCCTTGCCGCGGACGTTGTCCACCGGCACCGTGCCTTGGAGCTCGTCCTTGATGTGGGCGCGCGAATCCCGCGACTCGTTGCGGTTGTCGCCCATCACCCACAGATGACCCTCGGGCACCTTCACCGGCTTGAACTCGCGCCCGCCACCGGCGCCGAAGGGCTGGCCGGGGGTGTACGGGACGATGTAGCGGGCGTACGGCTCGTCCAGCGGCTTGCCGTCGACGATGACCCGCCCTTGCGGATCACAGCATTCGACGGTCTGCCCGCCGACCGCGATCACGCGTTTGACCAGGTCGTTCTCGTCCGGGGGCACCAGGCCGAAGAACGAGAAGAAGTTCTGCACGCCGCGCACGGCGGCGTTGTCCGATCGAATCGACCGGTAGGTGTCGTTCCAGGAGGGCGGTCCGACGAACACAACGACGTCGCCCGGCTTCGGATCACCCCAGTAGTAGCTGAGTTTCTGCACGTAGATGCGGTCGCCCGTGCAACCGGCGCAGCCGTGCAGGGTGGTCTCCATCGACTGGGACGGAATCACGTACGGGCGCCCGATGAAAGTGACCATGAGGGCTGCGATCACCGCCGCGATCACGACCAGGATCGGCAGCTCCTGCCAGAACGGTCGCTGTTTGCGCTGCTTTCCGCGCCGCCTGCTGCGCGGACGGTTTCCTTCGTCGTCCGACCCGGACACCGCAATCGACCCGCTTTCGTCTGCCACGCGGACTAGATTAGCCCGCTCATTGGGGGTGCTGCAGTGGAGTACAGGTTCATGCCCACTGATGCGACCTTCGAGTACTGCCGTCTTGTGATCATGCCTGACGTTCCGGCGACCATCGATGAGCCGGCGGGGGTGTTCCCACCCAGGTAGGCGGCGAGTCCGCCCCAGTGGCATGCCACCGAGCCCGCCCCGCGCAGATTCGAGCACATCGACCGAGGCGGTCCCGCCAGGTGCTCGCGCCGCACCGCGACCAACCCGCTCGCGCCGCACGGCGACCAACCCGCTTGCGCCGAACAAACGAATAGCCCGACATCCGAGGATGTCGGGCTATTCGACGTGTCTATGCGTGGCGACAGCCACCAACTGCCGCGCGGGGCGCGACAGGTCAGCTCAGCGCTTTTCCTTGATCTTGGCGGCCTTGCCGCGCAGATCGCGCAGGTAGTACAGCTTGGCGCGACGGACGTCACCGCGGGTGACGACCTCGATGTGGTCGATGTTCGGGGTGTGCACCGGGAAGGTGCGCTCCACGCCGACACCGAACGACACCTTGCGGACCGTGAAGGTCTCGCGGATGCCGCCGCCCTGGCGTCGGATGACGACGCCCTTGAAGACCTGGATGCGCTCCTTCGAGCCTTCGATGACCTTTACGTGCACATTGAGGGTGTCGCCCGGCCGGAAGTCGGGGACGTCGCTGCGCAGCGACTTCTCGTCGACGAAGTCAAGGGTGTTCATTTCCATCCTTATGGGTTCGCGCGAACAGAGGACCCTGGCGGCACATCGCGTGCTCGGCCGGTTCATGCTCCGATTCAAGGGGATGCGCCTGGTCCACGATCACCCAGGGCAACCTGAGTATTGTGCCAGATCAGGGGTTCGCTGGAAAAATCGCCCCCAGAATCAGGCCGGGGCCTCGGGCACCGCGAACAGGCGGATGTTCATCGGCTCGGCCCCTTCGGGTGCGTCGGCCCGATCGACAGTGTAACGCTCGAGCAGTGATAGATACTCCGCCATGAACTCGCCGACCTGGGCTTTCGTCAGGTACGTGCCGTGGCGCTGGACCTGCGCCCAGCCATCCGGGCCTGCCCATTCGCGCACCGCTCGCATATACAGCTCGATATCGCGGCCGGACTTCAGCCGGGCCAGTTGCTCAGCCGCGGCGTACTCCGCCGGTTCCATGCTCGCCGGGTCGGGCGTGGTGTGGCTGAACGGCAGCGACCGCCACCAGCGTTCTCGACCGGTCGATTTCTCCGCGATCTCGGTGATCAGTCCGAGCTCGGCCAGCCTGCGCAGGTGATAGCTGGTGGAGCCGGTGCTCTCCCCCAGCACGTTCGCCAGCGTCGCCGAGTTCGCTTCGCCGTGCTTGCTCAGGTAGTCGAGGATGCGACCGCGCAACGGGTGCGCGAGCGTGCGATACAGCGCGGTGCGCTCGGCGCTCGTCATGTCGTCGCTTCTGCCCGGTGCCATGAGACGAAGAGTAGCAAAGATTTCTTTGCAAAGATTCGTTTGCAAAGAAACCTTTGCGGACGTACCGTGGCCGACATGCGAATGACTGCCCTGCTCCCGTCATCGGCTCCCCGAACCCGGTTGCCCGGCGACAAGGCACGCTGGTTCATTGCCGCCAGCGCCCTCGCGCTGGTGCCGTGGGCGGCCGTGCTCTCGAATACCTTGCCGAGTACTGCTCAGGTGCGGAACTGGTCATCCGCGTGGGTCGGATTGGACCTCCTGCTGGCCGCCGGTTGCGGTCTGACCACAATTCTGTTGTGCCGCAATGACTCCCGCGCCCGATTGGTCGCGTCGGCGGTCGCCGGCGCCGCGGTGGTCGACATGTGGTTCGACGTGGTTACCGCGGATCCTGGTGCCGCACTCGCCCAATCGTTGCTCTGCGCGGTGGGTGAGACCGCCTTGATCGCCGCGTGCATGCAGATCGCGCTGATATCGGAAAACTCGGCGATACCAGCGTGATTGCAGCGAATCACGTTCTGGATCCGAGTATTCGAGCAACGCGGTGCGGTGGCCGATCAGATCGTGCTGACTGGGTTCACTCACTCACGGTCAGGCGCGTGGACCACCGGCTCGGCGTCAGGCGTGTCCGCCACCGGCTCGTGGTCCGAGGAGAACAGGGATAAGTGATGCCTGTGGGGTGCGGGTGGGGCGGGTACCACGGTTCGGGTCAGCTCGGCTTCGGCGGCGGTGCGGACGTGTTCGACGTCGGGTTTACCGGCGACCAGGTCTTGGACGAAGATCTTGGCGCGGATGACGGGGCGGCGGTAGCGGCGTTCGCGGACGATGGCGCGGTACATGAGGCGGCGGCGGTCGGCGTAACGCCAGCGGGCCCAGGGGGCGCCGGGCCTGCTGAGGCGGAGTGCGCCGACGACGAGCAGCGGCAGGAAGAACATGCCGAACAGGCCGGTCCAGATCTTGCCCTTGGCGATGACCATGGCCGCGAGCCCGAGGTTCACCACGGCGAAGGCAACCACGAACACCCGGACCTCGATGCTCGGGTCGCTGCGGAAGTCGTTGATGTCCAGCAACCACAGCGGGTGAAAGCCCAGCAGTAGCAACCCGGTTACCGCGAGCGCGACGAACACCGCGTCGACCGACGTGCGTCCCTGCTCCTCCCAGTACACGTCGCGCAGATAGAAGATGAGCGCGAATTCGTCGAGAGTGAGCGCGGCACCGACCCCGAAGGCGGCGGCGAGCACGGCGGCCGTAGTGGTGTCGGCGGTCTGGTACTGGGTGACCATGCCGACGCCGGACGCCAGCACCAGAATCACCCCGAACACCATGTGGTGGATGTGCACCCCGCCGGACCGCACGTTGCCCGGCCACCAGCGCACCTGTTTGCGGATCAGCCGGACGCTGAGCCGGATCAACAGGAAGCCGACGATGAACCCTAGAAGGAAGCACAGCAGCGGGAGCCTGCCCTGCGCGATCACATCCTCACTGAGCCACCGTCGCATGGCCGCCTGAATCCTCCGTCCGAACTACTGCCCGAAACCCGCCCGGCGCAACGCATCCGCCATCGAACCGGTCGGCGCAGGCGCGTTGCGGCGCTGATTGCCACCGCCGCGAGCCTGGCCCTGGTTCCGCTGACCTTGATTGCGGCCCTGCTGGTTCTTGCCCTGCCCATTCTGCCGCTCCGGCGCGCCACCCTTGCGCTCACCTTGGCCACGCTGCCGGTTCTCGCCGCGTTCACCCTTGGCGGCGACGCCCGGCTCGTCGTCCAGCCGCAGCGACAATCCGATGCGCTGCCTGGCGACGTCGACCTCGAGCACCTTCACCTTGACCACGTCACCGGTGTTCACCACCTCGCGCGGATCCTTGATGAAGTTGTGCGACATCGCGGAAACGTGCACGAGTCCGTCCTGGTGCACACCGATGTCGACGAACGCGCCGAACGCGGCGACGTTCGTGACGACCCCTTCGAGCACCATGCCGGGCTCGAGGTCGGCGACCTTCTCCACGCCCGCAGCGAATTCCGCGGTCTTGAACTCCGGTCGCGGGTCGCGGCCCGGCTTCTCGAGTTCACTGATGATGTCGGTGACGGTCGGCAGACCGAAGCGTTCGTCGGTGAACTCGTCGGCGCGCAGCGAGCGCAGCACGGTCGTGTTGCCGATGACCTCGGTGATGTCTCGGCCGGTCTGCTCCATGATCCGCCGGACCACCGGGTACGCCTCGGGGTGCACCGCGGAGGTGTCCAGCGGGTCGTCACCGCCGCGAATCCGCAAGAAGCCCGCGCACTGCTCGAACGCCTTCGGACCGAGCCGAGGCACCTCGAGCAGCGCAGTACGGCTGCGGAACGGCCCGTTCTGATCACGGTGCGCCACAATGCTTTCCGCCACCGACCCGGCGATACCGGACACCCGCGACAGCAGCGGCACCGAGGCGGTGTTCACGTCGACGCCGACCGCGTTCACCGCGTCCTCGACCACCGCGCCGAGCGAACGCGCCAGCAGCGTCTCGGACACGTCGTGCTGATACTGGCCGACGCCGATCGACTTGGGATCGATCTTCACCAGTTCGGCCAGCGGGTCCTGCAGGCGACGCGCGATCGATACCGCGCCGCGCAGCGACACGTCCATGTCGGGGAGTTCCTGGGTGGCGTAGGCGGAGGCGGAGTACACCGACGCGCCCGCCTCGGACACCACGATCTTGGTCGGCTTGTTCTCCGGAATGCGCGAAATGAGCTCGGTGGCAAGGGCATCGGTCTCCCGCGAAGCGGTGCCGTTGCCGATGGCGATGAGCTCGACCCCGAACCGGGCGACCAGCGCGCCGAGCACGGCGAGGGACTTCTCGGTCTGCCCCTGCGGCTTGTGCGGGTAGATCACCTCGGTGGCGACGGCCTTGCCGGTGGCGTCGACGACGGCCACCTTCACACCGGTCCGGTAGCCGGGGTCCAGACCCATGGTGGTGCGGGTGCCGGCCGGCGCGGCGAGCAGCAGGTCGCGCAGGTTCGCCGCGAACACGTCGACGGCGTCCTTCTCGGCCGCCTGCCGCAGCCGCATCCTGGTGTCGATGCCAAGGCTCACTTGCAGTTTGGTCCGCCACGCCCAGCGCACGGTATCCAGCAGCCACGTGTCGGCGGCGCGGCCCTTGTCGGCGATGCCGAACTTGATGGCGATGCGTCCCTCATAAATGGAGCGTTCGCCTGGTTCGAGTTCTTCGGTGTCCGGCTCGAGATGGAGCGACAGTACGTCTTCCTTCTCCCCGCGCAGCAGCGCCAGAATGCGGTGCGAGGGCAGCTTGGTGAACGGCTCGTTGAACTCGAAGTAGTCGGCGAACTTGGCGCCGGCCTCCTCCTTGCCGGCGCGCACGGCCGACCGGACCTGGCCGCGGTTCCACATCAGCTCGCGCAGCTCACCGACCAGGTCGGCGTCCTCGGCGAACCGCTCGACCAGGATCGACCGCGCACCGTCGA
Organism: Nocardia ninae NBRC 108245; assembly: GCF_007990755.1. Lineage (GTDB taxonomy): Bacteria > Actinomycetota > Actinomycetes > Mycobacteriales > Mycobacteriaceae > Nocardia > Nocardia ninae. The sequence goes on along the minus strand of NZ_BJXA01000010.1, from coordinate 21,679 downwards.
GCTGCTCGGCGTTGTACTGCGCGGGATCGGTGGTCGGGTCGTTGATCAGCGCGTCGGCGACCGGCTCGTGGCCCGCCTCGCGCGCGATCTGCGCCTTGGTGCGCCGCTTCGGCTTGTACGGCAGGTAGATGTCCTCGAGCCGGGCCTTGGTCTCGGCGAGCATGATCTGCTGGTGCAGCGCGTCGTCGAGTTTGCCCTGGCCGCGGATGGATTCGAGGATGGCGCCGCGGCGCTCGTCGAGCTCGCGGATGTAGTGCAGACGCTCGTCGAGCAGGCGCAGCTGCGCATCGTCGAGGCCGCCGGTGACTTCCTTGCGGTATCGCGCGATGAACGGCACGGTCGAGCCGGCGTCGAGTAGCTCGACGGTGGCACGCACCTGGCTTTCCCGCACCGCGAGCTCGTCGGCGATGCGACGGTTCACGCTCGCTTGGCTCGCGACACCGAGGGGCGTCGCGGATGGGAGCACGGCGGGGTCGGACTCTGCACTTACAGTCTCGGGCGCTGTCGTCACGTCCGCAGACACTACCGGGACCACCCGACAAGGGGCCCGCACCCAGTGGAACCGGGTCGCACGTGCCGTGTCACCGCTGGTCCGGCCTTCGGCACGACGCGACGAACCAGGCCGAGCGTGCTCGGCCTGGTTCGGTGGTTCGCGCAACTGGACCCAATTGCCTACGGCAAGATCAATTCCGGGCTGTACATCCGGATGATCCCGTTGCCGTCCTTGGTGACCTCGGTAAAACTGACATACCGATGTCCCGGCTTCGCCAAGGCCTGGTCAACCGTCAACGGCGGGGAGGGGTATCTGCCGTTGGTGCAAGGGAATGGACCGCTGGTTGCGACGTGTTCATCGGTGCCCCCGTCGGCGTACGCGTCTTTATCCACGACGGTCACCACCATGGTGCAATTCTTCGAATTGATAGAATCATTTTTGAAAGTGATTCCACCGAATGCCCTCGGCACGCCGTTCTCCGCATAAATGCACGACTCCACTTCCGCGGAACCATCACTTGTCAGATAAATACCCGAGCATTCGTAGGGGCCGTTCGGCGCCGCGGAGGCGGCCGGTGCGACCATGAGCAGTGGTGCGGCGCCGACGAAAACGCCGGCCAGGACACGTGATAACGAACTGATGGACATGCAAGACCTTTCGATATCAGATTTGTCAATCCCCGAAAATGACCTTGTTCCACCATATGTGGATCACTGGCAACTCACATGACCACACAATTCGGGGCATCCGCTACGTTAACGTCTCTCACCAGCAGCGATATCAGACTTCCTGCGGCAAACACAGGAGCCCACGTGACAATTCACGCATCTCCGCCTTGCGAATTTTGCCGGTGACTGTCATCGGAAACTCCTCGACCACGTGCACATAGCGCGGAATCTTGAAATGCGCCAACTTGCCCGCGCAGAACTCGCGCACGGCCTCGGCGTCCAACGGCGCCGCGCCGTCGCGCATCCGGATCCAGGCCATCAGCTCCTCACCGTATTTCGGGTCGGGCACGCCGATCACCTGGGCATCCAGGATGTCGGGATGGGTGTAGAGGAACTCCTCGATCTCGCGCGGGTAGACGTTCTCGCCGCCGCGGATGACCATGTCCTTGATCCGGCCGGTGATCGCCAGGTAGCCGTCGTCGTCCATCACGCCGATGTCGCCGGTGTGCATCCAGCGGGCGGTGTCGATCGCCTCGGTGGTCTTGTCCTGGTCGTTCCAGTAGCCGAGCATCACCGAGTAGCCGCGGGTGCAGAGTTCGCCCGGCTCGCCGCGCGGCACCGTGAGACCCGTTGCCGGATCGACGATCTTGACCTCGAGATGCGGGCCGACCCGGCCGACGGTGGCGGTGCGCCGGTCGATGCCGTCGTCGCGGCGGGTCTGGGTGGACACCGGCGAGGTCTCGGTCATGCCGTAACAGATGCACACCTCGTGCATGCCCATCCGGTCGATCACGCGCTTCATCACCTCGACGGGACACGGCGAGCCCGCCATGATGCCGGTGCGCAGGCTGGACAGATCCGGTGTGGCGGAATCCAATTCGGTGAGCAGCGCGATGAACATGGTCGGCACGCCGTAGAGCGAGGTGCAGCGCTCGGACTCGACGGCGGCCAGGGTCGCCACCGGATCGAACGCCGGCGCCGGAATAACCACCGCCGCACCGTGACTGGTGCTGGCCAGATTGCCCATGACCATGCCGAAGCAGTGGTAGAACGGCACCGGCACGCAGATCCGGTCCTGTTCGGTGTAGCCGCAGAGTTCACCGACGAAGAAGCCGTTGTTCAGGATGTTGTGATGGCTGAGCGTGGCACCCTTGGGGAAACCTGTTGTCCCCGAGGTGTATTGGATGTTGATCGGGTCGTCGATGGACAGTTCCGCGCCCAGCGCGGCCAACCGATCCGCGTCGATCGCGGTGCCCGCCAGCTCATCCCATTCCGGCGTACCGAGCACCAGCACCTGCTCCAGTGCCGGGCAGTTCGGCCGAACCTCCTCGATCATCGCGACATAGTTCGAGGTCTTGAACTCCGGGGCCGCGACCAGCACCCGCACACCCGCTTGGCACAGCACGTATTCCAGCTCGCTGGTGCGGTAGGCGGGATTGATATTGACCAGGATCGCGCCGATCTTCGCCGTCGCGTACTGCACGAAGAACCATTCGGCGCAGTTCGGCGCCCAGATGCCGACGCGGTCGCCCTTGCCGATACCGCGCTCGGCCAGCCCGGTGGCCAGCGCGTCGATCGCGGCACCGAGCTCGCGGTAGGTCCAGCGCCGATCGGTGGGCTTGTCCACCAACGCTTCCCGGTCCGGGTAGGCGGCGACGGTGCGGTCGAGATTGCCGCCGATGGTGTCACCGAGCAGCGGGGTTTCCGAGGTGCCGGACGCGTAACTCGGGAGCGACATCACTTGTTTCCCTTCTGCCGCAGCACATATCGCTGCACCTTGCCGCTCGGCGTCTTCGGCAGACTCTCGACGAAGTGCACCGTGCGCGGGTAGGCGTGGGCGGCGAACTTCTTCTTCACCAGATCCTGCAGCTCGGCCTCCAGCTCGACGCTACCGGCGACCCCGTCGCGCAACACCACGAACGCCTCGAGCACCTCACCGCGCAGTTCGTCGGGCATGCCGACCACCGCGGCCTCGGCGACCTGGTCGTGCAACACCAGCACGCTCTCCACCTCGAACGGGCCGATCCGGTAGCCGGCCATGATGATCACGTCGTCGTCGCGCGCGGAGAAGCGGAAGAAACCGTTCTCGTCCTGCGAGCCCGCGTCGCCGGTGAGGTACCAGCGGCCGTCGGAGGTGTAGCGCTGCGCGGTGCGCTCCGGCGCGTTGAGATAGCCGAGAAACCAGAGCAGCGGGCTGTTTTCGGTGTCGATGGCCACCCGGCCGAGCTCGCCGGTGGGCGCGATGGTGTCGCTGTCATCGGACAGCACCGCACACGTCCACCCTGGCAGCGCCCGGCCCATCGAGCCGGCCGGGACCTCGGCGTCGAGCGCCTCGTGCCAGGAGTTGCAGATCAGCATGCCGTGCTCGGTCTGCCCGTAATGGTCGCGCACGGCGACACCCAGATGCTCCTGCGACCATGCGACGACCTCGGGGGTCAGCGGTTCACCGGCGGACGAGGCGCGGCGCAGTGCGGCATGCATCGACGCCCCGGCGCTGTCGGCGCGCAGTGCGCGATACACCGTCGGGGCGGCGGTGAAGTTGGTGACGCCGAAGCGTTCCAGCACCTGCCAGGTGAGCGTCGGCGAGAACGGGGCGTGCAACAGGATGCTGCGCACACCGCTCGCCAGCGGCGCCATGATCGCCCAGTACAGGCCGTACGCCCAGCCCGGATCGGCGGCGTTCCAGAACACGTCGTCCGCGCGCACGTCCAGTGCGAACTCCTGATACGCCTGGAACGACGCGAGTGCGCGCAACGGAATCGGCACGCCCTTGGGCGTTCCGGTGGTGCCGCTGGTGAACAGCTCGACCAGCAGACCGTCGCCGCCGATCACCGCCGCCGGTTCGTGCTGCGCGTCTTCGGCGAGCAGATCCACCATGCCCAGCGTGCCCTCGGGCGCGTCACCGCTGACGATGAGCTGCCATGGCGGGTCGGCGGGCATGTCGGGGCCGGGCGCCAGTTTGGCCGCTTGATCGGCATCGGCGATGACGATCGAGGTGCCGCTCGCCTCCAGCCGGAACGCGATGGCAGGCGGCGCGAACGCGGTGAACAACGGAACATGTACCGCGCCGCGGCGCCAGATCCCGAGCAACGCCACCACCAGATCGGTGGATTTCCCCATCAGTGTCGCCACCCGGTCGCCCTGCTGGATCCCCAGTTGGGCCAGGCCGGTGGCGAAACGCGCCGAACGTTCGCGCAGTTCGCCGTAGGTGAGATCGATCGAGGACAGGTCGCGATCGACGATGGTGCAGGCGATAGCGTCCGCCGGATGCCGGTCACACAGCAGGTCCGCCGCGCACGCGTCGGGCCGGTCGTACATGTCCAGCAGTTCGCGCACCCGCGCAGTCAGATCGGTGCCCATTTCCGCCACTCCTCATCATGATCCAGCTCACCCAATAGGATGTGGGTCACATCGATCACCCACTACCCCCGAAAAGGGGTGAGTCCCATGACCCACAGTTCACTGTTGCGTCCACGCGACGCCGACGCCTTGCGCGCCGAAATCCGCTGGGTAGCGGGCACGGCGCGGGTGCCGGTGGCGTTCGGCGGCGAAGTGCACGGCGATGCACTGCTGCTATCAGAATTCGTCGGCACCCTGACCAACGGCCTGCGCGGACTCTCGGTGCTGCGCACCTCGGGTCTCGGTGGGCGCGTGATGGATTCCGGCCGCCCCGCCTCGGTCTCGGATTACTTCAACACCTCCAGCATCACCCACCACTACGACGGGCCGGTCTCCGGCGAAGGGCTCCGCTCGATCGTCGCGGTGCCAGTGGTGGTCGGCCAGCGCTCGCGCGCGGTGCTCTACGCGGCGACGCGCGGTGCGAGCCCGCTGGGCGATCGCACCGCCGACCTCGTCGTCCAGGCGGGTCGCCGACTGGCCACCGAGATCGCTATTCGCGACGAGGTGGACCGGCGCCTGCGGCTGCTCGAGGCGACCAACCCGGCCTCCGACACCGCACCCGCCATGGCCGAGGAGCTGCGCGACATCCACGCCGAACTCCGCGGCATGGTCCACTCGGCCGACGACCACCTCCGCAATCGCCTGCACACCGTGTGCGAACGCCTGACGCGCGTGATGGTCGGCGACCCGGCGACGGACGCTCCGCACCTGTCCCGGCGTGAGTTGGACGTGCTCGCTCAGATCGCGCTCGGCTGCACCAATCAGGAAGCCGCCCAACGCCTCTCGGTCGGGCCGGAGACCATCAAGAGCTACCTCCGCAACGCCATGACCAAGCTGGACGCGCATACCCGCCACGAGGCCGTGGTCACCGCGCGCCGGCACGGGTTGCTGCCGTAGACAGGTGCTCTCGGCGCGAGAGCACCTTCAGTCGGTGCCGGGAAGCAGGTCCGGGCGGCGGGCGCGGGTGCGCTCGACGGATTGCTCGTGGCGCCAGGCGGCCACCTTGGCGTGGTCGCCGGACAGCAGCACCGAGGGCACCTCGAGGTCGCGCCAGACGACGGGGCGGGTATAGCTGGGGCCTTCGAGCAGGCCGTCGGAGAACGAATCCTCTTGGTGGGACTGCTGATTGCCGAGCACACCGGGCAGCAGGCGGACGACGGCTTCGGTCATGACGAGCACGGCGGCCTCGCCACCGATGAGGACGTAGTCGCCGATGCTGACCTCTTCGACGCGGACTCGGCGGGCGGCGTCGTCGAAGACGCGCTGATCGATGCCTTCATAGCGGCCACAGGCGAAAACGAGGTGCTCTTCGGCGGCCCAGCGGTGCGCAGTTTCCTGCGTGAACGGGACACCGGCGGGTGTGGGGACGACCAGCAGTGCGTCGTCGGGGCAGACCTCGTCGAGGGCGTCACCCCAGACCGTCGGCTTCATGACCATGCCCGGCCCGCCGCCGTAGGGCGAATCGTCGACGGACTTGTGCACGTCGTGGGTCCAGCGGCGCAGATCGTGTACGTCCAGCGAGAGCAGGCCCTTGTCGATGGCCTTGCCCAGCAACGCCGTTCGCAGCGGCTCCAGGTATTCCGGGAAGATCGTGACGACATCGAGTTTCACGCCGACCTCATTCCGGATCGAGGAGTCCTTCGGGCGGATCGATGACGATCAGCCGGTCCGCGAGGGACACCGTTGGCACGATGGCGGTGACGAAGGGGATCAGGATCTCCCGGCCGTCTTCCGCGGCGGTCACCGAAAGCAGTTCTCCCGCAGCGGAATGCAGCACTTCGCGCACGGTGCCGACCACGGTCGCGTCGGTGAGCTGGACGGTCAGCCCCTCGAGTTCGTGGTCGTAGTACTCGTCCGGGTCGTCGGACGGCGGCAGGTCCTCGCTGTCCACCACGAACAGCGTGCCGCGCAACGCGTCGGCCGCGTCCCGGCCGGCGACGCCGGCGAGAAACACCAGAAGCCGGCCCGAGTGCTCCCGAGCCGACTCCACGGTGAAGTCGTGGACTTCTTTGGATCGCGGCAGCCGTCCGCGCAGCGTGCTGCCCGGCGCGAACCGGGCCGCGGGATCATCGGTGCGTATCTCGACGACCAGTTCACCGCGCACGCCGTGCGACTTGGCGACCCGTCCTACGACAAGTTCCATCTACTGATCGGTGTCGACCACGTCGACCCGGATGCCCCGGCCGCCGATGCCGGCGACGAGGGTGCGCAGCGCGGTCGCGGTACGACCGCCGCGACCGATCACCTTGCCCAGGTCGTCGGGGTGCACATGCACCTCGACGGTGCGTCCGCGGCGGCCGGTGATCAGCTCGACGCGGACGTCATCGGGATTGGCGACGATGCCGCGAACCAAATGTTCGACGGCATCGGCGACGACAGCACTCATTACTCAGCGGCCTCGGCAGCGGCGGGCGCCTCGGCGGCCTCTTCCTTCTTGGCGGCCTTCTTCTTCGGGGTGACGGCCTCGTTGGTCGGGCCGTTGTCGGCGGCGGCCAGCGCGGCGTTGAACAGGTCCAGCTTGGACGTCTTCTCAGCCTTGGTCTTCAGGGTGCCCTCGGTGCCCGGCAGGCCCTTGAACTTCTGCCAATCGCCGGTGATCTCCAGCAGGCGCTGGACGGGCTCGGTCGGCTGCGCGCCGACACTCAGCCAGTACTGAGCGCGCTCGGAATCGATCTCGATGAGCGACGGCTCTTCCTTCGGGTGGTACAGGCCGATGGACTCGATGGACCGGCCGTCCCGGCGGGTGCGCGCGTCGGCGACGACGATGCGGTACTGCGGGTTGCGGATCTTGCCCAGGCGGGTGAGCTTGATGCGAACAGCCATGCTTGTTCTGCCTCTTTCGTAGGTTGGTCACGGCGCAATTCAGCGACCCGCACGGTCTGCGAGCCCGGTTTAGCGCATGGAGTGTGTGACCGCCGCGCGGTACGTAACCGGAGACGGGCTGACACTTGTCCGGAAGGACGGTTGTTCATTGTGCCAGATGGGTCACCGCCACCAGAAATCGCGTACCTGGAGACAGGCCGGCCCCGCTACGGCCGCCGGTAACGCAGCAGCACCACGCCGGAGTTGAACGGGTGCGTCTCTACGAGGAGCAACGACGGGATACGCGCGGCATCGGCGAACAAACGCCTGCCTGTGCCCTGGACCACCGGGTAAACGAACAGACGGTACTCGTCGACCAGGTCGGCGGCGATGAGGGCGTGCACCAGCTGGATGCTGCCGGTCGCGACGATGTCCTTGCCCGGCTGCTCACGCACGGCGCGGAGGTCGTCCACACCGCGCAGGATGACCGTGTTCTCCCACTCGGGGTCCTCCATGGTGCTCGACACGACGTATTTCGTCGTCTTGTTCAGGTGGTCGGTGACGCCGGTCGGGTCGTCGATCTGCTTCGGCCAGTACCCGCGCATCTCCTCGAAGGAGACGCGGCCGAACAGCACCGCGTCGGAGTTCGCCATGTGCGTGCCGAGCACCGCCGTGAGGTCGGACTGATCCACCCCTTCGGCGTTGGCCACCGCGAACCAGTCCGCGGCCTCGATCACGCCGTCCAGGGTGATGTTCTCGGTCACTATCAGGTCCCGCATCGCTGCTCCTGCCGGTCGGGAATGCGTCTTCTACTGAAGACGTGCCGCGCCAACGGAATTCATCGGCACCGCGGGATTCCGCCGTCCCTCGCGCTCAAGTCGCGGGCGGAGCCTCGGCAGTGAGCGCGTGCGTCTTCGTCCATGGCCCGCCCCACCACAGCTGCCAGCCGAGGGTGCGCGCGGTGAGCGTCTCCGCGCCGTTCGCAGACAACGTGGACTCGTATTCGCCGGTCCGGCCGATGTCGACCAGCACGAGGTGCCCGCCGGGGCGGAGCACGCGCAGTGCCTCGCGCACGGCGGCGGCCCGGCGCGCGGGGGCTTTGATGTTGTGGATGGCGAGGCTGGAGACGATCACGTCGAATTCGCCGTCGCGGAACGGCAGGGCGGTCATGTCGCCGGTGTGCAATTCGACGCGGTCGGCGACGTTTTCGGCCACGGCGTTCCGCTCGGTGGTTGCGAGACTGTTGCCGGACTGGTCGACGGAGCGCCACAGATCGATGCCGACCGCGCGTCCCTTGGGTAGCCGTTTCGCAGCCGCGAGCAGCACCGCGCCGCGACCGCAGCCCAGGTCGAGCAGGCGCTCGTCGCCGCGCAGCCTGAGATCGTCGAGCAGGCGTTCCCAGGCGCGGAACTTTCCGCGCCGGGTCGCGTGCAGGAACAGTCCGAACTGCACGGCCATGGCGAGACCGCCCAGCAAGGTCAGCCAGGCCGGTGCGGCATTGCCGACCACCGCGTTGCCGACGGCGGCCGCAAGAAAGCCGACCGCGAGGACACCCAATGTGAGCATGACCGGCGGCGCGTCGAAGCCGTAGGACGCGCGCCGCGGTGTGGTCGTCGTCACAAGACCAAGTCTATCGAGCCCAGAAGTTTTCGCGCCCCAACACTTTTCAGGGCCTTCGATACTCAGCGGACCAGCGGAGCAAGGGTGCGTCCGGCGAGCTCGACCGCGCCGGGTTCGTGACCGTTGGTCACCATGTTCACGATGATGCCCTGCACACCATGGTCGAGCACCCTGGTCTGCAACTGTTCGGCAACCTCATCGGGCGTGCCGACGAACTGACGGTCGGCGACGGTCTGCTCGCGTTCCTCCTCGGACAGCGTGGACAGATCGATATCGATGCTGCGCAAGAAGTCCCGTTGCTGTTCGCGCGCCTGGTCGCCATCCTCGTCGACCATCAGGAAGCACAGGTAGCTCACCTCCATCGTGGCCGGATCACGGCCGATCTCGGCGCAGCGCTGATGCAAAGCCGCCATCTTCCGCGGCAGCTCCGAGGCATTGCAGATGATGTTGAGGTGGTCGGCATGGCGGGCGGCCAGCGCGAAGGTCTTCTTCTCCCCCGCGCCGCCGAGCATGATCGGCAGATCGTCGCGCAGCTGCGGCTCGTTGATGGCGTCGTCGGTGTGATACCACTTGCCGTCGAAGGTGGAACGCTTGCCGCGCAGCATCGGCTCGATGATCTGCAACGCCTCGCCGAGCCGCTCGAAACGCTCGGTGAAAGTTCCGAATTCGAAGCCATAGGATTTGTGCTCCAGCTCGAACCAGCCCGCGCCGATGCCGAGAATCGCGCGGCCGGCACTGACCAGATCGAGCGTGGTGACGGTCTTCGCGAGCAAAGCCGGATTGCGATAGGTATTGCCGGTCACCAACGCGGACAATTGAATTCGCTCCGTCGATGCGGCGATTCCAGCCAGCGCGGTATAGGCCTCCAGCATCGGATCCTCCGGTTCACCGAGGCCGGGCAACTGATAGAAATGGTCCATCACGAACACCGTGTCGAACCCCGCCGCCTCGGCCTCCCTGGCCTGCGCGACAACGGTCGGGAACAACTCGCGAACTGGCGTGCCGTAACTGAAGTTGGGCATCTGATAACCGAGGCGAATGCTCATATCACCTGACCCTACGCGGGCACCCGAGACGCGATCATGATCACCGGAAAATGGTGGCGGTAATCGCAGCGCCGGTTTCCGGTCGACTACCGGTGGCCGGTGACGGGCGTGTGGTCGGCATACAAGCGGCCGCGCAGGACTACCGCATACGGGGTGGTGAGCGTCTCGGGGTGGGTGCGCGGATCTTCTTGGTAGACAACGAAGTCGGCGGGGGCGCCGTGTTCGATGCTGGGGCGGCCGAGCCACGTGCGGGCGTTCCAGGAGGCGGCGCCGAGGGCGTCGTGTGCGGACAGGCCCGCTCCGGCGAGGGCGGTAATCTCGTCGGCGATACGACCGTGCCGGATGGATCCGCCCGCGTCGGTGCCCGCGAAGATCGGCACACCCGCGTCGTGGGCGTTGGCCACGGTGCCGCGGACCCGGCGGTGCAGGTCGCGCATGTGCGCGGCGTAGGTGGGGAATTTACCTGCGCTGTCGGCGATTTCGGGGAAGGTGTCGATATTGACGAGGGTCGGCACGAGAGCGGTGCCGTGCTCGACCATCATCTCGATGGTGTCGTCGGTGAGACCGGTGCCGTGCTCGAGGCAGTCGATCCCCGCGTCGATCAGGCCGGGTAGCGCGTCCTCGCCGAAGACGTGGGCGGTGACGCGGGCGCCGTTGGCATGGGCGGCGGCGATCGCCTCCTTGAGGATGGCGTCGCTCCACAGCGGACGCAGGTCGCCGACGGAGCGATCGATCCAGTCGCCGACGATCTTCACCCAGCCGTCGCCGAAGCGGGCCTGCTCGGCGACGATCTCCGGCAGGTCGCGCTCGTCGTCGAGTTCGATGCCCAGCTCGCGGATGTAGCGGCGCGGGCGGGCGATGTGGCGGCCCGCGCGGATGATCCGCGGCAGTTCCTCGTGGTCATCGATGAACCGGGTGTCGATGGGCGAGCCGGCGTCGCGCAACAGCAGCGCACCGGCGTCGCGTTCGGTCTCGGCCTGCGCGATGGCGCCGTCGTGATCCTCGTCGCCGCCGCCGTAGCGGATCCCGACGTGGCAGTGCGCGTCGACCAGGCCGGGCACGATCCACCCTGTGCGGCACAGTGTTTCAGCGCCGGGTACCGGTTCGAACGACACCAGCCCGTCCCGCACCCACAGATCGCGGACTTCCTCCCCGGGGAGAACCACACCTCGCAGATGCACAGCAACCTCCAGACGACGTCGGCTGTCTCCAACCTAACGTCCACGCCCCGTGACAGTCACGCATCAAACCGCAGCCCACGGCGGCCGCGCCGATAACTGCATGCGCCGAGGGGTCGGCGCGGCGGCGCGAGACGAGGCGGCGGCATGCGGAGAGGCGGCGCACAGCGGGCCCGCCTGCGAAACGAAACGCCGCCCCGCACCGGCGATCTCGGTGCAGAGCGGCGTTCGGGCGTCTACTTCTTCGGGAACTTCAACTTCGACAGATCGAACCCTTCGAGTCCGGGCGGCAACTGGTCCAACCCGGCGGGCATGTTGGAGAGGTCCGGCATTCCGGCGGGCATCCCCGGCATCCCCGCGGGCAGGCCCGGCATGCCACCGCGCACCTTCGGCGGCGTGGGGCCGCGGCCACCCTTCTTGCCCTTCTTGCCTTTTTTGTTGTTGGCGCGCCGCGAGCCGGGCATACCCATCTGGCGGCCCATCATCGCCATCATCTTCTTCGCCTCGAAGAAGCGGTCGACGAGCTGGTTGACCTCGGAGACCTGCACGCCGGAGCCGTTGGCGATGCGCAGCCTGCGGGAGGCGTTGATGATCTTCGGGTTGGCCCGTTCGGCCGGGGTCATGCCGCGGATGATGGCCTGCACCCGGTCCAGCGACTTGTCGTCGACGGCGGCGAGCGCGTCCTTCATCTGGCCCGCGCCGGGCAGCATGCCGAGCAGGTTGCCGATCGGGCCCATCTTGCGGATGGCGAGCATCTGATCGAGGAAGTCCTCGAGCGTCATCTCGCCGCTGCCGATCTTGCGGGCGGCTTCCTCGGCTTGTTCCTGGTCGTAGATCTGCTCGGCGTGCTCGATCAGGCTGAGAACGTCGCCCATGCCGAGGATGCGGCTGGCCATCCGGTCCGGGTGGAAGACGTCGAAGTCCTCGAGCTTCTCACCGGTGGAGGCGAACATGATCGGCGCGCCGGTCACCTCGCGCACCGACAGCGCGGCGCCACCGCGGGCGTCGCCGTCGAGCTTGGTGAGCACCACACCGGTGAAGCCGACGCCGTCGCGGAAGGCCTCGGCGGTGCTGACCGCGTCCTGACCGATCATCGCGTCGAGCACGAACAGCGTCTCGTCCGGCTGCACGGCGTCGCGGATGCCCGCGGCCTGGCGCATCAGCTCTTCGTCGATGCCGAGACGACCGGCGGTGTCGACGATGACCACGTCGTACTGCTTGGCGCGGGCCTCCTCGATACCGCCGCGGGCGACCACGACCGGGTCGGCGGCGCTGACACCGAGCGCGTTGTCGCCACCGCCGATGGAGGTGCCGCCGTGCGGTGCGAACACGGGCACACCTGCGCGCTCACCGACCACCTGCAGCTGGGTGACGGCGCCGGGACGCTGCAGGTCGCAGGCCACCAGCAACGGCTGATGTCCTTGTCCCTTCAGCCATTTGGCGAGCTTGCCGGCGAGGGTCGTCTTACCGGCACCCTGCAGACCGGCGAGCATGATCACGGTCGGCGGGGTCTTGGCCAGGGTGATCCGCCGGGTCTCGCCGCCGAGGATCCCGACGAGTTCCTCGTTGACGATCTTGACGACCTGCTGGGCCGGATTCAGCGCAGCGGAGACCTCGGCGCCCTTGGCGCGCTCCTTGATCCGGGCGATGAAACCGCGGACCACCGGCAGCGCGACGTCGGCTTCGAGCAGGGCTAGCCGGATCTCGCGACAGGTGGCGTCGATGTCGGCCGGTGACAGACGCCCCTTACCGCGCAGATCCTTGAGGGCACCGGTAAGCCGGTCGGACAGGGATTCGAACACCGATCGCGCTCCTGATCTCGGGGGACGTCAATTGTCTCCCAGGGTAATGGGATCACCGGCCTGGCCGCGCACGGGGCGGCCCCGCGCATTCGCGCTCTGCGCGAACACGCGAGAAATCGACCGGGCCGCTTCGCTGCCCGGTCGAGGTGTTTCCCACTCGAGTGGCGTGCCTATTCGAGGGAACGGCGACGCGGTTTGACGGTCTTGCGATAGTCGTGATTTTCCTGGGCCACCATGTAGACCGCCTCGCGGGCGGTCAAGCCCAGTTCGAGGGCCAGGTCGTCGAGAATGGCCCATTCCGTGGTCGTGGGGATTCGTGAGTTGGCGACCGTGGAGGCGATGGTCATGGCGGTCACAGCCTGTTGTCCGGACAATGTGCGACCCGGTAGCCAGGAAACAACCCAGCGATCTTCGCCGACGCACCGCGCCATATGCGTGGTCTCGTCGCTCGTCATCATCGACGCCGAAACAACTTCAATTGCCACCGACGTGCTCCCCTCATGCTAGCGATAGCCAGACGCTCTGATACTAGAACGTGAGGGGGCCTCGAGATATGGGTTCCAGCAAATCACGTGCAACAGATTGGTTACCGCAGGTACCGGTCAGGAACCGATGATCTCCGGACCCGGCATTCCGTTCTCCGGCTTCTTCGGTGCGGGCCGCGGCACGACCGCGAGCATCGCCTTCTCGATGGCCGCACGGCGGTCCGGGGTGTCCTCGCTGCCGAGGTCGACGCAGAAAGTGTCGACGACCGCCGAGCCCATGGTCACAACCTTTGCCCAGCGCACGTCGGCTCCGCAGGCCTCCAGTGCGGCGGCGAGCCTGCTCAATACCCCGATCCGGTCCTCGGCGCGCAGCTCGAGCAGCACTTGACCGGGGACCGAGGTGCCGGACCAGAGCACCCTCGGTTGCGCCTGGGCGTACTGGCCGGGGCCGATGCCACCGGCCTCGCGCTCGCGCTTCGCCAGCACCGCCGCCACGTCCAGATCACCGGCGATGGCGCGGATGAGTTCCTGGCGCAACAGTCCGGCATCCGGCGGGTCACCGAACTTCGGCGACACCACGAAGGTGTCGATGGCGGAGTCACCTTCGACGCCGAGCGAGGCCGAAAGCACCCGCAACGAGTGCAGCGCGAGCACCCCGGCGGCGTCGGAGAGCAGGCCCGCGGCGTCCGGCGCGATCACCGTGACCGTGTAGATGTATTTGCCCTCCCCCGGCTTCAATTCGACGTGCACGCCGCCCGAGGCGGCCTTGGCGACCAGTTCCGGCGCGATCGGTTCGGGCTCGGGTAGCTCGCCGCCTGCCATCACCAGGCGGCAGCGGCGCACGAGGTCGCCGATGAGCGAGGCCTTCCAGTCGCCCCAGACGCCGGGGCCGGTGGCCAGCGAATCCGCCTCGGCCAGGGTGTGCAGCAGTTCCAGCAGTTCCGGGTCGCCGTCGAGCAGGTCGACCACGCGCTGGACGGTGGCCGGGTCGGCCAGGTCGCGGCGGGTCGCGGTGTCCGGGAGCAGCAGGTGATGGCGCACCATGGCGCTGAGCGTGCGCACGTCCGACGGCCAGAGGCCGAGCCGACGGCCGATGTGGGTGGCCAGTTCCGCGCCGACGACGCTGTGGTCGCCCGCGCGGCCCTTGCCGATGTCGTGCAGCAACGCGCCGAGGGCGAGCAGGTCCGGCCGGGCGACGCGGGTGCTCATCGCGCTGGCGTAGGACACCGTCTCCATCAGATGACGGTCGACGGTCCAGGTGTGCAGCGCGTCGCGCGGCGGTAGGTCGCGGACGGCGCCCCATTCCGGAAGTAGCCTGCCCCACAAGCCCGTTCGGTCGAGTGCCTCGATCGCATCGATGGCACCCCGGCCCGCGCCCAGCAGCACCAGCAGGTCGTTGAGGGCGTCCTTGGGCCACGGCTCGCGCAGTTCGGGCGCGTCCTCGGAGAGCCGGTTCAGCGTGGTGGCCGACATCGGCAGCCCGGTCTGCGCCGAGGCGGACGCCACCCGCAGGATGAGCCCCGGGTCGCGCTGCGGCCGCGCGTCCCTGGCCAGCACCACCTCGCCCGCGTGCTCGACCACCCCCTCATCGAGCGGTCGGCGCACCGGCATACGGCGCAGCCGGGCCAAGCCGCGGCGCGGCAAAGCGTTTGCCGCGGTACGCAATCCGACGTCCACCGAGTAGCTCACCGTGCGCGCGGAGTCGCTGAGCGTGCGCGCCAGATCGAATCGGTCGCCGATGCGCAGCGCCGCGCCGATCTCGTCGGCATCCTGGGCGCGCAGCTGGTCCCGGGCTCGACCGGCCACCCGATGCAGCTCGGTGCGAACATCCAGCAAACGCCGATGTGCTTGGCGCAGACCGCCACCGGGCACCTCGGGGCCGAGCCCCGGCATGGCGTCGGTCAATTGGGCGATGGCGAGGGCGTCGAGCAGCTGGATGTCGCGGAGGCCGCCGCGCCCGTTCTTCAGGTCGGGTTCGGCGCGGTGCGCGATCTCGCCGCTGCGCTGCCAGCGCGCCTCGGCCTGGGCGATCAGCTCGTCGAACCGGGTGCGGATGCCGGTCCGCCATTCCCGGCGCACCCCGCCGATCAGCAGATCGCTCAAATCCTGGTCGCCGACGATGTGCCTGGCCTCGAGCATGCCGAGCGCGGCGATGAGATCGTCGGACGCCACCCGCAGCGCCTGCGGGACGGTCCGCACGCTGTGATCGAGCTTGATGTGGGCGTCCCACAGCGGATACCAGAGCTGATCGGCGACCTCGGCGACCCTGGCCGGGTCCACGTCGTCGTGCAGCAGCACCAGGTCCAGATCGGAGTACGGCAGCATCTCCCGGCGGCCGAGCCCGCCCACCGCGACGACGGCGAGGCCGCTGTCCCTGGTGATGCCGAGTTCGGCGCCTTTGCTGGTCAGCCACAGTTCGTAGAGATCGACCAGGGCTTGCCGCAGGGACTCGGCGTCGAGGCGCGGATTGCGTGGCATGCCGCCGTCGAGCAGTTGGGTTCGAGCGCGGACCAGATCGGCCGCTCCATTGGATACCTTGCCGCCGTTGGCGTCTCCGGCCACCGTTCGGTCACCGCCGTGCTCGTCACTACCCACAACCCACCGCCCATCCATGCGCCGCGGCCCCGCCCCGACCGGTACGCCGGTGGGAGGCGGGGCCGCCGCTCGATCGATATCTGTCCTACAGAGCGTCGGTACCGCGTTCGCCGGTCCGCACTCGGATGATCGTGTCGACCGGAGTCACCCAGACCTTGCCGTCACCGATCTTGCCGGTGCGCGAGGCCTCCACGATCACCTCGACGACCTTCTCCACGGACGCGTCGTCGACGACCACCTCGACCCGCACCTTGGGCACGAAATCCACGGAGTACTCCGCACCGCGGTAGACCTCGGTGTGCCCCTTCTGGCGGCCGTAACCCTGGACTTCGCTGACAGTCATGCCGAGCACGCCCGCCTGCTCGAGCCCGGTCTTGACGTCCTCGAGTGTGAACGGTTTGACGATTGCGGTGATCAGTTTCATGTTCGTCATGCCTCCTTGACGGCCGAACGTGCCGTGTTGCCCACAGCGGCGAAATCGTAGGCGGTTTCCGCGTGCTCGGACTCGTCCAAGCCCACCGACTCGGCTTCGTCGCTCGCGCGCAGCCCAATGGTGAACTTCACGATATAGGCAATGATCAGGCTGGCGATGAAGGAGAAGGCAAGCACCACACCGGCGCCCACCGCCTGACGCCACAGCTGGTCGATGCCGCCGCCGTAGAACAGGCCGGTCTTGGCCGCACCGGTCTCGGGCGCGGCGACCAGGCCGATCATCAAGGTGCCGACGATGCCGCCGACCAGGTGCACGCCGACCACGTCGAGCGAGTCGTCGAAGCCGAACTTGTACTTCAGGCCCACCGCCAGGGCACACAGCGCGCCGGCGACGCCACCGATGGCGAGCGCGCCGAGCACGTTCACCGAGGAGCAGGCCGGGGTGATGGCGACCAGACCGGCCACGATGCCCGAGGCCGCGCCGAGCGAGGTCGGCTTACCGTCACGGAACTTCTCCACCAGGATCCAGGCCAGCAGGCCCGCCGCCGTCGCGATGGCGGTGATGACGAAGGTCGACCCGGCCAGGCCACCCGAGGTGAGCGCGGAGCCCGCGTTGAAGCCGAACCAGCCGAACCACAGCAGACCGGCGCCGAGCATGACGAACGGCAGGTTGTGCGGGCGGAACGGGGTAGCAGGCCAGCCCTTGCGCTTGCCGAGCACCAGCACGAGGGCGAGTGCGGCGGCACCGGCGTTGATGTGCACCGCGGTACCACCGGCGAAGTCGACCGCCATCAGCTTGTTGGCGATCCAGCCGCCCTCGTGGATGACGTTGCCGTCGGCGTCCTTGGCGTCGAAGTCGAAGACCCAGTGCGCGACCGGGAAGTAGACGACGGTGACCCAGATGCCGGCGAACAGCAGCCAGGAACCGAACTTCAGGCGGTCGGCGACCGCGCCCGAGATGAGAGCGACCGTGATGATGGCGAACATCAGCTGGAACGCGACGAACACCGTCATCGGAATGGTGCCGAGCAGCGGGATGTCGGTGGCCGCCGTGGTGACGGTGCCACTCGCGTCCTTGACCTCGGCTACCGCGTTACCGCCGATCAATCCCTTCAGTCCGAAGAACTGAGCGGGATCGCCGATAACGCCGAACTTGTTGTCACCGAATGCCATCGAGTATCCGTACAGCGACCAGAGCACGCCGACGAGGCCCATGGCGCTGACGCTCATCATGATCATGTTCAGCACGTTCTTCGAACGGACCATGCCGCCGTAGAAGAACGCCAGACCGGGCGTCATCAACAATACGAGCGCTGAGCTCGCCAGCATCCATGCGGTGTCACCGGTGTCCGGTGCACCGGTAAGGGGAAATGCCACCTTGAAGTCCTCCTCATCTCGGGCCCTGCCGACTCCGGCAAATGGACCTGCACAGAAGGGTCCTCACTTGGTGTTTCATCCACAGAGCTGGCGTGTTTCGCCTGCGTGAACGGATGGGCCAGTTGTGTTGCTTCCACGTTTCGTGGTTTAACCGGCAAGTTTTCGCGCCGGTCGGAAGGTGACTCCGGACAAAAGGGATTTGCGGCTACTGGCGAGTAGAGCTAGCAAACATTCCGTTTGCGATGCGTTTCGCCGCAAACACCACGGGCGGGGAGAAATATTTCGTCGCCGGGTGCGGGTCATCCGACGATTCGCTGAGCCGAGGGTGGATTACGGCGGAACTCTCACCCAGGATCGCGACGGCGTCCGGTAGTGGAAGAGCGGGCTCCCCTACCGGACGCTGACAGCGTGACTCAGCCGAGCAGTGCGTCCACGAACGCGCCGGGCTCGAAGGGTGCCAGGTCGTCGGCGCCCTCGCCGAGGCCGACCAGTTTCACCGGCACGCCGAGCTCGTGCTGGACCTGGAAGACGATGCCGCCCTTGGCGGTGCCGTCGAGCTTGGTGAGGACCACACCGGTGATGTCGACCACCTCGGCGAAGACGCGGGCCTGCATCAGGCCGTTCTGGCCGACTGTCGCGTCGAGCACGAGCAGCACCTCGTCGACGGCGGCCTTCTTCTCTACGACGCGCTTGACCTTGCCGAGCTCGTCCATCAGGCCGGTCTTGGTGTGCAGGCGGCCCGCGGTGTCGATGAGGACGGCGTCGACACCGCGCTCGATGCCCGCGGTCACCGCGTCGAAGGCGACGGCGGCCGGGTCGGCGGACTCCTTGCCGCGGATGGTGTCGGCGCCGACGCGCTCACCCCAGGTCTGCAGCTGGTCGGCGGCGGCGGCGCGGAAGGTGTCGGCCGCGCCGAGCAGCACGCGACGGCCGTCGGCGACGAGTACGCGCGCGAGTTTGCCGGTGGTGGTGGTCTTTCCGGTGCCGTTGACGCCGACGACGAGCAGGATCGACGGGTGGTCGGGGTGCGGCAGGGCGCGAATCGAGCGGTCGAGTTCCGGGCGCAGGGCCTCGATCAGCACGTCGCGCAGCACCGCGCGGGCCGCCTCGGGGGTGCGGACACTGCGGGAGGCCATCTCCGCGCGCAGCCGGGCCACCACGGCGGCCGTGCTTGCGGTGCCCAGGTCGGCGAGCACCAGGGTGTCCTCAACCTCTTCCCACGACTCGTCATCGAGGTCGCCGCCGCCGAGCAGGCCGAGCAGGCTCTTGCCGACCGCGTTCTGGGAGCGGGACAGGCGGCCGCGCAGACGGACGAGGCGGCCTGCGGTGGGGTCGATGTCCTCGAGAGGGATGGGGGCTTCGGCGCCGGCGGCGGTGTCGGGTGCGGCGGGGGCTGTGCCGGCTGCGGTCGCGTCCGTGCCGGACGGAGCCGTGCCGGTGCCCTTCCTGGCTTTGGTCGGTCCGGTCGGGGCTTTCGAACCGGCCGGGGCGGTACCCGAGTCAGCGGCGGTGGTGGCGGATTCGGCAGGGGTAGTGCTGGATTCAGCAGTGGCCGAGTCAGCAGGCGCGGTGCCCGACTCGACCGGCGCAGTGCCGGATTCAGCAGCCGCAGCGCCGGATCCGGTGGCCGCCGTGCCAGACTCCTTTGCCGCCGCAGCATCGGATTCGGCAGCCGTGGCACTCGAACCCGCGGAGGCAGTACTGGGTCCGGCGGGAGCGGTTTCCGATCCGGCCGTGCCGGTTTCTCCCGCCCCTGCGGTCCCCTTCGGCGCGGTTTCCGTGTCCGCTGCGGTATCGGCTCCGGCCGACTCGGTTTCCGGCGCCTCGACGATGTCGGCCTCCGGCAGCGGAACGTTGGTGATCCCCCGCTTGTGCGCGTCCCGCGGAATGGCCGCGTCGTCACCGACGTGCGGCTGGCCGTCGGTGTCGGTCCGCTCCACCGGCAACGGCTCGGGCCTGGTCGCGGTGCCACCCTGACTGAAACTGAACCCACCGGACGCCGCATAGCCACCCGACTTGTCGGTCAGCTCTTTGTCGGCGGTAGGCGGCGTCAGTGACACCCGCGAGCGCTTGTATCGGACAAAACCGACGACAAGCACCACGAGCAGCAGGGCAGCGGCCACGGCGATCAGGATCCAGGCTTCGGCACTCACGCGCCCATCCTTGCAGAACGGACCGGCCCGCTTTACCACGCCGCCCCGGCGCAGAGACACAACCCCCGAGATTTCTTGTCCTGCGGAACTTCTCGCGAGGTGGCAATAGGATCGGCGACGTGACCGATCGAAACGTGCTTGGGGGGCCGCTGGAAGAGTGCGGCACCGATCCTCTCACCGGCTTCTACCGGGACGGCTGCTGCAGCACCGGGCCGGAGGATCTCGGTAGCCACACCGTGTGCACCGTCGTCACGGCCGAATTCCTGGAGCACCAGGCGTCTATCGGCAACGATCTGAGTACGCCGCGCCCGGAGAACAACTTTCCGGGCTTGCAGCCAGGAGACCGGTGGTGCGTAGTGGCCGTGCGATGGCTACACGCGCATGAGGACGGTGTCGCCGCACCCGTAGTGCTGGCCGCCACGCACGAAAATGCCCTGGAAGTGATCTCGATGGACATCCTGCGTAAGTACGCCGTAGACGTCCCCAACGACGTCAGCGACCTCTTGTAAGCCCGCCCATCCGGGCCACGGCCGCCGATGGCACATGTCGCTTATGCGCCATCCGGTCCCGTCCCCAGACAAAGCGATTCAAATCACAGCCCCGGACCCCTTCACGATCGACGGGACAGGGCGTCGGCGACAAGCCGCTCGGGCCCGCCGCTATGTCCCGTCGATCACGGCCGCCGGGCGGCGGCGCGTTGGCGGTGCGCTTTTTGGCGGCACGCCGCCGAGCAGTAGCGAGGGCGGCGGCCGGTTCCGGTGTGCCGAACCCGCGCGTCGCATACCGGGCAGTGCGGGTCGCCGGTTTCGTTACTATCCGCTGATTCGTTACGCATATCAGCGTCCGTCGAGCGATTCGTTACGGTCGAGGTGGCGCGCATCGCGTCGAGGACCAACGCGGCCGCGCGATCGAGCCCTTCGGACCGCCGAAGCCGTTGTATGGCAACACAGCCGGTGAAAATGGCCAGCACATCGGGCACCTCGACATCGCTGCGAACGGTGCCTTGCCGCTGTGCGGCCAGCAGCAACGCCCCCAGCGCCCGATGGAAGCGCTCCCCCGCGCTCATCAGCAAAGCCCGCGGCCAGCCGTCGTCGGATTGCACCAGTTCGCACAGCGCCTCATTGCCCGGTGTCGACACCACCACCTCGGTGCAGAACTCGAAGAAGGCCGCACCGGGATCCGGCGCATCGAGGTAGGCGGCGGCCAGCTTCGCCAGCCGGTCGACCCGCTGCTGCATAACCGCTTCCAGCAGATCGACTTTCGTCGGAAAGTGCCGATAGACGGTGCCCGCCCCGACGCCGGCCCGTCGGGCCACCTCGGCCAGCGAGACTGACGGGCCGTGTTCGGCGAATGCCCGCTGCGCGGCCGCCAGTACGAGCGCGCGGTTACGTCTGGCGTCGGCCCGCGCGGCAGGGCTCGGAGCACTCATTTCGTTACGGCCTTCCGTTGCCTGACCTGGCGAACCGGGTCCCAGCGCCCGTATGGTCCGAAATGCGGGTCGCCCGACCCGATTCTATCGACAGAGAAGGCACGCATGTCCCCTCAGCACAACCTCGTCCTGGTCACCGGAGCCACCGGCAAGCAGGGCGGCGCGACCGCCCGCAGGCTGCTCGCCGACGGCACGGCGGT
>NZ_BJXA01000009.1 GCF_007990755.1 Nocardia ninae NBRC 108245 | reverse complement strand
GCCGATGGCGGGCGCGGCGCGGGCGGTGGCACCCGGCGCGCCGGAACCGCTGGGGGAGGCGCTGCGACGAGCCGCGGACCTGCTCGCCCTCGGTGCCGATCCTGCTACGGCCTGGGAGCGCGCGGCGGCAGACGAAACCGGCCGGGCGGGCGCCGAAGAGGTGGAGTCGTTGGCGCGGATGGCGCGCCGGTCCGCGCGCTCGGGCGCCTCGCTGGCAGTCGCGGTCGGCGAACTGGCCGAACAGCGACGGAGTGCAGTCGAGGATGCCGCAGCGGCGAAGGCCGAGCGGGCCGGCGTACTGATCGGAGGGCCCCTCGGCCTCTGCTTCCTCCCCGCGTTCGTCTGCCTCGGCATCGTGCCGGTGGTGATCGGTCTCGCCGGCCGGGTGCTCGGCGGTGGGCTGCTGTGAGCGAGCGCGGGCGGGTGCTTGGCGGCGTGCACGCACCGTCTGCTCGGCCTACCGGAACGTGTCCGCGCGGATCGGCCGCGCGGGCCGCAGTGAGAGGGGAATCAGGTGCTGATCGAGCGAGTGACGAGCAACGCGATCCACGGTTCGAGGGCTGTATATATGGAGCTGCGTTCGCGAATCCTGCACGCGGCGACCGCCGACGACGGGATGAGCACGGCCGAGTATGCGATCGGGACCATCGCCGCCGCGGCGTTCGGTGCCGTGCTGTACGGGGTGGTGACCGGCGACAGCATTGTGAACGCGCTGACGAAGATCATCGACCGCGCCCTCAACACCACCGTGTAGCAGCCTGGCGATTCGGGGTAAACCGTTGGGGTGCAAAGGCTCTCGGTGATGATCGGGGTTCGGTGACGGTCGAGGCGGCGATCGCGCTCGCCACCCTGGTCGTCGCGGTTGTGCTGTGTATCGGAGCATTGCTGGCGGCGTCGACCCAGGTCCGTTGTGTCGACGCCGCCCGCGAGGCGGCCCGCCTGTCCGCCCGCGGCGACGAAGCGAACGCGATCGCCGCTGCCCGCCGCGTCGCACCTCCGGCCGCAGACATCTCGCTGCGCAGCGAGGGCAACCACGTGATCGCCCGAGTCACCACCCGCGCGCCCCTGCTGCCGCTGCTCACGCTGCACGCGGACGCCGTCGCGGTCCGCGAGCCGGGAACGACACCGTGACAGCGCGTGAACAGAGAAGCAGTCACAGAGCGGCGGGGGAGCGGATGAGGGGCAAGCTTCGGGCCGATGACGGCGCGGCGACGGTCTTCGCGTGTCTCGCCCTCACGGCGCTCATCGCGGCGACGCTGATGATCGGGCAGGTCGGTGTGGTGGTTGTCACCCGGCATCGGGCGCAGGCAGCAGCCGACTCGGCGGCGCTGGCGGCAGCTGCGGCATTGGCCGAGGGGGTCGACGCGGGATGCGCTGCGGCGGCAGCGGTGGTGCGGCGGATGGCGGCCCGGATGGAACAGTGCGAAGTCGCCGAGTGGGACGCGACTGTGATTGTTAACAGGAATGTACCAATGGGTCTGTTAGGAACCTACAGGGTGCGCGCTGTCGCACGAGCCGGACCTGTTGAAAACTGAGAGAAACCTAAGTGCGGACTCGCACTCAGGCGTTGTCGCGAGTAGCGGAAATCGGTAAATAGCCTGGCCAAATAATTTCAGACGGCACAATTGTCCGCAGCGACGCGGATAAAGAAACGAACGAATGCGCATGTACGCAGGCGGCGATGTGGCAATAGCGCAGTTAACCTGAATACATTCCTCTTTATTCGACCAGGGAGCCCGGACCGCGGTCCGCGGCTACCGAGTCCGGCTCCCGGGCGGATCGCCCCAGGTCAGGTAGACATTCGATCACACGCGGAGCTCGGTGCCGTCACGAACCGAGCTCGGCGTCGTCACCGGACCGACAGCTCGGCCAGCACTGCGGTGAGTAGGCGCGCCGCACCGGCCTTGTCGAGCGGATGGTTCCCGTTCCCGCACTTGGGCGACTGGACGCACGACGGGCAGCCCGCGGCGCAGGCGCAGGACTCGATCACGGCGAGGGTGGCCGCCAGCCAGCGCTGCAACTGGGCGTACCCGCGCTCGGCGAAGCCCGCCCCGCCCGGCTGACCGTCGTAGACGAACACCGTCGGCAGCCCGGTATCCGGATGCTCGGCGATGGAGACCCCGCCGATATCCCACCGATCGCAGGTCGCCACCAGCGGCAACAGCCCGATCGCCGCATGCTCGGCGGCGTGCAGCGCGCCGGGCACGTCCGCCGGGTCGATACCGACCAGCGTCAACAACTCCGGGCACACCGTATAAAGCACCGCCCTGGTAGGCAGGGTGTGCTCGGGCATGTCGAGTTCGACCAGGTCGAGCACCTCGCCGGTGACCAGGGTGCGCAGATACCCGACCACCTGACTGGTCACCCTGACCTGCGCCAACGCAATGGTCACCCGGCCGTAGCGCCGCTCGTCGGTCAGCTCGTCGATGGCGATCGAGGTGACCGAGCGAGCGCTGGTGGTCCACCCCGGTTCGGCGGCGTGCACGAACGCGACGCCGCCCTCCAGATCCAGCTCGTCGACGACGAAGGTCTCACCCTGATGCAGGTGGACGGCGCCCTGATGCAGCGTCGCCGGCGCCCGTCCGGCATCGGCCGTGCCGAGCAATCGCCCGGTCTCGCCGTCGACGATGGCCACCGGCGTACCGATCCCGCCGCGCACATCGACGGCGTCGTGCGGCTGCGTCTCCGCGGTGACGTACCAGCGTCCCCGCTCCTCGGCGCCCGTGACCACGCGACGCCTGATCAATCCCTTCTCGGCGAGACCGGCCAGCACCTCCCGCGCGCCGAGTTCGTCCACCTCGGCGTCGGTGAGCGGCAGCTCCAACGCCGCGCAGAGCAACTGGGGACCCAGTACATAGGGATTGCGCGGGTCGGTGATGGTGGCCTCGACGGGCTTGTCCAGCAAAGCTTCCGGGTGATGCACGAGGTAGGTATCCAGCGGATCGTCCCTGGCCACCAGGATGACCAAGGACCCCTGGGTGCGCCGGCCCGCCCGGCCCGCCTGCTGCCAGAACGAGGCGACGGTGCCGGGAAAACCGCAGATCACCACGGCATCGAGCCCGGCGATATCGACCCCGAGTTCGAGTGCGTTGGTGGTGGCCGCGCCGAGCAGCGAACCGTCCGACAACGCCGTCTCCAGCTCGCGCCGATCCTCCGCGAGGTATCCGGCCCGGTACGCGGCGACGCGCTCGGCGAGGTCCGGATCGACCTCACTCAGCAACCGCCGCGCGTCCATCGCGGTGAGCTCGGCGGCGCGACGGGACCGCACGAAGGTCAGCGTCCGCGCGCCCTCGACCACCAGGTCGGCCATGATCTGCGCGGCCTCCGTGGTGGCCGCCCGCCGCACCGGCGCGCCGTTTTCGCCGGTCACAGTGGTGAGCAGGGGCGGCTCCCACAGCGCGACGGTGCGTGGCCCCTGCGGTGATCCGTCCTCGGTGACCGCGACACACGGCGCTCCGATCAACCGGGAGGCGGCGGCCGCGGGCTCCGCCGTGGTGGCTGAGCACAGCACGAACACCGGATCCGCGCCGTAGCGCGCGGCGATCCGCCGCAGCCTGCGCAGCACCAGCGCCACGTGCGACCCGAAAACGCCCCGGTAGGCATGGCATTCGTCGACCACGATGTAGCGCAGCCTGCGCAGCACCCGAGCCCAGCGCTGATGCGAGCGCAAGATGCCAAGATGCAGCATGTCGGGATTGGTGAAAACCCAGCGTGCGTTCGCCCGCACCCACTGCCTGATCTCGGCGGGAGTATCGCCGTCATAGGTTGCTGGGTGAATATCGCGCAGCGGTCCCTCGTGTGTCAGCGCGCCGACGGCCCGCAGCTGATCCGCGCCGAGCGCTTTGGTGGGTGCCAGATAAATGGCAGTGGCGCGCGGGTCTTCACGCAGCGCGGTCAATACCGGTAGCTGATAACCCATCGACTTGCCGGATGCTGTGCCGGTGCTGACCACCACGTGGGCGCCGCCGTGCGCGAGGTCGGCGGTGCGGGTCTGATGGCTCCACGGCGCGTCGACGCCGGTGTCCCGTAATGCCGAGATCACCTCCGGCGATGTCCAATCGGGCCAGGTGGTGAGCTCGGCGGCGCGGGCGGGTAGCTCGACGACGTGGGTCAACCGGGGCTCGTCGGCGGGCACTCCGACTAGGACACGATTCAGCAACGATGTCCCGTAGCTGAGGCCGTTAGGGGGTGCCGTGCGAGCGGTCGAGTTGGTCGGATTCATGCGGCGCGCGCCACGACACGCTCAGAAAGTGTGAAACGTGGACGGTTAGGAACGTCTACCTGCCAATTCGATACCAAATAGCGACCTGGGTCACAGGCTCTTTGCCATACGCGCACTCGGTTATCGGGAGGCAAACGAACCTCAAGTCTGGATTCCGGCATTGTGTCCCGCACCTGCGCATTCGCAAGATCAACTTTTTTGCAAATTGTCGGTAACTCGACTGTTGAATTGCTCGAAGACATGGTTCACTGGTTCCTGGTCGCAAGCTTCTGTGTTCGAGGGTCGGATCCAAAGTCCAAACCGTCAGCAGGATCGATGTTGCGAACGGTGTGCTTGGTGCTTTCCTGCAGGGGGAACCAACAGTACAGCGGTCGGAACGGGCCCGGTGGACGAACCCAGTTGTCCGCCGTTCCGGTAAGAAAAGAGAAGGAACAGAATGGCACAGGGAACTGTGAAGTGGTTCAACGCGGAGAAGGGGTTCGGCTTCATCGCGCCCGAGGACGGCTCCGCTGACGTCTTCGTCCACTACTCCGAAATTCAGGGGTCGGGCTTCCGCACCCTCGAAGAGAACCAGAAGGTCGAGTTCGAGGTCGGCCAGGGCACCAAGGGCCCGCAGGCCACCGGAGTTCGCGCGCTCAGCTGAGCGACGCAATCCAACACACTCGTCCCTCACCGCCGGTCAGCCGGAGGTGGGGGACGAGCTATATCCGGGGCAAAGACACACCCGGCGACTGAGGTCAGGAGCCTGTGAACACGCCGTGGCACAGCCGGGGCCTGAACACAAGGCATACTGAGTCGCAGTGACGCGCGTACGCTCTGTGGTTCAAGTCGCAAGCACTCGGCCACACGTAGCGTCAAGGTATAAACGTGTCTGGTGGCGACGCCCAGCCGTCGTCCCCGCTTGCCCCAGCCGCGCACAGCGCCGAAAAGCGCCCGCGCGGGTCGACAGGAAAGGTGTATTCGCCGGTGGCAACACGAGACCGCGGTGCAGCCGACCAGGGCCGTCCCCTGCGTCGTCTCGTGATCGTCGAGTCCCCAACCAAGGCCCGCAAGATAGCGCCCTATCTAGGCCGTAACTACACGGTCGAGGCTTCGGTCGGACATATCCGGGACCTGCCGCGTGGTGCGGCGGACGTTCCCGCCAAATACAAGGGCGAGTCCTGGGCCCGGCTCGGCGTCGACGTGGACCACGACTTCGAGGCCATCTATGTGGTGAGCCCCGATAAGAAGGCCAAGGTCGCCGAGCTCAAGAACCTGCTGAAGGACGCCGACGAGCTCTACCTCGCCACCGACCCCGACCGCGAGGGCGAGGCCATCGCCTGGCATCTGCTGGAAACGCTGAAGCCCAAGGTTCCGGTTCGGCGCATGGTGTTCCACGAGATCACCGAGCCCGCCATCCAGGCGGCCGCCGCCGACACCCGCGACCTGGACAACGACCTGGTCGACGCGCAGGAGACCCGCCGCATCCTGGACCGGCTGTACGGCTACGAGGTCAGCCCGGTGCTGTGGAAAAAGGTGATGCCGCGACTGTCGGCAGGCCGGGTGCAGTCGGTCGCCACCAGGGTGATCGTCCAGCGCGAGCGCGAGCGGATGGCTTTCCGTTCCGCCGAATACTGGGACATCGCCGCGAAACTCGACGCGGGCCCGGGTGAAGACGGGGACACCAGCAATCCGCGGACCTTCGGGGCGCGGCTGGTCAGTGTCGCCGGTGCGCGCGTCGCGAGCGGTCGTGACTTCGGCTCGGACGGTCAGCTCAAGACCGCCTCCGGTGTCGTCGTGCTGGACGAGGGTTACGCGCGCCGCTTGGCGCAAGCCCTCGACGGCGCCGACCTGGTCGTCTCGTCCGCAGAGGCCAAGCCGTACAGCCGCAAGCCGTACCCGCCGTTCATGACCTCGACGCTGCAGCAGGAGGCCGGGCGCAAGCTGCGCTTCAACTCCGAGCGCACGATGCGGGTCGCGCAGCGACTGTACGAAAACGGCTACATCACCTACATGCGTACCGACTCGACCACGCTGTCGGAGTCGGCCATCGCCGCGGCCAGGTCGCAGGCGACCCAGCTGTACGGTGCCGAGTACGTGCATCCCACCCCGCGCCAATACACCCGCAAGGTGAAGAACGCGCAAGAAGCACACGAGGCGATCCGCCCGGCCGGCGACACCTTCGCCACCCCCGGCCAGTTGCACGCGCGACTGGACAACGACGAGTTCCGGCTCTACGAGATGATCTGGCAGCGCACGGTCGCCTCGCAGATGGCCGACGCCAGGGGCACCACGCTGACGCTGCGCATCACCGGCGTCGCGACCACCGGCGAGGAATGCGTGTTCTCGGCCTCGGGTCGCACCATCACCTTCGCCGGCTTCCTCAAGGCTTACGTGGAAAGCGTGGACGAGGAGGCGGGCGGTCAATCCGACGACGCCGAGTCCAGGCTGCCCGCGCTGGACGAGGGTCAGGGCGTCACCGCGGTCGAGCTGAATCCCGATGGGCACAGTACGAATCCGCCCGCCAGATACACCGAAGCCTCGCTCATCAAGACGCTCGAAGAGCTGGGCATCGGCCGACCGTCGACGTACGCGTCGATCATCAAGACGATTCTCGACCGCGGCTATGTGTACAAGCGCGGTAGCGCGCTGGTGCCGTCGTGGGTGGCGTTCGCCGTGATCGGGCTGCTGGAAGAACATTTCGGCAGGCTGGTCGATTTCGACTTCACCGCGGGCATGGAGGACGACCTCGACGCCATCGCAGGCGGTCGCGAACAGCGCGGAAGTTGGTTGTCCAGCTTCTATTTCGGCGGCGAGACCGGTGTCGAGGGCTCGGTCGCGCGCTCCGGCGGGCTGAAGAAGATGGTCGGCGAGCGGCTCGACGACATCGACGCGCGAGAGATCAACTCCATCAAGCTGTTTGCCGACGAAGAGGGACGCGACGTCGTCGTCCGGGTCGGCCGGTACGGTCCGTACCTGGAGCGGATGGTCACCAATCCCGATGACCCCGAAGGTGATTCGATCTCGCAGCGGGCCAACCTGCCCGACGATCTGCCGCCGGACGAGCTGACCCGCGAGGTCGCCGAGAAGTTGTTCTCGACCCCGCAGGAGGGGCGCTCGCTGGGCACGGATCCGGCGAGCGGGCACGAAATCGTTGCCAAGGAAGGACGTTTCGGCCCGTACGTCACCGAGGTGCTGCCCGAACCCGCCGCGGCGGAAACGACGGCACCCGCCAAGAAGACGGCGAAAAAGGCGACCGCGCCCAAGCCGCGCACCGGTTCGCTGTTCAAGTCGATGGACCTGGCGACGGTCACCCTCGACGACGCGCTCAAGCTGCTGTCGTTGCCCAGGGTGGTCGGCAAGGACCCGGCCTCCGGCGAGGAGATCACCGCGCAGAACGGTCGCTACGGCCCATATCTGAAGAAGGGCACCGACTCTCGTTCGCTCACCGGCGAGGATCAGATCTTCGACGTGACGCTCGAGGAGGCGCTGAAGATCTACGCCGAGCCGAAGCGGCGCGGCAGGCAGGCCTCCGCCGCGGCACCGCTGCGTGAACTGGGCAACGACTCGGCCTCCGGTCAGCCGATGGTGATCAAGGACGGTCGCTTCGGCCCGTACGTCACCGACGGTGAGACCAACGCTACGCTGCGCAAGGGCGACGAGATCGAGTCGATCACCCCGGAGCGGGCGATGGAGTTGCTCGCCGACCGCCGGGCCCGTGGACCGGTGAAGAAGAAGGCGGCGGCCAAGAAGGCGCCTGCGAAGAAGTCCGCTGCCAAGAAGACGGCGGCCAAGAAGGCCACTGCCGCCAAGTCGACGACCACCAAGACGGTCGCCAAGAAGACCGCTGCCAAGAAGGCGGCGGCGAAGAAGACCGGCGTCGGTAATTCCTGAGCTCGCGGGTCGTGCCGGGCCGTAACCTACGGTCCGAAGTGCACGACCCGCGAAAGGATTGCCCATGGCCGACCAGGAACGCGAAGAGCTGATCAGCATGCTCGCCGAACAGCGAGAACTGTTCCGCATCACGGTGCGCGGCATCGACGACGAACAGGCACGCAGGCGCACCACCGCCAGCGAACTGACCCTCGGCGGGCTGCTGCACCACCTGATCAGCTGCGAACGCCACTGGATCACCGTGCTCACCGAGCGCGATGAGAACGCCCAGCTCGATGTCTCGCGAATGGCGGGCGAGTACCTGATGGCCGAGGGCGAGACCGTCGACGGCCTGCTCGCCGAATGGGACGAGGTCGCGGCGGCCACAGCGGAGCTGATCCGCACGGTGGACAGCCTGGACATCTCGGTCCCGACCCCGACCGCCCCGTGGTCGCCGGAGCGCGAGTGGTGGACGGTGCGCTACACGCTGCTGCACATCTTTCGCGAGATCTCGCAGCACTCCGGGCACGCCGACATCATCCGCGAGGAACTCGACGGCGCGAACACCACCTACTCGCGGATCTCCTGAGCTCTGTGCTCAGCCGACGCTATTTGCCCAGCACCCTGAGGAATTCACGCATCCAAGCGGGGTGATCGGGCCAGGCGCGGCCGGTGACGATGTTTTCGTCCACATAAGCCTCGCTGTCCACGAACTTGGCCCCGGCTGCCTCGATATCCGGGGCCAAGGCCGGGTAGGCGCTGCACGAGCGACCGACCAAAACCCCTGCGGCAGCGAGGATCAGCGGTCCGTGGCAGAGCGCGGCGATGGGCTTGCCAGCCTCCGCGAAGTGCCGCGCGAGGCGCTGGCAGTCCGGGTTGTTGCGCAGATACTCCGGTGCCCGGCCGCCCGGCACGACCAACGCGTCGTAACCGGCCGGGTCGACGTCGGCGAACGCGACGTCGGCAGGCCAACTGTGCCCGAGCTTTTCGGTGTAGGTGTCGAAGCCGTCTACGAAGTCGTGCACCACGAACTGGAGTTTCTTGACGGCGGGGGCCGCGATGTCCACCTCGTGGCCCTCTTCGAGCAGGCGCTGATACGGATACATGACCTCGAGGTCTTCGGCCGCATCGCCGGTGATCAACAGAATTTTCACGGTGATTACACCTCCCTGTCGAGGATCCGCCCGGCCCGCGACAGAAGCAATACCGGTCCGCGCGTCGCACCGAGCCGACCCCGCGATCCGTGTCGGTACGGGCGGCTAGGGTGTACGGCGTGGCAGGTGTCTTCGATCGGTTGGTCGGCCAGGATGCGGTCGAGTCCGCGCTGACGGCCGCCTCGGTCGCGGCTCGCGCCGAGGTGGTGCAGGGCGCGATGACGCACTCGTGGCTGTTCACCGGGCCGCCCGGATCGGGCAGATCCGTTGCGGCACTGTGCTTCGCGGCGGCGCTGCAATGCACCGACCCCGGCTCGCCGGGCTGCGGCCGCTGCCATGCCTGCACCACCACCATGGCGGGCACGCACGGTGACGTGCGCCGGGTGATCCCGGAGGGGCTGAGCATCAGCACCAAGGAGATGCGCGAGATCGTGCAGATCGCCTCGCGCAGGCCGAGCACCGGGCGCTGGCAGGTGGTCGTCATCGAGGACGCCGACCGGTTGACCGAGGCTGCGGGCAACGTGCTGCTGAAGGTGGTCGAGGAGCCGCCGGAACGAACGGTGTTCCTGCTGTGCGCGCCCTCGGTCGACCCCGAGGACATCTCGGTGACGCTGCGCTCCCGCTGCAGGCATGTGCACCTGGTCACGCCGTCGGTGCCCGCCATCGCGCAGGTGCTGCGCGACCGCGACAAACTGGATGAGAAGACCGCGAACTGGGCCGCCTCGATCAGCGGCGGACACGTCGGCCGGGCCCGGCGCCTGGCCACCGACGAAGAAGCGCGGGCTCGCCGCCAGCGGGCGCTGGCCCTGGTCGGCGCCGCCTCGAAGCCCGGCGCCGCCTATGCCGCGGCCGACGAACTGGTCAAGGCCGCCGACGACGAAGCCAAACAGATGAGCGCCACCCGCGACGACCGCGAACGCGAAGAACTCGCCACCGCGATGGGCGCGGGCGGCACCGGTAAAGGTGCCGCAGGCGCCACCCGAGGTTCGGCCGGCGTACTGAAAGACCTGGAACGACGGCAGAAGTCGCGCGCCACCCGCACCGGCCGCGACTCCCTCGACCGCGCCCTCATCGACGTGGCCGGCGTCTACCGCGACGCCCTCGCCGTCCGCTTCGGCGCCGCCCGCAACGGCTCCGGCGTCGCCCTCACCCACCCCGACATGTCCGACCAGATCCACGACCTGGCCCAACGCGTCCGCCCCGAGGGTCTGCTGAAATCCATCGACGCCGTCCTGGCCTGCCGCGAAGCCCTCGACCTCAACGTCAAACCCCGCTTCGCCCTGGCCGCCCTGGCCGCCGCCCTGATGGCCGCCCAAACCACCTGACGCCGACCGATCCGCCCCGGTGACCACCCGTTTTCGCGTTCCACCCCCCGAGACGATAGACTCGCCACGCCGAAAGGCACGCCGCCTTAGCTCAGTCGGTAGAGCGCTTCACTCGTAATGAGACCCCCTTCTGAGCCGTGAGCCATTTTCCATCGCCTCGCGTACTCCTCGTGATCGTTCGCGCGAATCGCGTCGAACCAGCGCCAATGCGTTCTACATGCGCTTATAGGACCGCATTCCGCGTAGAAAACGACCCTTCCACTTCGCCCTGCCGGACAGGCGGACCGCTGCGTTCGGTGGGATTCGGTACGGTTCGACCGGGTTCGGCACGGAACTTTTTACCGAGATCTTGCCGAGATTGCCGAGCAGCCGACCGGCACGGCGGCCGACTGAGCTAACCGGCAGCGAAGCCCGTTCAGATTTCGGCCTCGATCTTCGGCGTGTCGCCGATCGTGTCGCCGTCCGCTGCTGGTGACAGCGAACAGCGTTGCGCGCCATCCGATTACCTGGTTATGCTGGGCGTGCTATCGCAACTGACCTGCTGGTGTATCTCACCGCAGGTGCGTCGAGGGACTTGATCGGCGCGAATTCCGGCAACACCGACGCCTACACGGGTGTCTGTTGTCGGCCTAGTCCCTCGCGCCGGACCCGGCGCACGACGCCAGGAGATCCCCATGACGCAAGTCGTCGCACAGTCGTCCGTTGCGCTGTACGTCTCCCACCCGCACACGTGGGAGACGTGACATGCCTGCTATCAACCGCAAGTCCTACTGGGAAGCCCGCTTCAAGACCGCTCCGAGCACATACGAGACGATCCGTAACGAGCATGGCAATCCCCATCGATACCCCACGAAGGAACTTGCCCTGGAGGCGATCCAGGTCAAGGAAATCGAGTACCGGATCATCACGACGACAACCCATTCGGTCAATGTCACACCGACAGTGGCGATCACCACACTGCCCTTCGAGTCGAGGACGGTGCACCTCTCCGACGGAGGCGACCAGTTGTTCGCCGACTTCGTCGAAGAGTGGCTGGAGGATCAGGATCTGGCCGACACGACGATCCATAACTATGAGTCCCACATCCAGTGCCATCTGTTGCCGACGTTCGGGCCGATGCGGTTGGGCGAGATCAGTCGAAAAGCTGTCGCCGATTGGGAGAAGGCATTGCGCGCAGCGGGTTACGCCGTCGACAGCATTACTGTCTACCGCGCTGTGCTGCACGTCATCCTCGAAGACGCTGTCGATGCCGGGAAGATTCGAACGAACCCGGCTCGACGTAAGCGGAACCGAGGCCGCCGGGTCGGTAGGAAGGCGAACCGGGCACCGGAGAAGGTCATCACCAACGCCCTCGGCGCGCTGTTGATTGCCGAGCGCATGGCACTGCTGTCCGGCAGGGACGACGAGTTTGTCGCGATGATGGTGAAGTTCTTCACAGGGGTGCGCTTGGGGGAGCTGGTCGGCCTGGAAACCACCTACGTGACTAAACGCCGCCTGCGTGTGGAATGGCAGCTTGCCGAAATCGGCGGAAAGCTCGTGCGGTGCGATCCCAAGAACGGGTCCAAGCGCGACATCGACCTGCCAGAGTTCCTGTGGCGGTTGATCGCTGACTTCATCACTCGAACGAACCCGCAGCCGTGCGAATGCCACGGCTTCACTTATTTGTTCCGAGGGCAGGCGAAACGGCGAAGCCGAGGCAGCGCCAGCGGAATCACGCAGAAGATGATCGCTGAGCACGCACAAGTGACAGTCCACGCTGTATCAGCGGTGCTGCGCGGCCGGGACAACGTGTCCGAGCTGACGCGTCGCCGTGTGTTACGCGCCGCTGACGAGCTGGGGTACACCAAACCTATTGCAGTGCCAGAAGCCGCGCACTGGCGGCGCTCGGGCTTCTACGCATGGCTCTACACACCAGCAGTATCAGGCTGGTACCCGAGTCGCGGTAAGGCTTCGCCAGAGCATCCGGTGCCGGTGAGCGTCGAAAGCTTCCCCGGCATCCCTGTGCGGGGGCGGAACGCGCACGGCAGATCGGACGGGTGTTGGATGCCTATCGCGAAAGGCATGACCCCGCATGGAAATCGGCACTCGCACAGGACGTTGCTGGAGGAGTTGGGAACACCACAAAAGCTGATCGACTCACGTATTGGTCACGAGGACTCGTCCATGCAGGCACGGTATACCCACATCACCCAGGTCATGATCGACCGGCTGATGGCCGACCTGACCGAGGCGTGGTTCACGGCGTTGGATGCGAGGCTGGAGATGTCGCCGACTTCGCCGGTCGCAGTGTTGAATTCGCTGCTGCGTGAGCGGGCCTTGGAATTGGCGCAGCCGGATCTGAGGCTGTCCGCATAACAACAGAACAGCCAGCCGTTGCCCAGTCGCCACGGCTGGCTGTTGATGGTGGTCGGTCCCGTCGTGTCGCGCTACGCCGCCGCGTTGCGCATGCGAGCGGGTATGCGAGCCTGAAGCCGCCGTGCCTTCGTGACGGGCTCGGCGGCGGGCTGGGGTGTGCGGGTGGGCTTGGGCTGCAGTGGTGTTGGTGGCTTGACGTTCTTGGCGTGGATCTCGATGACCTGCTCGTACTGCTGGCGGGTGAATCGAAGTCGGCGACCGAGGCGAGTGTGGGGGATCTCGTCCAGTCGTGCGGCGTCTTCGAGCCAGTTTGTTGATGGGAGTCGGAGGGCCTGGGCGACTTCCTCGGTGGTGTAGAGCTCTGGCAGGCTCATGCGTACACCGCCTGTGGGGTCTTGCGGCGGATGCGGGCGATGGCGTTTTGTGCGCCTCGGTAGTCGCTGGGGGTGTTGGCGAGTGACAGGGTGGCCCCGGTTCGGGTGTGTACGAACTTGAGGTGGCCGCTTTTGCTGTATCTGGTGAATTCCCATCCGTGGGCGAGTGCCCATTGGATGTCGGGGCGACGGCGGTCGAATCGGATTTTGCTCATGCGCGACTCCATTCGCGCCGTCCTGGTGGACGGCTCAAAGAATCGCGCGTAGCTCACACGCCTGGGGGTGTCGCTGACTGCGACGGATCTGATCGTGACACGAGACGCGTTGCGGCGTCAACGAATTGCCACAGTATTGAGGCGTCACCTAGGTGGGAAGAATCGGCAGACGTATCACTGGGCGTCGTGACGGTTGTCCGACGCGATAGGTATGCCGCAGACTGTGGTTCTTGCAGCGCGAGCAGGCATTCGAAGCCCGTCGAGGCTTCTGCTCTGTGCGTTGAACGCGGTTTGGTACCGCGAGATCGGCCAGTTGTGCTGCGCCCCAAGCGAACCGGGAGTGCACGGCAACGACGGATCTGCGGTGTACCTGAATCTCCGCGAAACCCCAAATGCATTGCCTCCCTGCGCCCGTGGAGTTCTTACGGGTGATCCGGTATCGGTCTAACCGTCTTAGCCGCCGGAGTCGTCGCCCGTCAGAGGGGCAAGTGCGGCCGTGCCCTGCTCCAGTCCGGAGTCGGGCACGGTCACATTTCCGATCACGAGCGGGCCGACCTGGTAAAGGCGGACTCGGACAGGCACACCCATGGCTGGGTGTATCGGCCCCTCGGAGTTTCCCAGTCCCGGCGCGACGAGTAATCCCCGTCGCGCGTGCACATCGACCGACCCGAACTGCCTCTGCATACCCATACGGAGCGGCGCTCGGGGTGTATCCATGCCTGTGCGGTACGGGGTACTTCCTCCCTCGCCACCAACCAGCAGCACCCCACCAGAGCAGTGCATCGAGGCGTCGTTAGGGAACGAACCCCAGACTGAAGGCGACGGACCGGGGCAGAGCCGCCGCGCAAGCCGTCCGATCGGTCCCGAGGTGCTCGTGCCCCATAGGATCGTGCCGTGCGGAACTTCTTCAATTCACCCCATCTCGACTGGCCGCAGCTGCACGGTTCGCTGCACGTCTACGTCGTACCGAGCTTTGAATTCATCGCGTCGGTGCAGCCGGTCGTTGATGCCGTCGATGCGTTCGAGGGTTGTACAGCGGTTGAACCTCGCTGGCAGCATGCGACAGTTACCAGAATCCCGTGGTGGCGCAACGAGGTAGATCAAGACGCGCTCGACCGATACGCCGAAGCTCTCTCGGCGGTCGCCGCCGATAGCTCCTCGTTCGCGATCCCGATGAATGGGCCGCTGTTGCACGACTATGGCGTTCTGGTGGCCGCTCCCGAAGACACGCAGTGGAAGCAGCTCTACACCGCGACCCGCGACGCGGCTGAGCAGGTATTCGGGACAGAACGGGCTCTGCCTGCCCCTCCGCCGTTGCCGCACGTCTCCCTCGGCTACGGAACCGCCGAGCGCGACTCCGCTCCTTTGGAGCGTGCGCTCGCGGGTGTTGAAACTCCAGTATCGCTTGCCGTCGACACTCTGTACTTCCTGGCGGTCGATGTCGACGTCGATCAGGGAATCTTCACCTGGGATGTGATCTCATCACATGCCCTCCCGGCGTTGTGAAAGTATCCGGATGATCACTGACCCTTGCTGATGTCGGCCACTGGCGGGTGCGGAACGAGTGGGAGAGCTGCATGACAACCGGGCACCTGGTCGATGTTCACGTTCTGCTCATTCGCAACGGCCGCCTGCTGCTCAGCAAGCGCCGCAGCGCCGATGAGTTCGATGGCCTCTGGCACCTTCCTGCGGGGAAGCTGGAGGCGAGCGAATCGGCGACAGCCGCAGCGGCCCGTGAGGCGAACGAGGAAACCGGCGTCCATATCGACCCGGCCGACCTGCGTCACATCCACACCGCGCATGTCGTCGGCTCTGGTCGCGATCCGCGCCTCGGCCTGTTCTTCGAGGTACGTCTCTGGACCGGCGAGCCGACCAACCGTGAGCCGGACAAGTGCCATGAACTGCGCTGGTTCGCCTTGGATGCACTGCCGGAAGCCATCATCTCGTACTCCGCCGCAGGCATCGGTGCCCATTTCACTGGCGCTACCTACAGCGAACAAGGCTGGCCCGCTTCGGCCCGTACCGGGTGAGTCACGTTGCGTGCAGCCATGCTCCGGCCGGTGGTTGCGTGAACTGTTGCGTAACAGCAGGTTCAGCGATGATGCCGCAATTGTGGACATGCGACCAGTTCGCTAGGCGGTGTGCCTGCGTTCTGCACAAACGTGCATGAATCAGTTTGACTGGAACGCTTTTCATGGTTGTATGACGCCGTGAGCGACAGTCGTACCATCGTGGCCGCGATTGACCGCGTGTTCACAGTGGCGACGGCTGAGGAAGCCGCATCTCTCGATGGTGTCGTGCAGGCGATCGCGCGGGAACGGGGTCGTCCGCTGACTGTGTCCAAGGACGACAGCATGCCGCCAGGGGTCTTCGGCCAGTGGACACACTTCGCCGACCGTGACGAAGTCTCCTATGCGCCGTGGGTGTACAAGGTGGACCGCACGGTCGCTCACGAAATGGGGCACATCGTTCTGGGGCATCGAGGCCGTCCGGTCGTCGATCTAGCCCAGTCGATACTGCCGGAAAGCATGCATGGCTTGGCTGCGCTGATGCTGCGGCGTGAGTGCGGCAGCGCAGGGGATGCCGATGAGGAGACG
The DNA here is from genome assembly GCF_007990755.1 of Nocardia ninae NBRC 108245. Lineage (GTDB taxonomy): Bacteria > Actinomycetota > Actinomycetes > Mycobacteriales > Mycobacteriaceae > Nocardia > Nocardia ninae. The sequence continues at coordinate 150,234 of NZ_BJXA01000009.1, read as the reverse complement.
GCGGCTGAGCAGTTCGCCGGTATGTTGTTGAACCGTTTGCAGTTTGGCAGTCGCGGAGCGCCGCGATTGCGTTCTCGGTGGGGAGAAGCTTTCAGTTGAATGCGTTGTATCTTGCGCCATTGATGTGGATCGCGTTCGCGTCTCGGGCTTGGCGTTGGTGGTGGTCGCGTACTTGGGTGTTGGGCAGCATGTCGCTGGCGATCCTTGCCCCGGCACTGCACTTGACCATGAATACCCCATTCGGTGAAGCGGCTGTGCAGGAGCTGGTGCCGTTCTCGAACTTCTCGACCGCGTTGCGGATCGTGCTGTTCAATGCGATGGCGGCGTCGCTGGGCGTGCTGACTTTCGCGGTCACATCCACCCATGAGCGCGTGAAGCGCGGGGCGGCAGTACTTTCCGCGATCGCGGTGGTTGGTTCGTTGAGCGCAGTGGCGATCTTCCTCGCCACTCCACAGATGCCGCAGGTCGCTGGAGGCTTCCAGTTCGACCAGGCATACGGCCATTTGCCGGGCTACGCGGAGGCCGGGATTGCTGGCGTGGTGTTTCCCGGCGTGTTGTGTCCAGTGCTGATTGTGATGTCTGTCCGGGCGGCTGATCTGCGCAGCCTCGGAGGGTGGAGCTTGACACTGTGGGCGACCGGGCTTGTCGCGGTGACGATTTGGGCGTGGATTCGGTTCGTCTACTTCGTGATGGTGCGATACGCAGCTGTGCCTCATACACCCGTAGTGTTCAAGATCACCAGTGCTGTGGCGGCGGTAGGAGTATTGGCGATCTTCGTCGGGCTGATGCTCTCGCCGGTCGTGTCGTGGGTCCGTGCGCGCCTGGTTCTGCTTGGTGTCGGATCGGTCTACAGGGAACTCGTGGCACGGTGGCCGGGCGTACGGCGTCAATCTCGTCGAGGAAGTAGCGCCGACGAGAAAGCCGACGATCGAATCACTGAGCTGTTCGACGCACTGAGCATGGAGACTGGAGCGATGGATAGCGGCCTCGCGCACGCCGATGGCGCGCTGCCGACCGAGGTGGCCGTCAAGCCGACAGAGATGGCAACGGCAGTGGCGCAATGGCTCGTCCACGGCCGTCGTAGACCGGCACTGTCGAGTGAGAACATCCAAGCCGTTCTCGACGACGAATCAGAACGTCGCTGGGCGCTGATGTTGGCGAAGGCATATCGAAAAGAACGGAAGGCGCTGGCGTGACCCATACGACGGACGTGACCGGGCCGACGACCCTTGCCGCTGTGCCGACGATCCGTGGGCGAGTGGCGCGGATGGTCACCGAGCTGGGCGCACCCTCGGTCATCAATATCGTCACGCCCATCCTCGCCTCGTTCGCGGTAGCTGCGCCGTTGTGGGGTGTGTTCATCGCAATGTTCACCAGCGTGATTCCTATGGCGCTCATCTTCGTCGGGATGCGATTCGGCTCAGCCAACGATCATCACGTGACAGATATCAAAGGGCGGCGTTGGGTGCTTCCAGGGAGCTTGGCGATTGTCGCCGTCGGCCTGGTCATCGAGGTCCTGGCCGACGCACCGAGAGAGCTGATTGCCTGGCTCGTGGCCTGCGTGGCAATGCTGGTCGTTGTCGCAGTGGTGACCATCGTGGGGCGTTGGAAGGTCAGCGTGCACACCGCTGTTGCGGCTGGTAACACCGTATTACTGGCGATGATGATCTCACCGTGGCTCCTGTCAGCGGTGCCAGTCACAGCGGTGATCGCCTGGTCAAGGGTCTATCTGGGGGATCACACTCGCGGCCAGGTCATCGTCGGTGCGCTGCTGGGTGCGGCAATATCTGTGGCTGCCTACATGCTCGTCGTCTGAATCCGGGTCAGTCCTCGCCGCCACTTGTGCGGCGCAGTTCGGCGAACCCTACTTCAAACACACGGGTGGGGTCGTAGGCGCGATTGGCGACGTGCTTGACGCCGGAGTCGCGCACGCTGGCCATCCATTCGATGTAACTCCGTATCTCCTCGTATGACTTTCGCGATCCGAAGAAGTCCAGGGGCACACCGAACGCAGCGATGATGTCGTTGACGGTGTCCAGCGAAGGAGATTGGCGCTTGCCAGACAAGAGTTGCGATAGGTATCCAGTGGTCATCTTGCCGCCGTTGCGGCGGATGATGTCGACCACCTCGGTCTGGGTGTAGGGGCGTCGATCGCGTGGATGGACGCGGTCGAAAAGGAAGCGCAGACGCTCTGCGAACGGGGGACCGTCATCGGGTTCCGCCGACTTGCCGTGGCCGGTATTCGGCATCATCTTCTTCAGCCCTTCCTGTGTGCTGGCTGGTCCCGAAAGGGGCCTGCTGGCCTGCGGCGGCTAAATGATGGCATGGCACTGCCTTCGATGTACCCCCGTTCGAATTTAGCCCACAGAACTTGCACTAGCAAGTTGCAACGGCTTATCCTTCCGGCGTGCAGTGATTCAGGTCATGGTTTAAGCCGTGGCCAGTGGGATGCGCGCGTCCTGCCGTCTCGTGTTCACGTCGGCCGGAGGGGTGTCGACGTGCGCGCGGGAGGCGGTGAAATCGTGTCGAAATCGTCGGGGGTCTGTGGAAGCTCTAAGTCCTGTAACCGGGGCGTTGACACGACCGAGTCGGGCAACGCAAGATCAACTCCACAACAATTGAACGTGACAGGCATCACGGTTACATCGCCGCTTACTTTGGGAATACTTCGGGGTTACCCTATAGGTGGCAATCGAACAAGTATTCGAATCAACTCAAGGGAGGTAGCGGCAGGCGCGGTCCAGGGACGCATGGTGCAGACCACGGCACGAATGCCATTGCGCCCGTGGGGTTCCGGAACGGCAGAAGTTTCACGAAATCCGAGAGATGGATGTCCTCATCGAGATTGGTACTAGTCGATCACCCGCTGGCAACACGACGTATTGACCTCGCACAGCAGGTTCGACTTTCCATCAACCTCTAAGGGGGGCAACAGGTTTGAGGTCGGGGGAGAAAGCGCGTCGATGAGGGATCAAGACGAAGGTGGGGACACTGGCGGGAGGGCTGTGACGATTCCGGCGCTGTCGGGCTCGCTGGAGATCGACAGCATCGAGTGGGATGGCTGTACGCACACCACAATTCGATACGGCTCGGGTCTCGATGACACGATCGATATCAACAGCGCCGGGCGCGATGCCTTGATTGATGAGCTGCTTCGTCAGCGCGAACTCGAGCAACGGGATGCGGCGGTGCGCGACGTTCCGCCATCGTCGGTCTATCCGCCGCAGGGGCGCGCTCGCTGAAGTTCGGTAGACCGTGAGGGTGGGCCTACGGTTGGTAGGTCCGCCTCTACGGCTTAGGGTTTCGCCTGCTTCTTGGAGTCGGCGACCTTCTGGTCTTCCCTCGCTTGCGCGTCTGCGTCTAGGTTGCGGTACCACGTGAGGAGGTCCAGTTCGGCGGCTGTTAGCGCCACCTTGACTCGGAGGTTCTTGTTGATTCGCGTGCGTATGACTTCCGGGGACTGCCGTAGTGCCTTCGCTAGGGCCTTGATCGTAGTGTCTTTGACGCCTCCGGTGGCGGTGAGGCTGCCGTAGATCGCGTTGTGTATCTGGGACGGGTTCAGCGCCGACGCTGCCTGTAGTGCTGCTCGGCTCGGCTTCCCGTCCTCGTCGACTAGCCCAGCGGCCCTCATGTCTTTCGCCCACTCTGGAGGAAGCGGCTTGGGCGCTGGCATGGTGCTCCTAACGATACTTACCGATCAGTTCGTGATCATGGCTCAAGGTATATTGCCGCATGTAACACGGCTCCGTCAATATTCGATGTGATTGAATCGTGTCCTGATGTTCGGCGGTTTTGCAGCATCTTTGTAGCAGAATATCGGCGCGTTTGACACGATCCCGGAAGCGCGGGTATGATGCTCAAAACCGAGCAAAACGCCAGGTCAGCGCAGTGGCTCTGAGGGTAGCGAAGCTCTCTCGGATGAACCGCCCTGACCGATTCCGCAAATCGCGTGACAGTACGCGAATTCCTTAACGCAGCTTCCCCGAGGGGTGCTGCGTGAATTTGCCGTGCATTAAATCATTCGATTCGCGTCCGAAAGCCCCAAGAATAAGGGTCAGGTTATTCGGCAATATCCTGAACCGGGCTGGATGTTCCTTCCAAAAGGAACAGTTTCTTGTCACACCACACTGCCACTGTCAACAACGCCGTCCTGGTCGGCCAGTTTCCCTCCGGCTCGCTGGACTGGCACGAGGCACGCGCCAGCGGGATCGGCGGTAGCGAGATCGCGGCTGTCGTGGGGCTTTCACCTTGGGAATCTCGATACTCGCTGTGGCACCGTAAGAAGGACCGGCTGCGGCCGGTGCAGGAATCCGATCCGATGCGGTGGGGCACGCTTCTCGAACCGGTCATCTACGCCGAGTACGAGCGCAACCACCTGCCTGCCGGACTGACGATGACCACCGGCGGCACCTACCGCCACCGCGACCGGCCGTGGCAGATCGCCAACCCGGATGGCCTGATCTGGTCCGGCGGCGAACTCGTCGACGGCATCGAGATCAAAGCGCCCGGCACCGACCACTACGAGAAGTGGGGTCGTGACGGTTCCGACAACATTCCGATCTACTACCGCTGCCAAATCGCCTGGTATTGCTCAGTTCTCGACCTCGACAGCATGGTCCTGCGCGCACTGATCGGCGGTAACGACCCGCGCTCCTATCGCATCCGCCCCACCACCGAAGACCTCGAATACCTTGTCGCCGAGGGTGCTCAGTTCTGGGACGAGCTGCAGCGAGGAATCCTGCCGAACCTCGATAGTCACACTGCCACCTATCGGGCGATGCGCGAACTGCATCCCGACATCGACCGCTCCCAAATCATCCAGATCCCCACCGAACTCGCAGACCGGTGGTGGGAGGCCCAAGCCGCCGCCGAGAAGGCCGAGGACCACCTGTCGGGGATTCGCATCGAGATCGCCGCCCGGATGGGCACCGGCTGGAAAGCGGTGTGCGGTGAGCAGGCCATCGCCTACCGCATGCGGCCGTGGTCGGGAGACGGCGACCCCTACCTCAAGTCCGCGCCCCGCCCGAAGGCCGATGCCAGCAGCATCGCCGGGGCGGCCGTCGCGGGATGAGTGCCCGCATCCTGTTCACGGGATCGCGGCGCTGGACGGACTACGACTTGCTCAAACGGGTGCTGGTGTCGGTGTGGACCCAGTTGGGTTGTCCGCCGGATCTGGAGCTGGTGCACGGCGGTGCTCGCGGTGCCGACCGGATGGCCGCCGCGATCTGGTCGGGCCTTGGCCTGCCGGTGCGGACGGTCCCCGCCGACTGGGATCGCTACGGCAAGCCCGCCGGAGTGATCCGCAACCAGCAAATGGTCGACCTCGGCGGCTACGTCCACGCTGTCGCGGCGCTGCTGCCGGGTTCGCGTGGCACCCATGACTGCGTGCGGCGGATCGAGCGCGCAGCAATCCCTTTGACCATCGCGACAGGTGACCAGCCTGCCGTCCCGGTGCTGCCGGAGCGACGCGGCATCTAGCTACACCACAACTGAATAGAGGAGATCCGAGTGGCTGAGTCCATCTCGAAAGAGGTTGCACGCCAGGCGAACCCGCTTGCCGTGGTCGCCAAGTATCAGAATGAGCTGGGTAAGTCGATGCCCGCTGCGATCCGTGGCGATGTGGGGCGCTGGATGATGGTCGCCGAGATGGCGGTCAGGAAGAATCCGAAACTGCTGTCCATTGTGCAAGCCGACCAGGGCGCGAGTCTGATGCGGGCGCTGATCGAATGCGCCCGGCTCGGCCACGAGCCCGGCACCAAGTACTTCTATCTCGTCCCTCGCGGCAACCAGATCAGCGGCGAGGAGGGCTACCACGGAATCATCAAGCGCGTCCTCAACTCAGGGCACTACCAGAAGGTGTTGGCGCGCACGGTGTTCGAGCGTGACGAGTACTCCTTCGACCCTCTGACCGATCAGTTGCCCACCCACGTCCCGGCGTCGGGTGAACGGGGAAAGCCGGTGAGCGCCTACGCATTTGCCTTGCACTGGGACGGCACACCCTCGACGGTGGCCGAGGCCAGTCCCGAGCGGATCGCTGCTGCGAAGGCCAAGAGCTACGGCACCGACCGCAAGGATTCGCCGTGGCAGTCGGTGACGGGGGTCATGTATCGCAAGACCGCGATCCGTGAGCTTGAGCCGTACGTGCACACCTCGGCCGAACCGCAACCGCGCCAGGACAATGCGGGTAGCCGGGGCGCGGTCATGGACCCGAGTACCTACGACGACGCCGAGCCGCTCGACGCCGATGTTCTCGACATCACTGCCGACCAGATCGCCGAGCACGACGGCGAGGGCGCGCTGTGAGGACACCAGAGTTGCGGGTGCTCAACGAAGTTGGTGTCCAGACCGTCGTGGCCGTCGACCTCAACGAGGACTACCAAGGCACTGTCGCGGCCGTCGTGCGCAACAGCGGCTGGTGGCCCGGCGCACCACTCGACGAGCACCATCGCTTCGGCGTGCTGATCATCGGCTACGGCTCTTGTAGCGGCTGCGATGCGTGGGAAAGCCTGCACGGCGAGGCCAAGGGCAAGCTGGAACACTGCGCCAGCCTGTTGGAGACCGCGCGCTGGTTCGAGAGTCTGGCCGAACTGAAGACCTTCGTCGCAGGCACACCGGGCAGCGACGACGCCTCCGACCACGCCCTGCAGTGGTACGGACACGACACCCACTTCCCCGAATTCCAACGCAAGGTCGCAGCCCTGCAACCCGGCGACGAAATTGCGGAGCCGCAGGAGTAGCCCCGACAACGTAGGTGTCCGGCGGTGACGAGCGTCCCGCCGGACACCTCACTCAGCTCGGCGGCTCAGCCAGCTCGACGCCCTCCCCCCACCGGCACCCAGATCCGCTACCAATCGCTATTGAGGACTACTGAATGACCGACATCGTGATCGACCTCGACGCCCTCGTCCAGCAGGTGCGGGCCGTTGCCCGCGAAAACCCCGAGTTCGTCTACCAGAGTGCAGGTTACGAGGACGACGGCGGGCCGACTTGCCGCTACGTCCGCGACGGCCGCCCGTCCTGCATCATCGGCCACGCCGCCGCGCGGGCCGGGGTTGCTCTTGCCGTGCTGGAGGACTGGGATTCCCGGCCGGTCGGCTGTGACATCGCCACCGTGCTCGAAGATCTGTACGGGCTCGCCGGAGACGCCTGCGGCTGGCTCGACGAGGTTCAGCGCCACCAGGACTACGGAGGCCAGTGGGGTGCTGCCGTCGAGCGTGCCGACGCGCGTCTTCGTGGCCGGGTGGTCCGCTGATGCGCGAGCTGATCGAATTCGACGAGCTGGTGTCGCTGTTCGAAGAACATATGCAACAGAGTCTTGATTCGAGATATGACGGCTACTGCGGAATGCTCGTCGTGGACTGCGCGGAAAATGCGCTGAGCGCCGTTCGTAAGGCGGCGTTGCGAGCCGGAAAGAATATCGGCTGGAAGCCGAGAACTGCGTATAGCCGCGACGATTTCCTGTTCATCGTTTGGGACGACAGGAAGCTTCCGGAAAATATCGCTCGGAAACGTGCGATCGATATCGCTAACAGCGTGTGGAATGCTGAATCGAGGTGAGTCATGCCGAATGATCCTCGCGCGTACATCACACTGACACTGGATTTCCCTGATCATCCGAAGTTCGCGGGCTGGTCGGATTCAGCGCGGTTCAAGCTGATCCGGCTGTGGGTGTACTGCGCCCTGCATCACAGTGACGGCTTCGTTCCTACCACAATTCTGCGGCAGATCTGCCGCAAAGATGTCGTGGAACTGCTGCGGAAACTCGACGGAGTTGCATTCCTCGAGGACGGCTCCGGCATCCAGTTCTTGGACTACACCGAGCATCAGCGCAGCCGCGCCGACGTGGACGCGCAGCGTGGTAAGGCCAGCTCAGCGGGTGTGAAATCCGGTGCTGTGCGTAGGCAGAAGAGCAGGGGCAAGGCGGTGACGGCCGCCACAGACCAGGTGGTTCGTCATCGAACAGAGAAAGAAGAAGATAGTTCTTTAAAAGATCTCCGTCCTTCGGACTACGATCTTTCAAAGAACAAGAACCAGGGTGATCCCCCCAAACCCCCCGCCGATGCAAACGTCTTGTTCGACGAGTGGTGGGAATGCTATCCTCGCAAAGTCGGAAAACCGGCAGCGCGACGAGCATTCAACAGCGCGCTCCGCAAAATGAGCTATGTCGAGCTGATCAGCCTCACTCGAGTATTCATCACCGATCCGAATCTCCCCGCCGGAGACGAAGCACAATTCATTCCGCATCCAGCGACATGGCTGAATCAGGAACGGTGGAATGACCTTCCGCTGCCGACCTGGCGGAAAAAGAATCAGCGAAAGACCGCCGAAGAACGCGCGATGTCCGCCATTCAAATCGGACAGCAATTACGCCGCACAGGCAGTTCCACGGAGATTGTCTCCCCGGAATTCGCTGTCGAATTCGATCCGCCTCGCGAATTGAAGGCGGCAGGGTGAGCGCCGACGCGGCGGTCGACAGCGCCAGCCGCGCCTACGCCTACGCCGCCGCGCTCGACCCACGCCTGCCCGATCCGGACCCCGTGCGCATTCGCGCATGGGCCGACGTACTCACCGGTACCGACGTATGGCCCGACGAAGCGGTCCAAGCGGTCCGGATCTACTACCAGCGACCTAACCCCTACCCGATCATGCCCGGCGATGTCATCGCCATCGTGAAGACGTTGCCGCCCAACACCTCTGAAGCGCGGTTGCGGTCATGGTTTCGCGCTTGGTCGGAGTACCCGTACTCCGGGCAGATCCAGCGCATCACCGGAATGTGCTGGGAACCAACTTATCCCACCCCTGAAGGCATCCACGGCGATCCGGCAGCCGAACGCGCCTACCACGTCGCCGAACTCAAGCAATGGGTGCGAGACAACTGGACAACCATGATGCGTGCGGCATTGGCGCGCGAGATCCCCGCAAAGGAACTCGACAATGCCCAGCCCACAACGAATCGAGAACTGGCGTGACCTTCCCGGCTGGGAAGGCTACTACCAGGTCAGCGACCGGGGCCGCGTCCGCTCACTCCCTCGCGTGATCGAGCGTCGCAACGGTGTCCCCCAAACCATCCACCCCCGGACCCTGTCGCCGACGCTGAACCGCCACGGCTACCTCAGCGTCCAACTGTCACGACCCGGCACCTGTAGGCGCATCGAACTGCAATGCCTCGTCGCCGCCGCATTCCTCGGTCCACGTCCGCCGGGATACCAGGTTCTCCACGACAACGGCAAGGCCACCGACAACCGGCTGAGCAACCTGCGCTACGGAACACCCTCGGAGAACCAGCTCGACTCAGTTCGCCACGGCACCCACTTCTTGGCATCGAAAGCCCATTGCCCGCGTGGGCACCAACTTGCCGAGAAGAACCTGATCCCCAGCAAGCTCGCGAAGGGACACCGCGAATGCCTGGCCTGCAACCGCGCCCGCACGTGGTTGCGACCGCGCGGAAACAACCTGGCGATGCTTCAGCCCGTCGCCGACTACTTCTACGCGACTCTGGCCGGAGGGGTCGCAGCATGAGCGCCGTCAGCAGGCGCAACTGGTTCGACATCGAGCCCGTCGACGCGATGAATATCGAACTGCCGCAACCAGATATCGACGGGCCGGTCAACGAGTCGGGTGAACCGTGCCCATGGCCGTGGGAACCGCAGCAACTCGTCGGTGCACCGCTGGGGCAATACCATTGCCCGTACTGCGGCGCGATGGTCATGGCGGGCATGCGCCACCTGGACTACCGCGACGCTGCGGGTAACTGATGCCCGATCAGGCAACGGCCTACGAACGCCTCCTTGATCGGCTCCGCCTCAACAACTGCATCGTCGATGACAAGGGTGATCACGGCTCGGCCTCCACACCCGGCCACAGCCCCGAGGATCGCGGCACGGTGTTTCGCCGCACCTCCGATGGGGTGTTGCTGTGGGTCCACAACGGCGACCGAGACCACATTCTGGAACTGCTCGGTTTGACCATGTCGGACCTGTTCGATTCCGCCGAAACCGAATACAGCTATTCCGATGGTCGCCGCGTCGTCCGGTTCTACGACGACACCGGTCGCAAGAAGAAGTTCGCGCAGTCGGGCAACAAGAGCGGCACCGCACTGTTCGGCGTCGAGCACCTGGCCGCCGACCCTGACCTCCCCGTGTATGTCGTCGAAGGAGAGAAGGATGTTCGAGCACTGGCATCCATTGGTGCACAAGCTGTTTCGCCGCCACAAGGGTCGAGCACGTCACCGGATCGGTTCGACTGGACACCGCTGCGCGGTCGTCTGGTGTTCGTCGTCCGCGACATGGATGAGGTCGGCTTGGCGCACGCCGAGCGCGTCGCGGAGCTGCTGAGCGAGCACGCCGAAGTCGTCATCGTCGAGCCAGCGACCGGCAAGGACGCCGCCGACCACATCGCCGCCGAACACCAGCTCGACGAGTTCGTGTTGCTGCGCCGCAAAGCACCGGAAGGCGTACGCCGGTACGACGAAGTGATCGGCGACTGGTGGAAGTGGCTCAACGCGCCACCGTCCGAACAGCGCGTGTACCCGACACCATGGGAGACGCTGAATGAAGTCCTTTCCGGCGGACTGCATCCCAAACGCACGTATGTGTTCGCGGGCCGCCCCGGTGCGGGCAAAACCATTTCGGTGTTGAATGTCGCGCAACATATCGCCGAAGCAGGTGTGGCAACGCTGGTCTGCTCTCTGGAAATGCCGGAGCTGGAAATGACCAGCCGTCTCGTCGCAGCGGGCGCGGGCGCACACTACGGGCAGATCACCAAACGCGAACTCGACGAGACACACATGCATCGAGTGCAAACCTATTTGAACTCCGGCCGTGTCGATGACACTGAGCTGTGGATGCTGGACCACTCGTCGATGACGATTGAGCATATTCGTTCGGTCGCGCAGCAGATGAAGCGCTCGGTGGGATTGGGGCTGTTGGCGATTGACCACATCGGGCTCGTCAAACCGTCGAAAGGCGGGCTGCCTCGACGTGAAGTGATCGCGCACGCATCGTGGCAATGCTCGATCATGGCGAAAGAACTCGACATTCCGGTTGTCATCGCCAGCCAGCTCAATCGCGGTCCCGAGCATGAGAACAAACCACCACAGCCCAGCGATTTGAAAGAATCCGGCGATTTGGAGCAGAACGCCGATGTCGTTGCCCTGCTGTACCATCCAACATTTGAAGGACTGCGCACGGGGGATGTCGAGATCCACGTGGGCAAGAACCGAACAGGCCCGGCACCGACGATCGTTACGCTGCCGTGGCGGGGGCACATGGCAAGGATTGGGTGAGGGAAGCGGTGGAGAACCCCGAGGCGGACGTGCTTGCGGCCATCGATCAGGTTCTGATCGACGAGCCGTTCGCCATGTATGACCAGTGCCGATGTGGGGACGACTGGCACGGCCTGCCTAAGCGTGACTGTCCGGGAGCCGCCCTGGACGGGCCGCCACTCATCTTGACCTGGAAGCAGCTGCTCGCCCGGCTGGGAGCCGAGACCCCGGTCAACTGGCTCGGAGCAACCGATCCACATGATTGCCCACGCAGTTTTCTGCCAGTGGCCGCGCACGCCGAGCACGACGGCGTCGCGGTGTGCGTACACGTCGGCGAGCTTGGTATGTGCGCGTATGTGCGGGTGCCGGAGGAGTTGGCCTCGGTGAGCCCGCGCCAGCTCGGCGGGTTGGGTGTCACGTGGCAGAACGAAGGTCTCTGGGGTGTCGACACCATGCACGGCGATGATTGGTGGCGCGCCGAGGACCTGAACGTCTTCGGCGTCGATTACATGCGGACAGCCCTCCATGAACTGCTGGCTGACAGCCCGCTCCGCCACCTCGTGCCCGATCCTCCCGTGGAGCCATGGACGCTCGAAGCGATGCTCGGCCGCGCCCTGGCGCTGGCTATTCCCGTCGCCGAGGCTGCGCGATACGTGCGCGATGGTGGCGAGATTGACAGCGACGAACCAGAAACGGAAGACGCGTAGAACTGATGCCAGGCAACGATGTTCGTCATGTCGCGGCTGGCGTGCTGCTCGACGATTAAAAACGTGTCTAGGCCGTGAACGAAATGCGGCTGATTGGATGAAGGATAGTGAAGACGATGTCGGCCGAGATGGTGAAATGCCGGGGCTGCACCAATGTATGGCCACTGAGTTCTCACACCGTCCACCATTGCACGCAATGCCATCAGACCTTCGCCGGGGAAGCAGCTGTGCTGCGGCATCAGGATGTGCAATACAACCGCAGACGGCCATACGTGCGGTGTCTGACACCACCGGACGCGGGCCTTGTGGACGCTGGACGAACATACGCTGGAATGCCGTACTTGTGCTGGGAACTGGCGGACGAACTTCCCACTCGTTAAACAGGTTTCGGCATTGTCTAGGGTTGCCTCGGCGGGTATTCTGTCGGTGAAGGCGTCGGAATCTGACGACGCGGGCTGCGTGATCTGAAACGCAGCGATCGAGAATCCATTCGAATGGGGTGGGCCGTCCCGCTGCAGCAGGGGGTTGCAGCGGGACGGCGGGTGGCCCTGTCGCACAACTGAATAGGACATAACTGGATATGGCAGGCGATACGGTCATTACCGTGATCGGTAATCTGACGGCAGATCCCGAATTGCGATTCGTCCCCGCTGGCGCGGCCGTGGCGAACTTCACCGTCGCGTCGACGCCGCGTGTGTTCGACAAGAATTCTAACGAATGGAAAGACGGCGAGGCGCTTTTCCTGCGCTGCAACGTTTGGCGCGAGTACGCCGAGCACGTCGCTGAGAGCCTGACCAAGGGTGCGCGGATTATCGTCACTGGGAGGCTGAAGCAGCGCTCCTACGAGAAGGACGGCGAGAAGCGCACGACCTACGAACTCGAGGTCGAAGAGGTCGGCCCGGCGCTGCGCTACTCGACCGCGACCGTGGTCAAGTCCTCCCGTGACAGCTCCGGAATCCGTGATGCCGCCCAGAACACCGGCGGCGGTGGCGGTTTCGACGCAGCGCCACCGTTCTGACCGTCAAACAAGCACTCTCACAACTGAATAGGGACATCGTGACCAACGCCAAGCTTTTCAAGGTCAACATCGGCGACCGCGACAGCGACGGAACGACCTTCGTCGTGTCCGCCAACGACTGGGATAACGACCGCTACTACGTGCACACCGATCGCCACGACTATGACATGGACGCGTTCAGCGACGTGCGTCCGGCGGCGGTGATCGAGCTGCCCGAGCCGGAGAAGAGCCTCCTCGGAGACACCTGGTCGCCCAAAGGCAGCAGCGGCCGGGGCATCCGCATCGCCGAAGCTCAGCTCGACGACCTGATCGCGGTCGGCGCGCTCGCGATGGCCGTCAAGCTCAAGCTCACCGAAACACCCACGCTGGCACAGGATCTCACCGCCGTGCTGACCAACGCCCGTTCGATCGACCCGAAGCTGATCGACGCGGTGGCGCGCCTGCGGATTGCGAACACGGCCAAGAAGATCACCTTCGCCGAGTGATCACCGTCCTGACCCTCGCTGGTACGGGGGAGCCGCAGCCAGAACGCGACCGCGTCTACGGTATGCCCTCCCACGTCACTCGTGAGCTGGATACCTCGCGGTTTGACTGCGTGGCTGTGCAGTACCCGGCGTCCTACGGTCCGGCACCTCAGTTGTGGGGCATCGACTACGAAGCATCGGTGGAGCTGGGGCTGGCGCGGCTGATCTCGGCAATCCGGTTCACCGACAATCTGGTCGGCGTGATCGCTTACAGCCAAGGCGCGACGGTACTGACGATGCTGTTGGAACGGATGGCGGCCGGGCAGTATCCGGATGTGGAGCTGGCCTTCGCGGCGTTGATCGCCAACCCGCTCCGGGCACCGGATTGGCCGAGTATCGACGGCAGCAGCGTCGGCTACGGCATCGCCGGAGCACATGCGCCGTGGCCGACCGGGTTCCCGGTCTGGGAGGTCGCCAATCCGCGCGACCCGATCCCCTGCTGTCCGGCGAACTCGCCGTTGCGGGGGTTCGCGGATCTGACCGCCCGGTTCTCGTTCTCCGATCCGGCCCGCTGGGGTGTGGACCTGGTGGAGCGTGCGATCCAGCACCGTCACAGCCAGCGATTCGAGATCGGCTGGTGGAGTGCACGCCGCGCCGTCGACGACGCCCTGAACTATCTGGTCAGGGGACAGCATTCGGCGTATCTGAGCATGCCGGTGACGACATTTCAGGGCCGCACCTACTGCGAGGAGCTGGCGCGGCTGATCAACACGCAGGTGCGTGAATAACTCAATAGTGGTTGTGGGGGATGGGTTTTGGGTGTCGAGAGAGATTGGATGGTGCGCGCAAAATGCAGGGGCGCGCCCGCCGAGGAGTTGGGGACCTGGGAGTCCGACAACCGGGGAAGCGGCCAGGAGGCCGCAGTGGTCGAAGCGTGCCGGGGATGTCCCGTCATGGCCGACTGCGCCGCCTACGGGCTCGCTACGGGGCCGGGCGGCATGGTGTGGGCGGGTATCCCGGTGCCGGAGATGCCCAACACGCGCTACTACAAGCGCGCCGTTGAGCGGCTGCGCGGTATCGCGGACGGGCAGGCCCGCGTGTGGTGACGCGATTCTTCGTGGCCGGGCGGCCCGCACCACAGGGTTCGAAAAGCATCAGCCGCACCGGGCACCTGTATGAAACTTCCCGCCACCTCAAACCGTGGCGGGCCACGGTCGCGCTCGCGGCTCGCGCGCAGCGGCCCACGATGATCGAGGGGCCGGTGGTGCTGGGCATGGAGTTCATCATGCCCAGGCCGAAAGCGACACCAAAGACTCGTCCGACACCACCTGCGGTCCGCCGACCCGATATCGAGAAGTTAGCCCGCGCGGTCTCCGATGCGCTTACTGGTGTGTTCTTCGGTGATGACGCGCAGGTCACGGTCATGCCGTTGGCCAAACGTGTGGCCGAGGCCGGCGAGTTGCCAGGCGTCAAGATCTTTGTCGCACCGTGCGATCCGGCGGCGGTGGCGGAAGTCCTCGCCCAGCTGTACGCGGCTCCTGTTTGTTCCTGTTACACAACCTGTTTGGAGTAGTTGTGGGTACCTACCTGCTGTTCGGGCTGTTGATGGCCATCGGGTTCGCCGTCCTGGTCGCCGTCCGCGTCGCCGTCGACGACATCTCCGGCCTCGAACTGGCGCTGTCGGTCGCGGTGTTCTTCGCGATGATCGCGCTGTGGCCACTGTTCTACCTTGCTGGCATCGCGTTCAGCGTGCGCAGCATCCTCACCGCCAAGAACGCGGTGTAGCCGATGGGTTATCTGATCTGCGGGTTCGTCCTGGCGGCGCTGTATCTGGTGTTCGTGTTCGCCGAATCCCTTGTCCACGAGATGGACCCGATCGACCACCTGATCGCGGTCGGTATCGGCTTCCTGATCGTCCCGCTGTGGCCAGTGCTCACCCTCGCCGTGATCGCCTGGGTGCTCTGGGATATGGCCCAGGACATGCGATGAGCATGAAATCGTTCACCCTGTACCTGTTCGGCCGCGAGCTGCTGTCGTTGATGTGGGACAACGGCATTGACGACGATGACACGCTGATCGAGTTCGGCGGCAGCGCAACCTATCTGACCGAACACGATGCCGAGGAAGTCGACGGCATCAGCTACTCCTGCGGACATTGCGGGGAAGTGCTGGTCTCCGGCCTGCAACGCGCCCTCACCCCACTCGACGAAGCAGACCTGCTCACGGTCCACGTCTGCAACTTCGGGGGTGGTTCAACCCCTCAGTCCACCGTGAGTCGCTAGTGTTGGTCCCGATGCCGACAGCTGGAGTCCGGGAGGGCACGAACTCGAATTCCGCAACTGAGCCAGGCCCGGTCCTTGGGGACCGGGCCTGTACGTTGTTGCGAGCGGTGTCAGGGGCGGTGCGCTTCGCCGTCCGCGACACCTTTCGCCCAGAAATCCCACTCCGTCGGGGTGTAGTCCAACCTCACCGGCTGGCCTTCCACGTCAACTCCCTTGAGAGTGCCTGCGCCGTTGGAGTGAAGGACGACTTCGAGGTTGCCGGTCGTGCCGGAGTTGGCGCTCAGAGTCAGTTCGAGCAACGCGGCCCACTGGTCGTCTGTGCAATCGATTGTCGGCTGCTTGTCGGGGTCGCCAGCGTACTTGGAGTCCTGGATGAGCACCCGCCCATCGACGAACTTCCAAGAGACACAGTTGGGTCCATCGTTAGAGCGAGATGGCTTGTAGAAGCCACCGCCTACCGGGATCGCGGGCTTGATTGCGCTCATAATTCTCAGGCTATCCTATCTGCCGTTTGCTCGATCAAGGTCAATGAGTCCTCACGACTCAACGCTAGCTCCAGCTGTCGCTCGAAGAGGATGCGGAGGTCGCGGATCTTGCTCGCATCGTCGACGATGCCACGTGTCACCACCGATTCGTGCCACACGAGCGGGCTGAGCATCGGGCTCGCGAAGTAGATGATGTGAAACGGTGAGCCCGACAGAATCGGCCGGGTCGCGGCCGTGAACGGCACGATTCTGATGTCGACGGTCGGCTGGTTCGTCATCATCGACGCCATGTGCTGGAGCTGGCCTCGCGTGACTGCTGCATTGCCGGTCAGCTGCTCGAGCGCGGCCTGGTGGATCAGCGCGGTGAGTTGGAGCGGATCGCTTCCGGACAAGCGCTGTTGACGCCTCATTCGAACTTCGATGTACAAGTCCGCGTCCAGCGGGCGAATGCGCGCGACATCAGAAGCCATGATGGCGCGGGCATACTCTTCCGTCTGCAGCAAGCCGGGCACGACCAGCCCTTCGTAGGACTGGATGGATTCCGCGCCGTACTCCAGTCCGAGCAGCCTCAAGTTCTCGTCATCGAACAAGCTCTGGTACTGCATCCACCATCCGCGTTCGCGGGCATCACGGCGTAAGCCGACCAGAGATTCCCGTTCATCGTCGTCCACGCCGAACAGGTTCAGCATGGCGTTGAAGTGCTCGTCCGTCAGCGCGCGCCGATCCGAGAACAACTGATGCCAGTAGTTTGAGGTGATCTTCAGCGCCTTCGCGCCGGTCGCCGGGTCGATGTTGAGGTTGGTCTTCCACTGACTCAGGCGCAGTAGCAGCTCCATCCGCGCAACCGTGGGTGACTTCGGCAAGGCAGCTCCTTCCATTCAGTGAGCAAATCCTACCGCTCAACCAAAACTATGGGCTACGCCTTGCGTTGACAAGTTGACAGCGCTAACGTCATATGTGTCGATCGTCACCATAGACGACACACGCGATCCGCAGTGTCAGACGGGGAGATAGGCCATGTCAGAACATGTATTAGGACAGCCGATGATGACCAGCGACAAGACCGAGCATCAGGCGAAGTCGGTAGGCGACGGGGGCTGGGTCGTTTCCTTCTTGCCGGGCCGGACGCTGACGGTCACGCAGGCCGCCGATGCTATGAAGGCGGCTGAAGCTGTAGAAACAGTCAGGGCGCTCACCGAGAGCATTGGGCTCACCGTTCTGGAAACGGTTGGTCTCGTGATCCAGGAGCAGCCGTGGCCGCCTCCGCTGCAGCCCAGGCGATGCGGACTCCGGCTGTTCCCTCAGCGGTGAGCGCCATGTCTATCAACTGGGCGATGCGCGCCGGGTGATCTGTATGTCGCCGCGACGCAGCCCGCGACCGGATGAGCCGGATGTCCATATCCGGCTGGTCTACGTGAGCGAGACAGGCGACTTGGTCATCGACCGCTGTGCGTGCGAAACAGCAGCACGCGGCTTTGTTGACGCGTGGAAGAACAGCCACTCCCCAGCACTCAAGGTCTTCGTAGTCGACGACGGCCAACTCAAGTACGAGCGATTGAATTGCGAGTTCCTATGGGCACCAACACAACACACTCCCTATCCTCGATTGCCGCAGAACAGCGATGCGACCAGTACGCCGAAGAATTCGGGCTCAACGCACAGCTCGATCCCTATCTGGGAACCCTGTACATGCACGCTGGACCCGAAAGCGGTATCCGGGTCGTGAGCATGCCCAAGTCCATCGGCACACTGATGCGAACACGCCTGCTGCAGTTGGACATTCGCGCACCGGTCATCTCTCATGTCTCCGTGACCGATGCCTGCGGGCACGACCGCCGCTGGCAGTTCCTCGCTACCGCCGCGCCCGAGGACGCAGGGCTGCAGCGGGAACTCGCCTTCAGCGCCGTACTGCTTGTGCACAAGGTCACCGCGTTCCTCGGGCTGCGGATATCGCTGCCCATGCCCGGCGACCCTCGGCACATCTGGATCGACCCACCGGTGAAGGATGAGATCCCGCTATTCCGCGACCTTGTCGACGGCATCCGGCACACATTCACCACGATGGGGCCGTCGTGATCGTCGCGGCGATCAGTCTCGCGATCACGGCCACTTTCATCGGCTGCTTCTTCCTCGGATTGTGGCTCCTGGAGCGTCGTGACGCGCGCAAACTGGCGCGCTGCGCCGAGCGCGAGCTGAACGAGGTTGGCCGCGTGAAGCCGCAACTTGCTCGGCGCATCGTCGCCGACCCAAACCCGCCAACGCTGGAGCTGCCGATCTTCCCTCCGTGGAGGGACGACCGGCGCGAGCTGTCGAGGATGGCGGGCTGACCAATGGATGTCATGGACAGCGCAACGGGTCCCTTCTCGCCCACAGTGCACGTGAGTGTCGACCACGCTCTCCTGGCCTGCTGCATCTTCGATCCGGGGCCAGTCGGGCAGGCGATGGCGACGATGATCCTTGATCTTCACGCCCGCTGCACTTTCGCAGAATGCGT
The DNA here is from genome assembly GCF_007990755.1 of Nocardia ninae NBRC 108245. Classification (GTDB taxonomy): domain Bacteria; phylum Actinomycetota; class Actinomycetes; order Mycobacteriales; family Mycobacteriaceae; genus Nocardia; species Nocardia ninae. The sequence goes on along the minus strand of NZ_BJXA01000009.1, from coordinate 131,521 downwards.
GCTGAGGCAGCGCGCCCAGCAACTCGACGACCCGTCCGTCATCGTGGCCTCCGACGATAAATGCGCGGTCTCCGACGCCGAAATCGCCGATGCTGTCGCCACGGTCTCCGTCGCTAAGAGCCTCGTGAGATCCGCAGTAGCGCAACAGGACCAGGACGCATTGATCAGCGCGACGGCGATGCTGGTCGAGGCTCTCCACGCCCGCACGATGCTGTTTGCCCGCGCTTGCCCTGCGCGGGGATGGATTACGACATCAATGCTGCACCGGTTCCGCCTACCGCCGGTCGAGGCCGAGCAGATTGTCCGGACGCTGATGCGCCCACGATCCGTGGCCCATTCGACCGCAACGTGAACGGCCGTCAAATACCCGCAACCACAACGAATTTCAATGACCGAGGATTGGGGAGTAATGGATTTCTATTTCGGGTCTCGCGTGTTCAACCCCCCGTTCGACCGTCGCGTCGTCCGGCAGAGCTATCTGCGCAGAACGGGGGCGGCCGTGCGCAGGCGGCTGCTCGCGATCCGCAATCTCACATCTGGTCGCGTCACGCGGCCGTCGCTAGTGCCATACGCCGAATTCGGCACTGCCGCAGCAGTTTCACCGTCCGAAGCGGTTCCCGGCACGTCGAACGACGACCTTGACCAGCGGCTCGGCGAAAACATCAGCGCACTGCAGTTGGCCGAAGGTGTGGAGGAACTGAAGGCGAATGGCGCGGCGGCGCTGACCGACGACGACGAGGACGGTGCAAGATGACGTTCCGATACGGCCCCCAGGAGACTCCGCCGCCATGGGACCTAGAGGCAGAACGATGATCGTTTCCCGTGGCGACGGAGTCACTTGGCTGTTCCATACCGGTGCGAGCTGCGGGCGCTGGGCCAAGTGGGTCGGCCACGCGGAGGACGGAATCCGGGTCAGTTCCATCTGCTATCCGACCGATGGCCATCCCGCATTCCGATGGTGGGACAGAAGTCCGACAATCGGCGACCCAGGCCAGATCAGCTTCGGCCTCGATAGTCGACGCCCAGCACTGAAGTATCTGCGAGACGAATTCGGACCTGAATGGACCCCGCTCTGGGACAAGATCCAACAGGAATACGACGAGAACTCTGAAGGTCTGCGGGCCGCCCAGGCGCGAGGCCACAGGTAGAGCAGTAGTGAGACGCGAGAGGGCTACACCCAATGCCTGAAGGTTCAGTGAAGTGGTTCAACATCGAGCGCGGTTTCGGCTTTATCGCCAACGACGACGGAAGTGATATCTACGTCCACTATACGGAGATACCGAGCAACCGGAAGAACGAAGATGGCTACCGGTATCTCCGCCCGGAGGAGCGAGTCGAGTTCGAAATCGCCGATGGCGAGAACGACCGGCTCAAAGCGATCGACATCCGGCTGGTCAACTAGACGCAATGGAATATGAATACGGAAATAGGAATGGCCGAGTGAATGAAGCGGAAGGGCCGGAGAAGGTGGCCGAGACAGCGCCTATGCGGAGAGGAATGGTGAGCCATTCCGGGAGCCATCCTGTCACGGTTCCGCAAGAACCTGTCGTCCGCGCTGCATTGTGGACCATGATCGGCTACCACATCCATGCGAGAGCAGAACCCAGTGATCCGCTTACGGACGGCACCCTCTACTGGGGTGTAGCCGCTGACGCGCCGGACTCCAGGAAGTTCACGTACTCCCGTTTCTGCTGGCCTGCCGCCCAGGAGGATTGGCTGCCGCTACTGAACCTGCCACGACAGTTCCGTGCCAGGTACCCGGATCTATGGGGGATCGGGCTCAGCTGGCGCGGTGGGATCGAAGCCTTCGCCAGGCCCTCCGAAATCCCCATCGAGATAAGGCTGGCCACCCTCTTCGGAGCATCCACGGCCAAGAACGGGAAGGTCATCGGTGCGATGATCTTCGATCCTCGCGGCATCTTGTACGCGTGTGCACTTCCTGACGTGCACGACGATGACACCATTCCCACCTTCCACTACTGCGACACTCGTCTCCAGACCGCAGACTGGGTCACTGACTGCACACGACCCAGCCCCGTCGCGTTGTCGTGGCTCCAAGCCCTGACGCTGGACCCTGTCGCCAACAACAACGTGTTAGGCGCAGTGCAAGCAAACGGACGAGCCTTCCTGCGGGCGCAGGACCCGGTTGGCGGTATCGGCGTTCATCAAATCCCCGGTGGCGCAACAGATAGTCCGAACGAATGAGGAAGAAAGAGCAATGACGCACAATGTCCGGGTTGGCCGCGCGTCGATCCCGACCACCCGAGATTTGGTCTCCGCGATGAGCGGCCGAATCCCGAAAGATCATCCGGGGGTGGATATTCTGCGAGCCGCCTTTATGATCTCGACCAGGCGAGAGTGGATGCAGCCGTTCAACGTCGAGACCGAGGATGATACAGACGGCATGACGATGTTGAACGATCTGGGAATTTACTGCCTGGAGGAATGTGTCACCACGCCTTTGAAGGACGCGATCAATCGGTCAGTCGGCCATCCGGATATCGGATCGGCGGTGGCCCGCCTGGCGGATGCGTTCGCTGAGTATGCAAGGTCGGGAGGCTTGTGGGGTGTCGCCAGTCATAGTTCTGTGGCAGAGCTGACGTGGGCTCGCTTTGATTACACCAAGCTGCGCCGGTTGATCTATCGGGAGCGAAACTGGGTTTCGCAGTTTACGGTGGCAACTCCATCGGCTGCCGAACTGACGAGCATGTTCGGTGAACAATTCTCTGAACCCGATACCGGCGACAGCCCCGACACCGAGGAATTGTAGTATCGATCCCTTTGTACGACCACGCACCGGAGACGTATACCGGCGATTGATCTCGTCTCGGATGAGCGCGGTAGATATGCTGGCCACACAACTGAATAGTGAGGTGCCAGAATGGGCGATGTCGTTGAACTACGGTTCCGGTTGGCGGTCGCCCGCCTGGCCGACGCGATCGATCAGCTGGCGAGCCCGCGCTTCCTGCGGGTGAACGACACCTTTACCGCGCGGCGGCCGAGCCTATGGGATGAGATGGCCGAGCATCCAATGTTGCAGCACGACAACGGTATTCGCAGACGCTCGGTCGCCAAGTCCGTGCCGCCGCTCCGCCTGGACGTGTTGGACTGGTTGCGCTCGGTCGAGCAGCAGGTGGGGCAATGGTGCGGGGGAGAAGTGTCGCAGGATGCGGTGTTCGGGTTGGGCAGCCCGGCGCGGTGGCGTCCGCAAGACACGGCGGCGATCGAGGCCATGGCCACGACGGTAGATGGCTGGGTCGCCGACGCGGAGACCCTGCTGAACGCTCGGCGCACGTTCGGAATCCGTGGCAGGTGCCCGGAATGTCTTGTAGCACAGGTGTTTACGCGGGATGATGTGGGGGATCGGGTACGGAAGGATGCGCTGCAGGCCACGGACCGGCCTTCGTGCTCGTGTCTGGCGTGCGGACAGGAGTGGGTCGGGCTCGACGCTCTACATCAGTTAGCAGCTGTGTCGTAGATCACATGCCTCTGAACTGCCATTTTGCTTGGTTTCGGGCATTACCGCCTGTTAGGTTCGTTTCATGCCCGACAAGATCATCCAACTCGAGAGCCGCGATCCCGCCCGCTTCGGCGACGTTCGCCTCATCGCCGAGTGCAGTTTCGAATCCGATCGCGGCCAGTTCATCGGCGGAGTGTTCCACAATCCCAACACTGGTGAACTGTGGTGCGGCACAGAGCCAGGCGGCACGCGTCCCTGCTCGTGGGAGAACGTCCACACCACCGCTGATCTCGACGGACCGCACACGGTGGAGGCAGGAATCGCAGTCGTCCTGTCGTGGGAAGGCAAAACGATCAACGGCGAAACCTATCTGACCCGCGCCCGCCGCATTGTCGAAAGCTTCGATCCGCCCCTTGAACGCGCTGGCGTGGCATGAACGCTGCCTGCGCCGATCGGCGCGGCACCCGCACCGGATACAACCGGCACCGCAGGCGCAAAGAGCCAGCATGCACGGAATGCCTTGCCGCCGAGGCGCAACACAAGAACCCGAATCCCAAGTCTCCGCCAGTCTGTGGCACCGAAGCGATGTGGGGCCGCCACCGCAGACGTGGCGAGAACTGCGACACCTGCCGCAAAGCAGTCACCGAACTCGACAAGATCCGCAAGAAAGCCAAGCGCACCAGCGCGCCGCCGCGACCGCTCTATCCCGTCATTCATGTACCCCGAGATGTCTTCGCCCGGCTGTACCTGAACGCGTCCATCGCTGATCAGATGTTGGCCGAAAACCGTATGTCCGAAGCCAGAATTCGTCGGTGCGTCCAGGAACACAACCTCGCCGCCTGACTCCCACAGGGAACCGCCCATGCTGTTCTGGCTGATCCTCACCTGTCTCGCGATGCTGCTGCCTAGCCACGCCGTCGCCGACTACACCCGATACCATCGCACGCTCACCGCAGCCCGATTACGGCTCCAGGTCAGCGCCTCCATCGCGATGTTCTGCGCGGGAATCATCTGCGCGATACCCCTCTGAAATCTTCACTCCCGCAAACAATTTCATAGGAACTATCGTGCATATCCCGCGACCCAAAAACCCGGAATACGCCGCTATCGTCGTGCGCATTCCCGCCACCGTGGCCCTGAAAGGCCGTGACCGCATCGTCGGTGTCCCGATCTACGGACGCCAAGCCATCGTCTCCAAGGACCAATACGAAGTCGGTGAGCTGGCACTGTTCTTCCCGACCGAAGTACAGCTGTCAGAGGCGTACGCCCACGCCAACAACCTGTTTCGTGAAGCGCACTACAACGCCGACCCTCTGCAAGCCGGATACTTCGAACTCAACGCCCGTGTCAAGGCGATCAAGTTCGCAGGGCACCGCTCAGACGCGTTGGTGATGCCGCTGAACTCGCTGACCGGTCTGGGCCTCGATCCGACGCTGCTGCGTGAAGGCGATGTCTTCGATCACTTCGGCGGCGTCGAGATCTGCCGCAAGTACACCATCCCTGTCCGTGAAGGCCGCGCACCGAACATGCAGCGGCCCAAGCAGACCCGCGTTGCCGCCAGGCATTTCCCGGAGCACGTGGACACCGCGAACTGGTGGAGGAACCGCGACCTGATCGGCGACCACGAAGAGATCATCGTCAGCCAGAAGGTCCACGGCACCTCCATCCGTGTCGGTATGGTCCCCACCCGGCTGCCCAAGCCCCGCACGCGGCTGGCCCGCCTCGGGCACTGGATCGCCGAACGCACAGGCGTCCCGATCCAGACCTACGAATACGCCCCCGCCTACGGGTCGCGGCGCGTGATCAAGGACGCAGGCGACCCGAGCCAGAACCATCACTACGCCGCCGTCGATGGTGTGGACCTGTGGACTCGGCACGGCCGGTTGCTCGATGGCTTGCTGCCCGAGGGATTCATGGTCTACGGCGAGTTGATCGGCTGGAACCCGGACGGCACCCCGATCCAGCGCGGCTACACCTACGACATCCCCGCCAACATGGCCGAGCTGTGGGTCTACCGGGTCACCCGGATCAACGCCCAGGGCTACCAGACCGATCTGAGCTGGGATCAGCTCGTCGAGTTCTGCCACACCATCGGCCTGAACCCGGTCCCGGTCCTGTGGCGCGGCAAGGCCGGTGACTTCGCCGTCGACGAGTGGATGGATATCCGCTACTTCGACGCCGGACACGTGCAGGCGATCCCGATGGAATTCGGCAACCGCGACCTCGTCGACGAAGGCGTCGTGATCCGCCGCGACGGCCTCAAACCGACCCTGCTCAAGGCCAAGTCCCCCGCGTTCCTGCGCCACGAAACCGGCGAACTCGACGCAGGTGTCGCCGACATCGAATCCGTGGAATCAGCAACCGAACTCGCGGACGCCGCATGAGCGGGTTCCTGACCGAAGAGCAGATCGGCGAAGCACTGCTGGGCGCGTTCGAAGACCATGCCGCAGAACAGTACTGGGCCACCTCACCACGAGTGAGCAGCGACGGCGCGACCGACGAAGTACGTCTCGAAGGGTTCTTCGATCTCGAAGACATCGCCGAGCGCTTGCGCAGCCGGGTCGTGGTCGTCGAACTCCCCGACGCCGCCGACAAGGCGACCATCACCCCCGGCTACGTGGAATGGCCGGTCGCCGACCGCCACAGCGTCATCGCCTGCCACGAACCGCGCATGGTCTCCCTCGGCGACGACGAGCGCGAACTGTGGCTCACCCCCGACGAATCCCTCTATCTGGCTGCCCGGCTGATCACCGCCGCGCACTCACTCGGCCATCCCTCCCTCGTGAACAGGAGCCCGTCATGACCCCGTGCAAGCCCGCGACCCTCACCCCCACGTTGGAGGTCAAGGTGAGCCCGACCGGCTACACCACCGTCGCGATCTCTCCGGACCGGACGTTGCTGAAGCTGCGCGAAAGCGACGCCGGGAAGCGCACCGACCTGGCCACCGCCGCCCTGATCATCCGCGCACGCATCGGGGCCGTGGATCGCACCTGGAAGGGCAACCCGATGGTCACCCAGCGCGGCGTGGTCGTCGTGCTGACCAACCGCATGATGACCCGCGAACGCAGCTTCGTCGTCTCGCGCACCGAAATCATTCAGGCACAACGCGCTTGGGCGCAGATGGCGGACGCGGCATGAAAGCACAACACCTCACCGTCGAGCATCGCGACAAGATCCTGGTCACCGGAGAAGGAAGCAAACGCAAACGCGGCACGATCCGTGATCTGGACTTCACCGCGAGTTCCTACGTCCTGGCCACCGTCGACTACCCCGCCAAGGGTCTGCTGAAGGTCGCGCTGCCCCTTGATGCCGACATCGAGATCGAAAACTGAACAATGACAACACTTTCCATCATGCGCGGCCCGCAAGGCGCAGGTAAGACCGAACTCGCGTACTCCCTGGTCCGCTCCGAACCCGGCTCCGCCCGCTTCTCCCGCGACGACTTCCGGCGGATGGTCTTCGGCCAGTCCGGCATCCTGTCCTACCGGCAGGAAAACCTGATCACCGAGCTGATGACCGCGTGCGCCGAAGTAGGGCTTCGCAAAGGCTGGAGCCCGATCATCGACGCCACCCATGGACGCGTCCGCGACGGTCGCCGCTGGGCCGACTTCGCACACGCCCACGGCGCGCAGTTCCGCTGCCTGGATGTGGTCGCGACCGAAGAGCAGTGCATCGCCAACGTCGAGGCCCGCGCCGCCGCTGGCGGGCACACCGTTCCGGCGGAAGCGATCAAGGACTACTTCCGGCGGTTCCCGCCGCCGTGGCCACCGATCACCCCCACCTTCGACCGGCTCGACCTGACCCCGTACGTGCCGGACGTGACCAAGCCCAGGGCCATCATCGTCGACCTCGACGGCACACTGGCCGACAACTCCTGGCGCAATCCGTTCGACTACACCCGCGTCCTCGAAGACCCGGTCATCGAGGCCACCAAGACCCTTGTCAACGCCCTTGCCTGGCACTACGACCGCGACCACGACTACGACACCGGTAACGACGGCATCAACATCCTGATCTTCTCCGGACGCGACGACATCTGCATCGAAGACTGCGCCCAGTGGCTCGACAACGAGGAAATCGCCTGGGACGAACTGTCTTTGCGCGACGAGGGAGACAAGAGGCCCGACGCGGTCGTCAAGTACAAGATGTTCGATGAGGTCCGCGACCGCTACCACATCATCGGTGTCATCGACGACCGGCAGCAGGTTGTCCGGATGTGGCATGCCTTGGGGCTCACCGTGTTCCGGGTGGGAGACCCTGATGCCAGCTTCTGACCCGAACCCCGTGGCCGACCGGTTCCAGCGCGAACCCGCACCCGCGAAGGTGATCGGCATCCCCCTGGCAGACACCCCGGCCGATGGCGGGGGCCAACCTCCGATTGGAGAACTGCTCGCCATCGCGGGCCAGCTGCTGCGCCACCTCGACCTGATCGCGCGCCGGTTCGGGCTGCGTTTCATCATCGACTTGGAGGAGACCCGGTGAGCGGCTGCGATCCCTATGAGCCCCGTTTCGGCAAGCCGTGCGAATGCGACTGCGGCGACTACTACACCGATTACGACGGATACGACGCCGACGACGAATACCCGCGCGAGACTGAGGACTTCGACTGTGACTGATCTCCAGAAGCGCCTCGCCGCGCTCTACGCCGTGACCTACCAGCTCGGCGAAGTCTGCCCCCTCGCAGACATCTGGCTGATCGTCGTCGACCACGAACTCTCGGCCAGCCCCGAGCCCTCGGCCGCCGACCTGGCCGACGTGCAAGGCCAGATCCGCGAAACCATGCGGGAACTGGCCAAGCCGATCTTCGCTGAACTCGAAACCCTGCTCACCCGGTAACCGGCATGGATTCACCCACACCGGCCACGACCGGACCGATCGTGTGGAGACGGCACCTCACGGGGGAGCGAGCACTCATCGGCTTGGCGGTGGCGATCCTGGCCTACGAGATCGCCGCCCCCGAAGGGCAACTCATCTCCCACGCCTTCGATCGTCTCCTCGAAAGACACCGCACTGCAACGACGTTCGCTGTGGTGTACACCGCCGCACACATTCTCAACATCCTGCCGCCCCGCGTGGACCTCTACCACGCCATGGGCACGACGATTGGACACTGACTTGACCAACCCCACGCACAGCGAGCGTGTCCGGGACTTCTGCGCCGTCATCCGGTACTTCGTGACCGAGATCGAACGCCCGCTGCTCGCTTCCGGCACCCTTCCGACCACCGACACCTTCGACACCGTGTTCGCCAGGTTGGAGCGGACAGGACCGACTGTCGAGAGCATGGATCTGCGGTTCACCGACGACGAGCTGGCCGTCTGCTACGAAGCCGCCGAATACCTGGGCATGACCGTGGAAAACGCCATCGTCGTCGGCGCGGTCAGCTACGCCCGCCAACTCCTCCACGCCGTGCACTACAAGCAGGCGGCTTGATGCGCACTCTGCTGATCGGGTCATGGGCGGCCCACTCACATCGCGTGGATTTCGGTCGCGACCCCAAGGACTGGGATTACATCGCCGACAACGTCGAAATGCGTATCGGCAATGAGGATTTCGGCTTCAAGGTCGACATCTTGTGGGACGTGACCTTCGAGGATTGGCTGCCCGAAGGTACCAACCGCGTGGCCACGCTCGACGAGTTGACAACGCTCAAGCTCAGCCACTCGGCGTGGGAGCTGCGCAACGGCTCCTGGCGCAAACACATGCGCGACTTCGTGATCCTGCGCGCCTGCGGCGGCAAGGTCGACGAGGACCTCTACAAGCTGCTGCGCCCGGCCTGGGAACGGCTGCACGGACGCAAACCCATCAACCTCAACCAGGACAGCCGCTCGTTCTTCACCGACGCTGTGCAACGACGTTACGACCACGACAGCCTGCACCGGTCGGTGGCCTACACGCCCGGAAAGCCTTTGTACGAGAACGTGCTTCGTGATGGCGCGGAAGTCGAGATGGACATGGGCAAGATCCGCGCACTGGCATTCGAAGAGAAGGTCCGACTGTTTCGGGAGGAGATCTATGCGACCGCGCTGGAGCGCATCCTCATCCCCTCCGGCTACACCGCATCCCCGACGTGGGCCTACAGGTGGGCGCTGCAACGCACCATCACCAGCCTGCTCAAAGGCTGGTCCTCCCGCTTCGTCGCCGAGAACTACCTGACGTTCCTGCGCCCCGACCACGACTACCTGGCCCACCACCTCTCCAACACCAGCTACCTGATCGAACTCGATACCGCACCAACCGATCTCCCCGCCCGGAAGGAAACAACCGACATGGATGACAAGCACGTCGAGCGGCTGTTGCTCGCCCACGAATTCGACACCTCGTATGGACCCGGCACCGGCTGGATGGCCATCAGGGACATGTGCGCGAAGCACCCGGACGGCTTCGATGTCCCCGGCCTGGGCCACGTTCGCCAAACCGACCACGGCTGCAACGCTGGCAGGACACACCAGTACCTGGTCGTGGCAATCGATTTCGAGACGGGCGGGCAGCTCCACTACCGGATCGACGGCTGTTGGGACTCCTGGGACTGCACCTGGGACGGCAGGCTCTACCAGGTCACACCCCGTACCGAAACCCGCACGGTCTACGAACCGGTCACCGCAACTGCGGCGTGAACTTCCATGAGCGAGGACCGCCTATATCTCTCCCGCTGTGCGCAGGGTAGACGGTCCTCTGGCTCGCCGATTCTCGCCACAAACGACGCTCTTGCGTCGTCCTCGGAAAGGGAGTTGCCGACAGCGTAGCCCGCACGGAAGGCGCTGGCAACGAACCGGAATAACGGCTCCGACACCAGACTGCCCGCTCATCCACAAACGCCACTGAAAACCAAACACCCACAACTGAATAGGGAAAACGACGATGAGCTACACCATCGATGACATCGGCGCAGCCGTTGCCCGCCTCGACGACGAGGACTGGGATGACGACTACCACAGCGACGCCAGCAACACCGCATGGGACGAGTTCTACGAGGCCATCAGCTACGGCGACAAAGCCGCCATCCTGCCCAACATCGGCACCGCCCGCATCGTCGACGACTTCGGCGGCGAAGGCTCCGGCGACGACTACTGGTTCATCTTCACCATCACCGACGAACACGACAGGGTCCGCACCTTCAAGCGCAACGGCTGGTACGCCTCCCACGACGGCGGCTACTACGAAGGACCGACCGAGGAAGTCCACGGCGTGGACAAGGTCGTCACCGTGTGGGAGGCCATCGCGTGATCACCGCCTCCGAACTCGAAGAGCTGCTGGCGAACTGGCCTACCGGAGAGCGTGACCCCAAGGTCCGTCAGGAATACCGGGGTAGCCAGGGCTGGTGGACGGTCCATGAACACCTCGTCTGGTCCGACGACACGAAAATCACCCTCGGCGACATGAGCATCACCGTGTCCGACTGCGAAGGCGGCGGCGAAGGCGACTGGGAAAAGCCCACCTACATGGTCTTCCAGGTCGAACACACGAACCGCGATATCCAGCACTTCCGCAAACACGGCGTCTACGAATCCCACGGCGGCAGCCACTGGGACGGCGCATTCGAGGAAGTCCGGCCCGCCACCAAGCTCGTCGACATCTGGGAAAAAGCCTGATCACCGCACGAAAAGCGCAGGTCAACCATATGCCGGCCAGCTCCGCAAGATGATCACCCGGCCGCAGCATCCGCTGCGGCCCAACACCTGGAGAACACCCCATGACCACCACCCGCGCCGCACTGATCGCGGCCACTCTCGCAGCACTGGCCCTCACCACCGGCTGCTCGCCCGGCAACGAACAACTCCACACCAACTGCCGCATCGAAGACCGCATGATCATCGACGGCCGCCAAGGCGACAAACGCGTCATCACCTCCTGCGGAACGTTCTCAGTCAACGACGGATACGGCGCAGGCAACCGGTCTTTCGACCGCTACGCGCAGCTGACACCCGGAACCCGCTGGGACATCCGCACCAACGGCCGCCGCTCAGGAGCCGCCAGCAGCTTCCCCAACATCATCGACACCACCCGCCGCTGACCGGCTTCTCACCGAGGTACTCCGCCTGCGGCTCGCCGTTCCGATTGGGATTGCGGGCAGCAGGCTAGGTCAGCCGACCGGAGAAGACGTGGGTAACAGGGCCGCCGAGCCAGCGAGTTCGGGCGGTCCGTACGGAGTGGGGACGCACCAACAGTGGTGTCCCGGAACGATTGTGGACGGTTATCTGCCCATCACCTTCGAGAAGATCACGTGTACTCGCAATCGCCGCCGCAGCAACGGCTCCACTGCCACAGGACAGGGTCTCCTGCTCCACTCCTCGTTCATAGGTCCGGATCTTGAGCTCTCGAGGGCCGACAGCTTCGATGAAGTTGACGTTCGCTCCCAACGGAAGTGCGCGATCGTGGCGAACTACCCGGCCCCATCGGACTACATCGACCTCATCGACGTTCTCCACGATCGTCACCATGTGCTCGGTGCCGGTGTAAGCCGAGTCGAACCACATCGTGTGCCCATCCACCTCGGCACGCAGGAACTCCGAGTGAACCTCGCCGACCTCGGCGGTCACCCATACCCCCGCAGCGTCTACCCGCGCCTGATGCTCAACGCCGGACATGATCAGCGTCATCTCCGCCACCGACGAGTCCCTGGCCACGACCCACGCCACACAGCGCAACGCATTGCCGCACATGGGACCGACCGAACCATCGCGGTTGAACACCGCCACATCCACAACCACCGGATCGGCGCTGAGCCGACTGACAATGACCAGTCCGTCCGCACCAATGCCGGTGCGGCGAGCGCACAGCTCTTCTGCTCTATCTGCCCAACCGGCTTCGACGCTGTCGACGAGAATGAAGTCATTGCCAGCCCCGTGCAGTTTGTCGAAATACATGATGTCACTGCTCCTTTCAAACAAAAGCGGGGCGGGCACACTGCCCGCCCCGCCTTGGTGTTCGCGGCTATCTGGCGATGCCCGCGATGTCCTCGGCATTCAGAGGCGTATGCATCCTCAGATCAAGCCCCGCTGACGTTCGAGACAGCTGCACCGCGTGATTCAGTACGGAACGCGATGGGACACCAGGCAACCCGAGTTCCGTCCACAGCTGCCCGGCCAATATCGGCAGGATCGGCGCGCCCAGAAGTGCGACACCGAGCAGCCATTCGGCAACGGCCTCAGTCTCGCAATGCTGGGGATCGCGCTTGAACATCCAGTCAGTCAGAACATCGGTTGCATCGACCAGGTCCACCACCGGAGGTCGCAAGTATTGCTGTTGGCGCTCAAGTGCTGCCCGCAACTCAACTGGCGCTGTCGGAGTGCTGGCACCAGGCTTCAGCGCCTCCAGCACCGGCCCCAATGTGGCTGTTCGCCACACCCTCAGCCGGTTGACCGTGGTGACGATCCTTCCGGTATCGATGTCGGAAACGTTGCGGTCCAACGGGATTTGGGTCAGGCAGTAGCGCAGCTCGTCGCTGCTGACGTTGGTCTTGTCGATCACGTCTTCGATCCAGATGCCGTGTTGCTGGCTGGTGCTGCATTTGCGGCCCTCGAAATGCAGCATGTGGTTGATCACCGTGTGGTCGAACGCCTTGAACGCGGTACCAACCGCCAGCACCTGCGGAGCCACCAACCCGGCGATCGAGTTGTCGCTGCCGAACAGCCCGACCACGGTGACTCCGGAATCGCGGTCCAACGCGTTGCCGACACCGGAACGCAGGTCGCTGTAGAGCTGGCCACAATACACGCTATAGCCGTAGTAGGTGTTCGACAGCACCGAATCAGTCGGAGCCAGCGAGCTAGGCACGCCCCATTCGCCAGGCAGCGACAACCGGATTCGCGCGCCCTTTCTGTCGAGGAACGTCTGCACCGGAACCTGGAACTGCCCCGGCAGGCCGGTAGCGGCCAACGCTTCCAACACCGCGCGGGGGGCAGGAGCGAACCAATTCGGGCGATCAACCCAAGTGATCTGCTCGTTCGTCAACCGCGAGCGCGGATTGCGCAGCAAGTCGGGGGAGAAGCTGTCACTGCATGCGGTACAGGAGTTCCCGCCTGCCGCCGCGCCACAGTTGGGGCACTCGCCCGCGATCCACACTCCCATCAGCGGCCGACCGGATTCCACACCCAAAGGCACCCGCTCGGTGAACAGCTCGGCGCGACCACTATCAGACAGCGTCGAGAGCAATCGTTCCTGAACGTGGACGTAGCCACTGTTGTGCTCGGCGCTGAGAGGGTCGACCCACAGATTCAGCTCGACACCAAGCCGATCCAGATCAGATTTGATCCCTGCGTGATACACCGCGCAGGTCTGTTCGGGCGTGCGCCCAGTGGCGAGGCCATCGGCGAGTACCCAGTTCTCGTAAGCATCACTGCCGCTGATGATCTCGACGTGTTCGCCGTCGCGGCGCAACGCGCGGGCGATGACATCGGCTCGCAGGTACGGTCCGCCTCCGTGCCCGATGTGCAGGCGGCCGTTCGGTGTGGGTTGCATGGGAATCAGTAGCCAACGCAATTGAGATAACCCCTTTCGTATCAATGGATTCTGTGTGGTTTTCCGCCGCCATACGCCCACAACGAAAGAACCCCGACCGGTCGAAACCGGTCGGGGTTCTTATGGTTGGGGGGTGGTCGGCTAACGCACGGTGACCGACTTGGCCAGCGACCTGGGCTGATCGATCTCACGGCCCAGATCCAGCGCGCAGTAGTAGGCAAGCATCTGCCCGGCGACCAGCTGCAACACCAGATCGGCGATGTCGTCGCCGTGATAGGGCAGCGGCAGGTACTCCACGAAGTCGGCCACGTCGTCGGCCTCGATGTCGGCAGGACCGATACCGATCACCGGTCCGCTGCGGGCCGCGACCTCGCTCACTGCTGCCAACGTTGCCCCGTAGCGGTCCGGCGCAGCCTGCTTGGACGGCAACAACGCCACCGTGTAGAAATTCTCGTCGATCAACGAGATGGTGCCGTGCTTGAACATCCCAGCCGCCATGCCTTCGGCATGGTGGTAGTTGACTTCTTTGAACTTCAACGCGCCTTCGCACGCTGCGGGGTAAAGGATGCCCCGACCAAGGAAGAACCAGTCGGCCACCGTCGAGTACTTCGCCGCCAGCCCTTGCACGGCTGTGCTGAGGGTTGCGATGCAGTTGGTCAGGGTCTCGGGCAGCCGCTCCAGCGACTCCATGTGCTGGCGGTACCCCGCATCGGTCACGGTGCCGTTCGCGCGGCCGGTTTCCAACGCCAGACGCGCCAGCAGCACGACCTGCGAAACGATGCTCTTGGTCGACAGCACACAGATCTCCGGGCCGGAGCGCTGCTGCAATCGGTGGGTGGCCAACCGCTCTTGGGTCGAATTCGGCACGTTGCAGATGGAAGTCAGCACCGCGCCCTCAGCGACAGCAGCGCGACACACTTCCAAGGTGTCGAAGGTCTCCCCGCTCTGTGACACCGCGATGAGCGGGTCACCGGCCCGAAAATGGGTCAAGTACTCCGCTTCGTCGGCAGGAAGTGCTGTTGCTCGCACACCCGCCAGCGAGGACAACAAGTAGGACCCCATCGACGCCACGTAATAGGCGCTGCCCGCACCGATGATCGTCGCCGGACGGTCGCTGGCCAGAACCGAGGAGAACTGATCAGCGGGCAAGGTCAGCGCGTTGCGAACCGCATCCGGGGTCTCGTGGATCTCCTTGATCATCCAATGCGGGTACTGGCCCTTGTCCGCTTTCTCGTGCCCGCCATCGAGGCGGGTGTACGCACGCTCAATCGGCTCGGGAGCGCCATCGGTGCCCGTGGTGAACAGCTCGGCTCCATCAGGGCGAAGCGCCACAATGTCACCGTCCTCCAGGATCAGAACGCTGGTCGCATCCAACGCCATCTGATCCGAAGCCAACACACCCAGCGTGCCGTCGTGCGCAGCCAGTAGCGGGCTCTTGCGTTTGGCTCCCCACACCGTCACCGGGTCAGCCACGGCCAATACCGCCAACGCGTACTCGCCAGTCAGCCGCCTCGTCGCCGCCGCAATGGCTTCCACAATCGAGTGCCCCTGTCCGAGGAAGCGCGCGATCAGGTGCGCCGCAATCTCGGAATCGGTGCCAGACACACAACTGATGCCGTCGGCTTCCAACTCCCGGCGCAGCTGCGCGTGGTTCTCGATCACTCCGTTGTGAACGATCGCCACCGAACCGTCGAAGGACAGGTGCGGGTGCGCGTTGGCCTGAGTGACACCGCCGTGGGTAGCCCATCGGGTATGCCCGAGCGCCAGCGACGACGCCGGGAGCCGGTCATTGAGACCCGCTCCGAGCGCCCTGCCGATGGACCCCACGTCCTTGGTAACCGATAGCCCAGCATCCTCGGTTAGGGCGACCACGCCCCAGGAGTCGTAGCCGCGGTATTCGAGGACCGCCAAACGCGTCGCCGCCGATCCGGTGACGTTCGCATTTGGTGAGGTCATCCCCACAATGCCGCACATTCGAAAACCTCCGTCAATTCGGTGTGTTGTCCTGGTGCTGATCGCCTGTGACCCGAGACAATGCCGCCAACAGTAGCCCGGTGTAATGCGACGCGGGGTCCGAGTGCGAATGCACCGGCCGAGCCGGATCACCGTAGAACCGGACAAGTCCGCGCAGCATCGCTGCCGCCTGCTGGCTCCCGTGCCGCGCTACCAGCTGGTCCAGCATCCGCGCCGACAGATCGTCTCTGATCCTCCGATCAGCGGGAATCGCTACCAGAGTCTGCAAGATGCAGAATGCCTCCTCGAACAGCGCCGCGACATGGATCGGCCCGTCGTAGCCAAGCTCGAAATCGATCAGCGTCAGCTCGGCGCGGTTGTTCACAATGGCATTACCTGGCCACCGATCGCCAATCACCATACCGTTGTCGTGGGCACGAACCACCACCTCCAGATGCCGCAATGCCAGTCCGTTCACCCACGAATCGGGTGTCTCCGGCGCCGACAGCACCCACTGAAGGGTGCGCCCAGGCACGAAGCCGTAGTCCACGGCATCTGCACCAGGCACCGCGTACATCGGTGCCACAGGAACGCCGATGCCCGCCAGGTCCCTGGTGAGCTTCTGCTGTGCACCCGGCCCACGGACCTTCATTCCCAGATCCCCGGCGGCAACGTCCAGCAGCGCGGTCACGTAACCCGCATGCCGGTTCGACCTCAGAGGTTTGCGTACCACTGTCGTCTCGTCGGCGAGCGATCCCGGCAGCCGCCACAACACGCGACTGGCCGCCTCATCGGCTATGCGCCCCAACCGCGTAAGCCCTGCCCGCAATTCCTCCATCGCCAGGACGTGTGGAGGCTTGACCAGCAATCGCCGATTCTGATCGGTGAGGCGAACGAACAGCCCAGCGGCAGCTGCCCCCTCGACGACCTGATTGGCCCAGGTCTCACGCAAACGCCCCTGAATCGGAGCGATCGTGGCAACCAGACCCACCCGGCGAACGTCGAACTTCGACCGGTCGAAGACCTCACAGAGCGCGGCACCGAACTGCTCAGCCCGCACCGGCAGCTCGTCCTGTATCCCGATCAATGCCTCAAGCCCCGCCAGCCCGGCCGCACAAGCCAACGGCCCACCACCTCCGGTGAACTCCGCGTCGTTGTAACCCAGCACCGCCGATAGCTCGTCGCGAGCGACGACGGCCGCCAGCGGCATACCTGCCCCCAACGCCTTACCCAGACACACGATGTCAGGGGAGACTCCGTGCACATCAGTGGTGAAAAGCCCGCCAACCGACCATCCGAACGCTTGGATCTCATCGAAGATCAGCAGCGTTCCCGCGCCGTCGCATCTCTCGCGCAGCCGCTGTAGCTGTTCGCGCATGTCCTCGACAGGCAGGCCCTGAGCCACCATCAACGGATCGATGATCACCGCTGCCAGATCGCGGCGAGCCGCGACCAGCTGCGTCAGTGCCGCGATCGTCGGCTCATCGGCATGCACCGCGACACGGTCGTCGGCAAGGATGCGTCCACGATGGCTACTGGCCAGACCGAGAGTCAGGTGGGTTTCTCCGTGCCACGCTCCCGGCAGGCATCCGATATGGGGGCGGCGAGTGTGCAGCATCGCGATCTTCATCGCAGTCTCCACGGCGTCGCTTCCGTCACTCATCTTCAGCGACACCGCATCCAAGCCCGCTGGGGCCAGCCGGGCAAGTTCAGCGCTCAACTCCAGAAACGGCACCGTGGAGAACCGACTGGAGGCGAACTGGACACATCGAGCCTGTCCGATCACAGCGTCGGTGACAGCCGCCGCGCGTTGCCCGAAAGCCAGATTCAGCGTTTGCGATGCCAGATCCATGAAACGGCGACCATCCCTGAGCGTGAAGTACCCGCCCTCAGCATCGACGATCGGCGCGTACACCGGCCGCAACGCTGTCATCACAGGGTTGTTCATAGCTAACGTTCCTCCCCACCTTGTTTGATCAGTTCTGTCCCGAACTCGTCCAGGACCACAGCACTCACCTCGGCGTGCGCGGCGGCGGCCGTGATATCCCGCAGGTTCCGCTGCAGGGGGTTCTGACGGGCGAGCATCGACGCATCCCCGTACCGCGCCGCCAGTGCGCACACATCCATAGCGATTTCGGTTACTCGGCGGGCGACTGCCCGCAACCGCAGATACGACTGGTCGGTGACGTGGCTTGTTCGCACCGCTTCGATCCAGATCGTGCTGACCTCGCTCAGGCCAAGCGCATACGCGGCGTCCAAGTCCAGCCGCGCTCGTGCCAGGTCAGCAAACAGCGAAGCCGACACCACCGCTGTGCGTTGCCGACCGATGACGTGGTCGGTGAACCACTCGAGGGAACTGCGCGCCAGACCCAACGCGAAGCCGAGGTGTTTGATCGCCGCACGGCGACTGATGAAATGAGCGCCCCCGCGTACCGGCATCGAAGGCGGATACGGCCAGGTGTGTAGCTCCGGCACCACCAGGCCGTCGATCCGATAGCCCACTGTGCCGGTGCCCGACAGTCCGGATGCATTCCAGCTGTCGATGATCTCGACATGCCTGGTTGGCACAATCGCCGCGATCAATGGGGTTCCTGTCGACGATGTTTCGGCGTGGGCGATCGCAACCACCCAGTCGGCGCAACTGACTCCGGTGCCGAACCGCCAAGTGCCGTTGATCTCCGCGAGGCCATCGCGGATGCGAATCACGTTGTCGTACGGGCGTTCGTCGTAGGCGATGAGCGGGAACTGCCCGTTGCCGAACACCTCAGTGACCGCGTCCTCGGGCAGCATGGACGCTGCTCGCGCAGTGCTGCCAGCCAGCGCCCAGAACATCCAGCCTGTTGCGCCGTCGATCGCCGTGACAGCGGCGATCAGTTCCATCTCGGTCACAGGGTCAACCTGGAACCCGCCGACATCTACCGGTGCCAACGCCTTGATCAGCCCGGACTCTCGGAGAATTCGTATCGACTCCGGGACCAGAACGCGACTGTCTTCGCTGGCGTCGGCACCCTCCCACAATGAATCGGCGACGCTAGAGACGATCTGCAACAGACGGTCTCGGTGCTCACTTCTTTCAGCGATCCCATCGTCTGAATAAGATGGCATGGACGAATCCCTTTCAGGTAATTCGAGCGAAATTGAGAATGTGTTCTATCGAATGTGAGCGACACAGATGGAGCGGTTACGGAGACCGCTCAGTGGTCGCTCATACGGGAAGTAGTAGCTCTCGCTGACGGAGAGTCCGGCATCCGTCAACTCTTCGGCGAGGTAGTCCTTGGAGACGTACCAGAAACCTGGCACCCGCTCATGCTCCGCGTATGGCGCGTTCCGGTCGGGTGGTGCATCGTTCGAAAACACAAGCTGCATACCGGTGTTCAGGTCGAGATCGGTGAGCTTGTCAATCGCTGGGCCTACGCCGTCGTGGCGGTCGAACAGGTGGCCAAGAATGCCATCGGCGTACAGCGCCGAGCAGCCCGCAACGTCGGCAGCCGAGGTCTGGAAGAAGTCCGCGACATGCGCATCGACGCCCTTCGCCCGCGCGAGCGAAACGGCTTCAGGGAACAGATCTACGGCGTGGACCAGCCGTCCACGCTCGACAAGAGCGCCCTCGACGGCGGCATTTCCACAGCCGATTGAGAATACGGCGTCGCCCTCGCTGGTTAGCGACAGAAGTTTCATCATCATGTGGTATCGGTATTCGGGGACGAAGGTTGACGGCGTCACCGAATCGTTGAAAGAGTCTCCACGCTCCCAAATTCCGAAGATCGTCTCGCTGCCCGAGGGTGTTGAACGTGGAGTGGTGTAGTAATTGAGCTCGTCATTGCTCATCAGGTCTATATCCCTTCCTGTAAAGACAAATGAGGCACACACCAGAAAAGGTGTGTGCCTCATGGAAAAATCTCTCGAAGATCACGGATTGTGAACCGCACTCTCGAACTGTTCACGCACGCGGTCAATGACTTTCACGCGACCGTGTCATACACAGGTGATTCGGGGGACTAAGCAAGTCTACAGTCGATCCCTGTGCCTGTGGTCTGTTTCGTTGATTCCCGAGTGTGGAAACTCTGCGAACCAATCATCCGTGGATCTCGACAATTGAATCGTTCGCAGAGCTGCACTGGGAAACTTCCGACATGCATTCGATGCCGAAGATGGGACGCACGCGGCTTACAAAGTGCCGCACACAGACGCCGTATACACCTCCTCGGCTATCTCGGCCTGCTCTGCTAAAGCATCAGCTCGGTCGTGGTCTCCGGCCGCAAGCGCACTCTGGGCCTCGGCAACCAAACTGTGCCAAGTCTTTCGGCTGTCCTCGACGGAGAACCGATACTTCGCAGCTTCCTCCGTCCTGCGATCCTGTTCGTCGCGCATTTGAGCCAACGCTCCGAAGAACGACATCAATCTCCTCCTAACCGGCATTCCAATCTCTGCCGCAACAGAAACAGGGTCTGTGCTCAGTTGAGCACAGACCCTGTCGTTTATCGCTTCGTGTGGCTATCGATCCGTATCGAAGGCTGGCAGAACGATCCCTATTGCCGCCAGCTCATTAACATCGAAATCCTGCAATGAGGAGCGCACAGCATTGATATCGTCATCGATGCCAGATCGGTGCTGCAAAGCATCCTCGTACGCCGCTTCCGCAGCTTCCAATTCTGCCCGCGCGACAACAATCCGGCTCTTCGCCGCGACGATCGCAGCCTCTGCCGTTCGCCCTCGTCTATCCAGCTGGTCAAGTCGCGCCCCAATGCGCCTCAGCCAATTGCCCCGTTCCACGGGCGACATCTGATGTAGTCGTTTGCCGCCGATCCGTACCGATTCGGGCATCTTCCCCTCCTTCGAACAACACGCAGCCGATCCCTTGGCGGCCACGCCTAAACACTCAGTAGTCGTCTAGCGTCAGCCGCTCTTTCAGACTCGACAAGTTTCCTCGCGGCTTCGGCTTCGGCTTCGGTTTTGCGCGCGCGACTGCCGCCGACTTCGCCGCCGCTGCCGTCTTACTCGGCCCGCCGTCCAGCGCCTTCTTGTCGGTCTGCACCTGCCATTGGAAACGCCCTTCCTTCTCGGCCCACCAGACGATCATCCATCGGCGATAGGCCCATTTCGCCAGCACCCGACCAACTTCGGGCAACTCTTTGATCTCCCAGCCATCGGCTACGTCTGCCTCGGTCGGAAAACCGGCACTCACCGAGCATCCTGATCACTAGCCGGGACGGTCAGACGCCGGTTAGCTTCAGCGATCTCTGCATACTGCTCTGCTCGGATGTCCAATTCGGCCCGAGCCAGCGCAAGGTCGGGTTGCTTCCGTGGCCCTGCTTCGAAGTTGGAGTCGATCCACACAGTGCGTATCCCGGCGGATTCGACGAAGACATCGAATTGGTCGTCGTTCCAGGATGGCACCCATGCGCCGCTGCGGCACACCACCACCGCATCCCAACTGTCCGGCAAGTCCTCTGCGGCATCGGGCCATTGATCCAACCGCCGATCAACCGGCACCCACGGCTCTGGCTCGACTTCGGCGAATGTCGAGCCGTCTTCGGTGGCGCGCCACCATGGGTAGCGCACGTGGAGTTCCGAACCGCGCTCGGCGTGTTCGGCCATCCAGCTACCGCAGTCGTATTGGCTCCGTTCTCGGAGGTGCAGGGCCGAGGGGTAACCGCAGTCATGGTGAGCGTCGAACAGCCACACCTCCGCCCATCCGTCCGCGTCGTCTGACGCATCGAGGACCGACGATGCTGGAAAGATCTCTCCCGCTTCCATGTTCGACTCACACACGAATATCGAACCGACCTCCCACTGCGACAGGCCGAACCGGGACCAGAAGCCCTCGAATCGTTCGCAACGGGGTAACGGCAAATTCTGCTCCACGAACGGAGTCAGTCGTGTCTGCCAAACGTCGTTGATCATGAACGGCGACTCGACGTGGCCCCAGTCGTAGTTGAACGCATCCACGCCCGCCGGACCGGTCATCATCGCGGGGTTCGGGAAGAAGTAGTCCCAATCAACGACCAGTAACCGGCCGACAAGGTCGTTCATCCCGCCATCGCAGAGATAGGAGTGCCCACGTGGCCGGAATCGTCAGCCGCACAACCACATAGGACACATCGCACCTGGATTCGGTCACTGAGCCAGGGGACCTCAATGCCCACGACCTCGGCCAAGTGCTTCGCGCGCTCTTGCTCCTGGCATTGCTGGCACCCGATCTGAGAACCGATCGCGTTGCCGTGCCGACACCGGACCTCGCCGTCGCGTCCCGCCGGGTTCTGCTCCGCGAGAATGACAGCTGAAGGAACGCCGAAGTGGCTGGACTGAACCATCGCCCGCGCCTGCTCTGGTGACAGGCCCAAGTCCGCATTCTGCGCGTCGACGTAAGCCTGCGCTTCCTCAAGAGTGGGCCACGGGCCATCATGTCGCTGATACCCCTTGACGCCATCCTCGACCGCGATCACATACACACCGTCATCGTGCACAAAGGATTCGTCAGTATGTAGAGCGAATCGACTTCCCATCGTCGCCTCCTAATCTATCGTTCAATCGTTTCACCACAGAATCACGAGCCAGCGAAGAATCGTAGTCAGCCACGATCTCTCGGCTCGTCTTGCATAGCCCATTCCCGCTCCGCTGCCTTCTTTGCGATACAAGTCTCGCCCATGCCCTGCGCGACGGATTCATGGTCGGAGAGTGGACGCCCGCATTCCGTACACGTTTCTGACGGGATGGTTTCCGCCTTGATCGTCGCAACGGCGTCCGAGACGTCGCCGGGCATAACATGCCAGTCCCATTTGCCGTTGACGTATTCGTGCACCTTGGTGCCAAACAACTGTGGATCGTACTTGAATCGGAAGCGTCGCCCATTGACATCATAGGTTCCGAACGGGATGCCGTACTTCTCGGACATGGTAGGCCGCTGCGGGCGTTGAGCTGGAGTTTCGGTGCGATCCGGCACTGACCTGTTCAGTCCGGGAATCATCACGCGCCCTGGGGGAGGTTTCTGTTGATCACTCACGATTAGCCGATCACCTCTGTCGCTTCTGTGTCTACCTCATCTCGGGCGGCCTTCAGTCGTCGTTGAGTTTCGAGGCCACCGCGATTCAAGAAATCGATGTTGATGTCGTATCCGTATTTCGCGTTCCGTGCCAAATCCTCGCACACGCGATCTATCATCTCGTAGTACTCGATGTCTTCCACTGCATCCCTTACTTCAAGTGCCAGATCGTCACCGGTGGGTGAACTACTTCTTGTTGAGGTTCTGGGCGAAGTCTGTCGGATCGATGCCGTACTCCGACAGGATCTTGTGGGCGACATCTACATCCGGGCTGCCCGGCTCCGCCTGCTTCAGTATCGCCCGCGCGTAGTTCAGCATTCCATCGCGATCCGGCGTGATATCGAGGGTTTCCCTGTCGTGCAGTGCCATGCTATTCCACCTCTTCGTCTGTAAGTCGATTAGATCGAGCTATTCTGTACCAGTCAAATCCGCCAGCTGCTGACGCAACTGAGCGACTTCCGACCGCAAGTCGTCGTTTTGGCGCAGCAATACTGAGTCCCGCTCCTGCCCATGCCGGGCAGACGCTTCTCGGACAATCTCACACTCGTCGAAGTCGGCCGGATCGAAATCCACTCCAGCAACAAACTCAGTCGAGATCGGGACTTCGCCCGCCGCCTGCTCCCACGTCAGATACTCACCCACCATACCCATTGTCCTACCCGTATCTTACTTCGCCGAGAATGGCCAATTGAATGACAGCGTCAATCACGCACGCATCATAGTCAGCGGCGTCCGCGTTGATCGATTTCTCCGCTGTGCGCACGGAATCCGACGAACCGCAATGATGGAACTTGCCATCTGCCTCATGTTTGACAAGAAGCTGCCAACCCCGCGCCATGTCGTCCACAGTCACCTCGTGACGCGATAGCGCAGGACCGTTCACATCTTCGTCACCGAACTCCTTCACGACCAGACGGCTAAACTCTGGTTCGCCCGGCTTTTCATCCCACTCGGTCAGCGCCCAATAGCGCACGGACGAGGGGGAATCGGACAGCATGTTCTCATAGAACGTTTGCCGCAGTTCGCTCCGTGTTGTCATTTGTAAGACTTCCTTATTCCATTGCCGACCGAAACGTCGACTCCCGAGGGATGGATCTTGTACGTGATTTCGCCCGCACCCTGAAAGTCCCATTTCGATGAGAGCGGTGAATGCGCCGAATCCCCCTCCTTGAGGACCACGACCGCCTTCTTCCACCCCTCACCGAGGTCTTCGGCGGACGCCAGTATCTGAGCCCAGTCGTAATGCATCAGGTCTGCTTCTCCCAAGTCGCCAATGTGTCGCCACGGTCGGAACCCCACTACATCCTCGTCGTCCACTGTGTCGTCACCCCTTCGCTCTGTGTTTCCACCAGCCTGTCACGCCGAAGTGCCGATCAGGCAGCGTCTGCCGTTACCGGCTCGAGCCGTGCCTTCAGCTCGCGGTAGTAGTCGCCGACCGTGTCGCGATGGTCGCCATGGTCGGCGCGGGCGTCGAATACCGTCCGGTCGAACACTGCGCCGTCGTTGACGTACACCCGCAGCCGTCGCGGGTCTTCTTCAGTCGTATCGATCTGCACGACCAGCGCGTCGTCTTCCCTGCTGAACCAGACCGCGACGTGGAGCAGGTCTTGCCCGTCGCTGTTGGCGTACAGGAGCGGCCACATGCCTTTCTCCAGACGGATCGACAGTCCATCGCCCTGGGACTGCTCCGAGATGACCTCGTCCATCGTGATTCCTTCTCCGCATTGTGACTGCCCCGATGGCGGCCACGTCGCGTCTCGCAGTGGAATCGAACCACTCGCTACCGACAACCGGTAGCGGCTAACCTGCCGAGACTCCTCTCCTGACCTCGCTCGGGCTAGATCAGCTGGATAGCCACCACCCCTCCCTACGAAGGTCTGGCCCACCGTTCTCGATGTAGGAGCAGGCCAGGTCGAAGACGTAACCGTCGATCGGCATCATCCTTTTGTCGGTGTCCGGCAAGTACAGAGATTCGTGACCGGGATCGCCGACGACTGACCACGGATTCTGCTGGCGGTACTGCTCGGTCGAACCGACCTCGGCGGCCTCCACAGCATCGATCACCCGCATAAAAGCCAGACGAAGGTTCAGGTCCCGCAATGCGCCGTAGTCCACCACCTCAGCCAATGCAGACCGCTCGGGCGCGTTCAGCAACGCCCACAGCCCGGACGCGTGAACCTCCAGCCATCGGCACAGGGTAAAACCGTCCTCATAGTTGCGGGTCGTAACCACGCCCTGATCGGTCTCCACCAGGAATAGCCGAGGCGGCTGCCAATCCCCACGCGATATCGGCCCCCATTCCACCGTGTCACCACGCGGAACGACGGTCGACCGGCAGACGAAGCGGCACTGGCCAGCGAACCCGCCAGATTCCGCCGTCTCGATCCACACCCGCGATGTCCACGCGCCTGCTGGCGTCTGGTCGACGTTTCCAGATGTAGTCACCGCCGACTCCCAGTCGCGAGCATCCCGGCGCACCGCGACGATCCGACCGCCGACAACCTCAACCACGACGGGCCTCCTGCTCGACAGTGAGCCCCCATACCCTCGCGTAGTGCTCGGGCTCCCAACCATCGACCATCCTGACGACGACCTTTCCGTCCTTTCCCTCAGTGTTGGCCCGCGACGCATACTTGAATTCGGCTGTCTCGCCACGGAAATCGGTAACCGGGCTACCAGGCGCGACGACATTGCCGTCCTTGCCTTTCGCCACCAACGTGCTCATTCGCCTTTGCTCCATCGAAACTCCTTGCAATACAAAAAGACTCCAACGCCAAGGCGTCGGAGTCAGTCCAATACAACGGTATTCAGTTAAGGGAAGAACTCAACCTAGACGGAACGGGGCTGCCTCCTTCCAGAACTCCGCCCACGAGCCGAACGGCCGCCGAACCAGTGACTGCCTCGTCAGACCCCGAAACAGTCGCCGGTCAGCCAGATTCATCACCGCGCCGGAATCGATGCGAGCCTGCGAGATCACGTGCAGGACACCGAATCTCGCATGCAGTGAGTAGCGGGAATGCGGCGCTTTCGCGCACAAGAACCTCAACGACTCAACCTGCCCAACCGACGACACCGCCGCAGCGGTCGCGACCTCGAAATGGTGGAAGCGCTTCGGCCCTTCCCGATCCACGCACCGGAAGTCGGACTCCAATATCAGCAGGTCACCGACCATCGGGGCGTCGCCGCACTGCTCGGTCGGCAACGCCTCACCACGTTCGGGAGCATCGGCACCGGCCGCGATCTTCCTGCACAGCGGCCCGCAACAATCGTTCAACACAACTCCCTACTCCCACGGTCGATGATTCGACCAATCCGCACCCGGCTTGTCCTCAATGTAGATCGAGTGATCATCGCCGCCGTGGTAGTTGTACCTCGCCTTGGTGCTCGGATAGATCTGTTCAAGCTCCTCCACCGTGCTGGCTACCTCGTCCTCGTCGGTCACCTGGATCGACAGCATCAACTCGCCCTCGTCATACCACCAGCCGCCCTCCTCCGGCCCGCCGTAGTGGCGAGTCAAGCTGTACACATTCACCCACTTGGAGCCCGGCAGGGACTGCGGCTGGCGTGCGACCTCGAACCATGCTGTGTTGTCCTCGTTGGTGTACAGCGCCGGATCAACATCTCGCTCATGGCACAGATCAACGAACCGACGCACCGCCACCTCGAACCAATCGGCACCCGGACACTGATCAGCCCACCCCTCAGCACCCAGGCGCGCCGACCACGCGCGATCGAACCGATTGGCACACCGCGCACCGATCCGAGCCCACATCTCTTCAGGACCAACGTCGTACATACCCAATCCTCGCTAACGATCGCTCACTACGGTTGGAGCTTGCGGACCCGGTTGACCAGTCATCGCAATCCGGATCAGGTACTCCACCGCTTCGGACGTGACCCGCTCATCGATGAACAGGCGTTGATCGACAGTCAGCCCCTGCGGATTCCACGGTTGCGCCGACATCCCGATCTCGGCAAGCTTCTCCGGCGTCGACTCCGCCAACGACTCATTGTTGACTCGGCATGTCTCGGCCACCGCAAGGTCCTTCGCAGCGAAGTAGGCAAACATCTCGGCACACCCCGGCCGCTCGCGCCCCGTACGGATCGCTGTAATCCACTGGGCGTACTTGACTCCAGCCTCGATAACGGCACCACCACAGCGCGTCTCGTTCTCACTTTCCGACCGGGCCTGCGCCTCGTGCATAGCCCGCAAGCCGAGAAACAGTGCCAGCACGTGCCGCGAATCGACATTGCCAGCGACCGTGGGGGAGTCCGCCCAGCCCTGGCGCTCATTCACGAGTTCGTAGACATCGTAGGAATCCTCGATACTCAACGCCCAGATCTGATAAACGTGCCCCGGCGTCTTGACGTCGACGATCGGTTCCCAATAGCGCTCGACCGGATTTGCATCGAACGACGCATCAACCCCGGCCGCTCGCAACTCCTCGAACAACCGCTTCGCCGCTTCCAGCACCTCAACGTTATCCACAATAACCACCTCTCATGCAAAAGGACGCCGAACATACGGCGTCCCAACTAATTTCGGTATTCAGTGGTAGCTATCTACTCCTCATCGACCGCTGATTCATCAGCCCGGCGGTCACTCCAATCGGTGTGGAACTCCCTGCGGCACAGTGCGATCTCCTCGGCGTACTCGGTCATGAAGATGTCCCGGATATGCGTGTACGTCACGAGCGGGGCTGGGACGACGCAGCCCTTGAAGTGCTCCGCGAACGCCTCGTCAGTCGGTTCCTCCCATCGCGGATCGTCTGTGTACGAAACAGTTTCGGCAGCGAACTTTGCCGCATACGCACCCATCTTCTTGATATGAGCACGGCGTCGGCGCTCGTCGCCGGTAGGGCAGCACTCGAAGTTTCGCGATGCGCTCACGCGGTGACCTCTGCCCCTGCGTCCAGGTCTACAACCCTGCCTGTCGAGCCCCACCATTGCGCGGTGCGAATGTCCGGCCCGCCCATCTCGAGGTAGGTACGAAGATGCTCGTAGTCTGATTCGTTGACGTACCGCCCCTCGTTCAGCCCTTTCCATTCGTCGAGGGTGGGAATGCTCAAGGTACGCACCTCGTCGACCTTCGCATGCCAGTCCGCCCACACGTTTGGTGAGCCGTGGTTGTACCGACGCAACAGGTACGCGATCGTCCCGCGTTCCTTCTCGGTGAGGAACTCCCAGATCCCCGAGTTGTAGAACTCAACCCAGCGCTCGCCCGACAGATAAGTACTGAGGCCGACACCATCGACGTGGCCGTTCTCGTAGCGAACAAGGAACATGAACCAGTTGCCGTACTGACCCCGCTGCGGTTTGAACCACACCGTGTTGTCTCGTCGAGGGTTCGTCGATTGGTGCACAAGGCGCATCTGCCCCTTGTACTGGCCGGACGTTGCTGTCTCGACCCAGTGCCGCATCTTCACGTGCTGATTCTTGTGGCTGCCCCACGCGTAGTCCTCGACAACCTCGGCGGATTCTTCATCGACTCTGTCGCGCAGAACCTCAACGATCTTGCCGCGCTCATCCTTCGCGCTCATCCGACACCTCACTCTCAAATTCGGACTTCCAACAAGGGGGATAGGCACCCCGCAGACCGCACCCGATATCGGATGCGGTCGAGTAGAGCCCATTCACCGAAACATCAAGACCACCAACACAATCAACGCCGCTAGACCAGCCGCAGCCATCAACACCAGCGGCAACACCGCCATCACGAATTCGCCGTCTTCACAACGGCTCCCGCTGTCCCACCGCGCCGCCGCCAACCTGTTCGCCCGTCACGCCGCCGCTTTCACCGGCTTGTCCGCGAACTCGCAGTCCACCCTTTCGCCCCAGTGAATCCCGTCGCACTCAATGTCGTGCAGCACCCGGTCAGCGACCGCCAGCTTGACGCGCGATACCCGCTCCAGCTCGTCGATCTCGCTCCCCGCAATAGCCTCGTAGTACTGGAGGTCGTCAGCCACACCCTCAAACTGCTGCGAGAAGCCGAATTCGGCCTGTTTCCACATCCGCATGTACAGCCCCGCCGCCGCTGTCGACAGCGGAGCCTTCAAGCTGTTCTCCATGCACGCCAACGCGACCTCGACAGCCGTACCCGGCTTTGTCGACCTTCCGGTTGCGACGCGTTCGAGCAGTTCCCGGCAGTGCGCCCGGAACACCAGCTCCTCACCCATCAACTCATGGGTGGCTCTCATCAAATCCGGAGAGAAGCAGTGGTACAAGATGTTTCGCTTGTCCGGATAGCGATCGACCGCCTTCCGGATCTCCACATCCGCCCAATGCATCCGATCGAACTCGCCGCCGAAGCTTTCCAACTGCTCCAGAATCGCTTGCGCCGAAGCAACGGTCTGCTTCGGAGACTTCTTGCCCATATCCAGGCACATCCCTTCAAACAAAAAGCGACGCCGGACATGAGATCCGGCGTCGCACAATAGAATTGGAACAATATCGCTCTAATCCGCGTCGTTGCTCTCCACTTCGAGGTCAGCGGTGATCGAAAACTCGCCACGCCACGCACGCGCGCGCACCCAGTCCGGCGCGTCAGGATCATTGGCCAGGAAGCTCAGATCGTAGGTATCCGGATGCTGAGCGATGCGCCGCAAGGACTTACCCAGCACGCCCCACTTCCGATCCGAGACAACCCAACTGTCCGGCCCCTCAACCACATCTGCTTCGCCGCACCAGCGCAGCGGATGGAATACCGCCGTCAGCGTGAGCGCGGGCAGCTGCGGCCGAGGATCGCCGTACTCCCATGTCTCGCCGCGCACAGCTGCCACCCACATGTTCCGCCGAGCGCACTTCACCCAGATCACATCGTTGAGATCTTCAGCCGTCAGCAGCGCAACCATCCTCCGCCACGCCTCCAGCGCCGGTACCTCCCCGGTCTCAGCCAGAGTGACAATCTGATTCAGGTACCACCACCGTGGGCACTCAGGCTCGCTGTAATGGCGATCCCATCGGGTGTACGACGGGATCTGTGCAGCGAACTCATCCAACCTTTCCCGCATCAATTTCAGGCTGTCGTCCACGTTCACTGGGGAATCCGTATCGGCATCAGCAGAACGCGCGCGCCATCCCACGCGAACACAGCGGGACGAGTGGGCGTAGTGCCGCTGTAGCGCACCTTCACACCCTTGGGTATGGAGTTAAGTATCGCAGCCACGCGCTCGGCGCTGAATTTGATGACCATCCCGTAATCGCATTCCGCCTCGGTGACATCGAGCGACATCGACGAAAACGGAGACTCGTCACGTCCGTTGTAACCAACCACTTCGACCGCGCCCCACTCGATATGCAGGTTGATAGTCGACGCACCCTTCGGCAGTGCCTTAACCGCCCGCAACAACGCCGAGCTATCGAATACAAAAGATGCTTTGAATTCGGAAGGCAGCAAGCCGCGCCACTTCGGGAAATCGTAATCGAGCTGTTCCACAACGACAGTACAAGTGTCAGACACCAGCGAAACCATGCCGTTCGCGCCGACAGTGACCGACGCCTCACTCGACTTGTCCGCTCGCTTGGCGAAATGGTGGAACGGGCGACCAGGAATCAGCAACACGAATGCATCCGCCGCCGCAATCTGATTTGTCGCCTCGACTACAGCGAGCTTGAAGCGGTCCGTGGTGACTGCGACCACTTCGTTGCCACTGCATTCGACACGAACACCAGTCAGTACCGGCAGCGTGTCGTCCTGCCCGACCGACGTAGCAGTAACCGAGCCGATACGCGCAAACTCAGCACCCGCCATGGCTATCATCGGCCCCCCGTCCACCACGGGCCGCGCTGGCATGTCTTCACGCAACCCAGCGCCAGCGAGCGGCACCGTAACAGCCACGCCATCCGCCGAAACCGTCAGCGTGTCGCCATTCACCGTGAACGTTCCGATATCTTTCGCGCCCACAGCTTTCACGGCATCAACCAATGCCGTCATGTCCACCGCGAAAGACGTACTATCGCCCACGGCAGGCATACTCACCGTCACAGCAACCTCGTAATTGTAGAACCTGGTCGTTGCATAACCATCCTCGACGGCGACTGCCAGCAGGTTGAGCGCAGGATGGAACCCCCGCCGGAATCCGGCAGCCCGCTTGATGAACAAAAGGTCACCCTTCAGCACCTTCAGGTCAGCAGTAAAAGTAGACAATGCTCGATTCGCTTTCTCGCTTTCACGTCGAAACCCGCGAAGGCTTCGACCCGCACAGATGTAGCGCGGTGGCCGAGGTACGGAACGAATCCCGTGCCCCGCCATCTCCGCTAGATCAGACTCACCAACGCATGTCGTAGTGCCCAGCGCGAGGCGCGTGGACGCATCTCCCCCTTGTAGATACGACACATAGCTTCGGTAACGTCATTCGGCGTTCCGTCCGCACGGGCATTCCCAATCATCCGAATCGCAAGATGACTCATCCGGGTGATCATGTGCCCATTTTCGTTTTGCATTACCGCACCCACAGTCGCCGGTTTCGTCATCGGCATACTCGGAATCGCAAGTGAAGTCATCAGGATGATCTCTGTCCCATTCCCGCCGCGACACATCGTCGTCACTCAGGAACGGATAGTTCTGCAACGCATCCACGATCTCCTGGGCTTCCCGCACCGCGAGAGCGTCATCCGCGCGCACAGTCAAGGTATAGATCGACCCACCCGGCCACAGATCGACGCGATAGTCGGCACCGAACGCCGAAACCTTATCCAACCGCTCCTGCGCGATCTCGTAATTCGATTCGACGTACGGCTCATCACCACGAGCGTTGACCGACAAAGGTAAAGACAACTCGAACGGTTCGCCACGGCCACAGCGCCGCGACCACCACACGCCATCACATTCCTTGCCGAATGCCTGAAACTTCTCCACAATCGGATACACCTTCGCGATCCGGCGAATCCGTTTAGTCCGTGCACCAATAGCCATTAGTTGAACCTTCTGTTGAAGAACAGTCCCTGAAACGAGAACAGGCACCGACCCGTAAAGGTCGATGCCCGAACTAAAAGACCGATAGAGAACAGCTAGAAGCGCTCAAGTTCTCCGAATGTCTCAATACGTGCGTCGCGCAACGCCCGCCAAATCCGTTCGTAAGCGGCTTGCGCGCGTTCAGTCGCGTCACCATTTCGAGCCCAGTGCCCAGCAATTTGACCGACGAATGCCTCCAAGCATCGGAAGTCGTCGTACGTCAACTTGACCCCGAACTCCTCAACGGTCGGCGCAACCACGTCATCCGTTCTGGTCATGCGGCTGCCACCATCCCGCGCCCGTCACGGTTCACGATGACCGTCACCACGTCGCCCTTGGCATCAGGAACAATCGCGACGACTGCGCCATCATCAGTGACCTTGTGGTCGACCGGATTGAACGGTTGTCCGTACAGCTGGCACATGGACCGGACGGCAGCGGTCTGCTGTCCGCTCCACTTGTACATATCGACCTTGCACATACTTATCCCCTGTGTGAAATTGATAGACCGTCAACCCAAGTAGTCGACATGGCAACCGTCACCCCGAAAGATGACGGCTCCCGAACCGAATACTCAGTTAATCCCGGTGCTTGCGCCCCTCAATCCAGTACTCCAACCAATACGCGCCAGCAAGCGCCGCGTACAGAACGTGGCTGTAGAACCCAATTGCCATCGACCCATAGATGCCACCCGCCATAGCGATCGGCAAATGAGACTTATGGTTTGTCACAATGTGAGCGTGTGCGGTAACGGACGAATGGACCTTCTTAGCTATGGCTTTCATGGTCGAAGTCCCCCTAGATCAGGCCATAACCGCCGACTCGGTCGAATCGACGAGTGAGCCCGCGTCCGTGAGATGGACGCGGGCTCACCTACCGACTCGTCAAAATGCGCTAACCGGCCACAGTCGCGTCAGCCAGCATCTGGCGCGCAGCAAGGATTTCCACATAGGCAGCCCCGCTCGTCTTCTTCCCCTCCTCGCGGCGCATTGCAAGGAACCGCTTGTCGTAGTACGCGCCGCCGGGGTCCATCCCAGACCTCTCGCGCCGACCAAACTGAACCCACCATTTGCCGAACGCTATCGCCTCGAACGCGCACACCGCTGGACTGCAATCGTAGGCAAATACGGCAGCCCGAGCCGCAACCAACTCGTCATCCGGAGACGACTGGATTTCGTTCATGTCGTACAACTCCTACGCGATTCCGGCACGGACAGACGCCCGAGCCATTGCGTCAACCTGCCCCTTGGTGATCTGAGAGGGAGCGAGATTCTTACGCCTTGCCTTAGCTCGGTCGTATCGACGAGCACTCACTGCGCCCGACGCGAACGCATCGGCCGCCACAGTCCCAGGGCTCCGCTTTGTGAGCGATTCACGGGCATACGTAGCCACCGAGTCCTCAGTCCTTAAGACTGTGGTCTGATCAACCTCACGCTTGGTGAGATAGCGGTAGCTCGACACCTCCAGGACATTCCTGTATCCGAGCTTGCGGATACCTTTGCGAACACCGCCGTTAAGTGGAGCGTCTACGCGCACGTTGCTCACGTGCACCTTTTGCCCGTCGTCGCGCTTGTACGTGAATGTGACGACGGCGACCTGCGCACCCGTTCGAGGATGCACATAGATGTCCGTATTCTTCACAGACTCCTCCTGTGGTACGCATTCGATGAATGCAATCTGAATGAAAGTTGGTGGGCTACCTAGGAATTGAACCTAGCGAGAATGGAACCTATTCGTTCCATTCCCTGGCAAACCTGCCGTAGCCCGGTTGTTCAAGTATCGAGCGTGAGTAAACGCTCTCTGTAGCCGTCTCCGTATGGACCGTAACCCCCGTTCGGGGCGTCTACCAGCACACCTGTCCCTAGGTGACTGCTCACTAGTCCTTGTTTTCAATCCGCCGCTGCCCAGAGTTCAGGCATGAACACGCTGCGCGGAAGTATCCACTACAGAATCTATTGTTTTGTAGGGCTAACGGATCGCTCCCGATCCGATACGGCTGCCTCTCACACCGCCCCGCAAACCAGGTAGTTCGGCTAACGCCGCTTTCCTGGAATCCTGCGATCAAACGTACGCAGGTCGTACAGGTGATATCCCGTACAGAGCACTCTTCGCAACGTCCACATTCCTACGTGCTAGGCCCGAGATGTGCACAAGTAGTGCACCTTTGCGCACATATCGTGCGCTGCGCTTTTGCTATTGGTACCTCCTTCCCGTTTCCGCTGCCCCCGGTGGGCTGCTGTGACTCAATTAGGCACTACCGACCAAAGATGCGCAAGCCCCAATTTGGCACTAGCGACTAAACGCCTGATGAATGCCTTGAAATTCGTTTCACGAATGGGGCTCGGACTGGCGCTGTCGGCCCGCTGGCGCTGTCGGCCCGCTGGCGCTGTCGGCCCGCTGGCGCTGTCGGCCCGCTGGGCAAGCGTGATAGCACACCTAGCAGCGCTATGCGGCTTTGCGGGAAAAGAACTCAGCGGTTTGTTACCAGCAACCGCCGGCATTGTGTTTCCCCAGGTCGCCAGCTATTTCATGGGTGGGGGAGGACCCCCTCCCCCCAGGTCATAGCCCGTCCCGCACCGCTCTGTGGTTCGCGGTGAATACGGGATCTCAGGGTCCTACGGATATGACGAAGCCCCAGGCGCATGCAGGGGCAGAGGCGGCACTGGGGCGTTCGGGGATACTTTACTTCGGCGTCGATAGAGGCGGCGGAAGCTCTTCCTGAGTCACGGCCAGTGTCACGGTGACGTCTGATCAGCGCAGCAGGTGTACGCGTTCTGCCACGACCGGCTTGTCATCGGGGCCTTTTATGAATGGCGCAATCCACTTGGGTTTGCGCTGGCTGTGGCCTGGCCCGCAAGCCTGCTGTCTCCAGAATCCGTGCGGTTTTCCGACCCACCAGCGATGAGTCCATCGGGATTCGGCGTCGGCGCGGTCGGCGGGCTGGTCATCCTTGGGATTCTCCACGGCCGGATACAGGCGGAGGTCAACAATCTGTACGGTCGGGGCGTCGTTCGCCTCGCCAGCCTTGGCCGTTCGGCCTGAATCACCCCTCAACACTCGCGAAGTAGTGATCTGCTCTTGCCCCTGCATCAGCCAAGTCGCGCCAACCAGAGACATGATCGAAAGCCCTTGGTCCTGGCGATCGAGGTCAAGGCTCAGTTTGGCGGAGGTGTCTGGGTCCGGGCTGTGGAAGGCATAGATCTCGGCTAGCGAAGAGCGTCGTCGGATGTGTGGCCGCTGGCCTTCGCGGTGCTCACCGAGCCGTGACCAGACCGCGAGCTTCAGGCCGTCCGGATGCATCGCCCAACTGACTCCGTCGATGGTGACTTCGCGCTGTTGATCATAGTCATCGGTCCATGGCTGTTTCGCTATCGGCTTGGCCCACAACATGAGTCCGGTGGGTGACGGCATTGCCAATGTCGGTGTCCAGTCAGGCATTTCAGTACCGGCGGCATGGACCACGAGGTCGACTAGATTGGGTGTGACCCAGTAGAGCGGCGCATTTGGCAACGTCGACAGGTCGCGTTTCGCTTGGTGGATGGTCTCATCGACGGACTGCACCGTATGTCGAGTCGTGTCAGCGCCTCGGCTTTCGATCGTGTCGACGGCGTAGTTGATCAGGCCCACCATGCGGTCACGCAGCTGGGGCATGCCAGCTGCGGACCACTCGCGACCAGGCTTACGTTTGGCCATTCGGTCCTGTCTCCGTTCGGTTCTCTAGGCGTGGCGACGTTCGGCATGCGCATCTGTCGACGGGCCTGTGAACACCACGTCCACGTCGAGGCGGAGCTTCTCGGCCCATTCGCAAAGCTTGCTCACGCTGAAGCCTTCGACCTTCTGCTGCTTGATGCGGGTGATCTCCGTGGAACCGCAGCCGAGACGTGCCGCAGCCTCGACGCCGCTGAGTTCGAGTTCGCTGATCCGGTCCCAGATTGCTGTGGCGAACTGCAGGCGCACCTTTAGGTCAAGGGCTGACATGTTCGTGCGTGTTGCCATGCCTGGAGTTTAGCAGTAGGAACCAAAACGGCGACCGGCCAATCATCTGGCCGAGGCTGTTCGGGGCTGGGATCATGATGTAGGGCAATAGGTTTGTGCGCGGGGGTGTGGTGTGGCGTGGTCGGATGAGGGGCAGGTCGATTCTGTCGAGTTTGTGCGGAATCGTCCGCTTGTGCTGGTTCGTGATCGTGGGCGCTGCCAACTCCGATTCGGAGTTTGTACGAAGGTGGCGACCGAGGTCGATCACATCGTGAACCGCAAGTCCTACGGCAGTGATGCCCTGGACAACCTGCAGGCAGTATGCGCTGACTGTCACAAACTGAAAACCCATGGGGAGTCACGTGCGGCGTGGAAGAGGAACCGTCGCGCGGTTATTCATCGGGACCATCGAAGAAAGCATCCGGGATTACTATGATCGATCCATTTGTGGCCGCCGCTATCGCACTGCTGAAGTTCGGCATTCTCATCCTCCCGTACGTTGCGGAGTTCCTGGTAAGCCAGTCCGGCTAACGGGCGGGTAGGCGTCGATGGCAAGACGAAAAACTGCCAGCCGGGTGTCGTCCAGCTAGGTCCAGGACTCTCGCTTTGGGAGCGAGGAACGTGGGTTCGAATCCCGCCACCCAGACCTATTGGCCTGTAGCTCAATTGGCAGAGCAGCCGCCTGTTAAGCGGCTCGTTCCAGGTTCGAGTCCTGGCGGGTCAGCTCATTTCCCTCATGGTCTAGTGGCAGGACGCCAGAGTTTGGTTCTGGTAGCTCAGGTTCGAATCCTGGTGGGGGAGCCGGGGAGTGAACGCATGGAAGGGGTCGTGCTGTGTGGATCATCACCGAGGCCACGCCCACCATGGCCGAACAGTTGGCAGAGATTAGGGAGTTGCTCATGAGCAATCAGGACAAGATCAACAGTATTACCAGCACCATCGCCGGTGTCCGCGACCTGGTCGTGAAGATTCATGCGGAGATCCAGCACATCAAGGCAAATCCTCCGGCGGAGGGCCTCGACTTCTCGCGCCTGGACGACCTTCTCCAGAACCTCAAGGACCACACCACCGCCACGGACGCTGAGATCCCGGATCTGCCTGCGGCTGCGTGATCACCGCTGGGCCGGTACGTGCGTGCTGGTCCGGCTGATGGGACGTAGCTCAGTGGTAGAGCGGCGGTCTCCAAAACCGCTTGCGGGAGTTCGATTCTCCCCGTCCTGGCTGCGGAACGTGCCGACGATCAGCTGTCGGCATCGTTCAATTCGTCGCGGTGCGCGTCGGCGACTGCGGATTCAGTGAATTCGGCAACGCAGGGAAGATGGTGCAATTCGCCATCCGCGAATGCCCGCCAGTCGTCGAATCTCACGACTCGATATTTGTCGGACGGATTGGTAAGGCTGTGTGGTTGAAGAGTGATATGGCTCATGATCGGCATCGTATCAAGAGGATTCGGGAAATGCTATCGATCATCTTGCACTCTTAATTAAGCCGCCTAACCTAGCAAATAAGGCTAAATGCGTCGAATAGGAAACTAGCGAGCATGTGCCTGAACCCTTTACGCACCAGTGGCGGTGCGGCGTCTTCGTTGAGACGCCTGTGCACGTTCGAATCGTGCCGAAGGGACTGTGATCGAGGCACGAAGAGTCGAGGCACCAGGTTGTGATCCTGGCCCCGGAACGGGGAAAGCGAGTTCAAGTCTCGTCGATCACCCCACGTTAATGGCACACCCGGCAGGGAGCCGAACGCGGAGAAGCGAACCCGGCAGGGAGACAACTTAATATGGCTGGACGACGACCTGGACCAGCGCCGAAGAACCCGGATGAGCGGGTGCGTACAAACGCGGACCCGTACATCGGTGGTGACGGCTGGACTGAAGTACCCAACGAACCATTCGACGGTGAAATCCCGCCGGTTCCTGAGTGGGTCATTTGCAGCGATGAAGCACGAATGCTCTACGCCGAATTGGCTCGACTGCCCCAGGCCCGTTTGTGGGGACCAGGTACGTGGCTGGAACTTCACCTGTCTCTTCCGGCTGCGTCGCGCTATCTCGGTGGAGGTTCCAGCGAGGGGCTGAAGGCGTTGATCTCTGCGTGGGGGGTCGGGCTGCGGCTGACCGAAGACGACCTGACCAAGGCTCGGATCAAGGTCGTTGCCGAGACCGGCGACGACGAGGTGGACGACGGGCCGGATGCCGAGGTCGTGTCCTTCGCTGAGGAACGCCGGGCGCGCCTGACGGGCCGCAACCGTGCCGCATGATGTCGTCACCCACCCAGAACACGA
This sequence comes from Nocardia ninae NBRC 108245, assembly GCF_007990755.1. GTDB lineage: Bacteria > Actinomycetota > Actinomycetes > Mycobacteriales > Mycobacteriaceae > Nocardia > Nocardia ninae. The sequence continues at coordinate 93,397 of NZ_BJXA01000009.1, read as the reverse complement.
CCGTGATCGCAGCCTTGGATGGTTAGCCGTCTCCTGGCTGGAGTTCTTCGCCGTCCACGGCCCCGGTGATGTCGGCGGCGAAAGCTGCGCACCGATCATCGACGAGTACTGCGCATTCCTGGTCGATCTGTACGCCCAGGACACCGAGGGCAGAAGGCTCTACGACCACGCGTTCCTAAGCAGGCCCAAAGGGGCAGCCAAAAGCGAAATCGCCTCCTACATAGGTCTTTTCGAGGGGCTCGGCCCGTGCCGGTTCGATGGCTGGGCATCCGGCGGCGAAGTGTTCCGTGATCCGTGGGGTCAGGGATTCGAATACACCTACCAGCCCGGCGAACCGATGGGAAAAGTACTCAAAACCCCTGAAATCCGTTGCGTCGCAACTGAAGAAGGACAAGCCGGACTCGTATACGACACCATCCTTCTGAACGTGACCGAAGGTCCGCTCGTCGCTGCGATGCGTCATCGCGACGACGCCGGACTGACGCGCATCCTCATTCCGGGCGGCGGCAAGATCCTCCCGATTTCGGCGTCCTCGGCATCCAAAGATGGCGGTAAGGAGACGCTGGTTCTCTTCGATGAGACCCACCTCTACAACAAGCCTGAACTGCGCCAGGTCTACAAAACGCTGACCCGCAACCTGCGCAAACGCCGCAAGTCCGCGCAAACATTCGCACTGGAAACCAGCACGATGTACGCGCCCGGCGAAGACTCCATTGCCGAGCAAACCTACAAGCTGGTCGCCGACGCAGTAGCGGGCAAGTTGAAGAAACACCCGCGCCAGCTGTTCGACCACCGCTACGGATCGATCACGCCCGAGGAGCTGGAGGACGAAGACAAAGTCCGCCAGGCGCTGACCGAGTCCTACGGCGACACGGCGGCCTGGAACGACCTCGACGGTCTCGTGGAGGCCATCGCGGACCCACGTAACGACGTGATCAGCAGCTTCCGCTACTGGTTCAACACCGCGACCTCGGCGGAGAATGCCTGGCTCGCGAAGTACGAGTGGGACTCGTGCGGTCCAGAAGTGTTGGACACCAAGCCTATTCAGCCGAACGACGTGATCGTTCTCGGCTTCGACGGCAGCCGCAAACGGCGACGCGGCGTCACTGACGCATCAGCATTGATTGGCTGCCGCGTCGCGGATGGGCTGGTCTTTCCGGTCAAGGTGTGGGAGCAGCCGCCCGGCGTCCACACGGACGGCTGGGAAGTGCCTGAACATGATGTCGAGGCGGCAGTCCGCAAGGCGTTCACAGACTTTCGTGTCGTCGGATTCTACGCCGATCCCGCCCGCTGGGAGTCGGTCGTAGCCAACTGGGAAGCCCGGTACGGCCCACACCTGCTCGTGAAATCCACTGGGCCACATCCGATTGAGTGGTGGATGACCGGGGAGCGCGCGACGAAATCGGTTAAGGCACTCGAAGAATTCGAGAACGCCGTACTCGATCAGCAATTGCGCCACGACGGCGACCCGACACTGACCGCCCATGTCTTGAACGCACGTCGGCGAATCACCACCAAGGGCGTTCAGATTGCAAAAGAAAACCCTGACAGCCCCAACAAAATCGACGCCGCTGTTGCGGCCGTGCTGGCATGGCAATGCCGTCTGGACGCTGTCGCCAAGGGGATCGGATTGCCGCGTAAACGACGAGTCGCGGCACGGCTGCGTTAGTGATGGATTGATATGGCTGAAGAAGCTGTCTCCGGTGCCGACTGGACACCGGACGAATGGTTCGAATTCCTGATGAAGAAATTCGATGAGAAGATTCCCGGCGAGCGCCGGGCAGTGTCGGTGAATACCCCGAAGACGCGGCGCGAACGGTTGGATCTGTTGTGGTCCTACTACATTGGCGATCCGCCGCTGCCGACTGTGAGCGAGAAATACAAGCCGACCTTCAAAGAAGTCATGAGGAAGGCTCGCAGCAACTACGCCACGATGTCCGTGGATGTGATGACCGATCGCAGCATTCTGCAGGGTGTATCGACCGAGGCCGATAAGGACTTGGACGGCGACGATATCAGCCGCCAGATCGCCGACGAATCCGGCTGGGCCGCATTACAGCGCGACCTGCAAACCTATCTGTTCGTGTGCGGTGAGGCGTACGCACTGGTGGCGTCCCCGCTCGAAGGTGTGCCCGACGCGATGCCGATGATCATGGCTGAAGACCCGAGATTCGCTGTAGGCCAGCGTGATCCGGCGAACCCGCGCTATCTGCGGGCGTTCGTCAAGTATTACCTCGACGAGATCGCCGACCAACAGGTAGCGCTGCTGTTCGTCGATAACGCCAAATACACCTGGCGGCGCGAGCCTGGCCAGACCTCGAAATCATTCAAGCTCGACGAGTGGGAGCTGACCGATACCGAGGCTGTGCAAGGGTTGGAGCTGATGGGGGGTGTGCCCGCCGTACGGTTTGAGAACAAATTGGCGATGGGGGAGTTCGAGCCACATATTGATCTGCTCGACCGCATCATGGATGGGGTCTTCCAGCGCATTGTCATTGGCTGGTACCAGAGTTTCCGGCAACGCGCAGTGCGCGGAAACCTCGATGGTGCTGAGGATTTCACTGTTGACAACGATTCAACGAACTTCATCCGGACTGTGGCTGACGACGAGTTGGTGGATCTGTTTCAAGCTGACCCTGGTGCGCTGTGGCTGGTCCCCGAAGGCGTGGATTTCTGGGAGTCAGAGCAGGCCGACCTTACGCCGCTGATCAATGCGATCAGAGACGATGTGAAAGAGTTCGCCGCTGCGACACGAACTCCCATGCACATCATCACTCCGGACGCGGCCAACCAAACCGCCGAGGGAGCGTCGCTGATGCGTGAGGCTCTCGTAGACAAGATCACTGACCGTCAGGCCCGGCAGAGTTCGCCGTGGGTGCTGGTCTGGCAGATCGCCTTTAGTCTCGCGCAGCAGGAAGCCCGGCAAAAGGGTGTAAAGCTGTTGTGGGCCAAGGTCGATCGCTCTAGTTTGCAGGCTCGTGCTGACGCGATCGCCAAGACCAAGGGTGTGCTTTCGCGCAAGCGCCAGTTGATCTCGATCTTGGAGTTGACGCCGGAGGAAGCCAAACTCAACGAGGCCGAATTGATCCAGGAATCGATGGCGCTGGACAACTCGTTCAGTCCGGCCCCGGCGACCGCGTCGGCGAGTGCACGCAACTCGGCGCAGCCAGCGACGACCGGCGCGCAGGTGCCTGAGCGAGCGGCGGCGTAATGGCGGTCTCTGCCACGTTGATTCGGGTGCTGCTGTCGCGGGCGGCGCGGCGTGAGTTGATCATGTCGCGCACTGCGGATCGGATCGAATCCCAGTGGCGGCTGACCGACCCTTTCGACGGCTACCAGGTGGGCGAGTTCGCGGAGTCGGCCGCTGAGCTGTCCATGGCGGCGCAGGCAGCGATCGTGTCGCTGGCCACCGCCGCGCAGCTGGCGTACTTCAGTGAGCTTGAGGTGGAGTTGGCCGACTTCTTTCCCGAGGTGCCGCCGGAGGTCAGGCTGTTCGGGGCGTTCGAATCCGAGTTCACCAAGCCGAAGAATGTGGTGTCCGGCGGTGTCGAATCACTGCGGCTTCCGGTGGAGGAAGTATTCAACCGGCCTGCACGCCAATATCGTGCGGCGGTCTCCTCCGGGACGGACCCGGCTATTGCTCTTGAAGATTCCGTGAATCGTGTGAAACTTGTTTCTGGGACCAATCTGTCTCTAGCGGAGCGCGAAGCCGAGCACCTGATCTATAAAGAAGCCGCGCGGCAACGAATTGGTGTGATCGGTTGGCGGCGCGTCATCCATCCAGAGGCATCGAAGTCCGGCTCGTGCGGATTGTGTGTCGCAGCATCGGATCGGCTCTACAAGACCGACGCGATGAAGGCGATCCACGATCACTGCCGGTGTGAAACATTGCCGGTGACCGCTGACGACGATCCCGGCGACGAACTGAACCGCGACGATCTGGATCGTCTCTACGACGAAGCGGGCGGCAACAGTAAGTTCCAGCTGAAACGCACCCGGTACAAGTTCGACGAGCACGGCGAGCTGCAGGCAGTCCTTGTTCCGGCACGTCGCGGCCAGAAGGTCCCGCACTATCGCGACCCGACCGTGCCACAGCCGGTGGACCTCGATGAGTTTGCGCGAGAGTACGAAGTGGCGTCACGGCAACTGCCGTTGATGGAACGCCACCTTCGCCAGACTCTCGCGAAAGGGTTGGGTGAGGATTCCTCCCCAGTCCAGTACCAGCGCACTCAGATCGACCGTTACAAGGCGATTCTGTCTCGCTGATTCGTGTGGATGCCCGCCACGGCGCGTCCGGCCAATCTCAAACCCGACAGGGAAAACTGAATATGAATGATCTGCCGCTTCACCCGATTACCGGACTACAGGCCATTGGCATCGTCGGCGGCAAGCCGGTGTGGCCGATCCTCGGAGGTTCCGTCGACACACCACCCGATCCAGATCCGGGCGGCGACAATCCCCCCGATCCTGCTGACAGGGTGGACGATCCGGCAGACGGAGGTAACCAGCCGAAGCTGAACAAGTTCGGCTATCCCGAGGACACTCCGCTGGCTGAGATGGACGTTGAACAGGCGCTTGCCTACTGGAAACACCAGTCTCGCAAACATGAGAGCGTCGCCAAGTCGTTGAAAGACGGCCTGTCGGCGCAAGAGGCCCAGCTGCTGCGAGACCGCATCACCGAACTGGAGAGTTCGACGCTCAGCGATGAGCAGCGAGCGCACGCCGACGCGATCGAAGCGGCGAAAGCCGAAGCAGTGCAGGCAGCACGTGACGAGCTGCTGCCACAACTGCGCAGCGCGGAGTTGCGGGGCTTCGGGTCGATCGTGCTGACAGGCAAGAAGCTGGACAACTGGCTCGACACAGTGAAGGCGGATGCGTTCCTTGACGAGGACGGTCACGTCGACGGCGAAAAGGTCGTCGCCCACCTCACCGAGATGTACGGCGACAAGCCTCCGGTGCCCGGCTCGCCGGTCGCGCGCCACTCCAACTACGGCCAGGGCCAATCCGGTCAGTCCAAGACCAAACGCGGTGACGGCGGTCGCGTCGAGGCTGAACGCCGATTCGGTTCGAAGCCGTGAGTTCCTTTTCCTGATTTCCCCTGGAGGGGTTTGTTATGAGCAATATTGCTGTGCGCCAAACCGGCACTCGTTACGGCGATTCCCGGATTTGGGTGTATGCCGATCAGTCCGAGCAGCGGGGCCGTGCATCGGTCACTCTCGATATGACGAAGTTCGTTGCGGCGACCCATTACCCGAAGGGCTACCTGCCATCGGGGATCGTGCTGGGCAAGATCACCGCGAGCGGGCTCTATGGCCCCTACGACAACACCGCGACTGATGGTCGCGAGGTCGCCGCCGGTTTCTTGTGGGACGCATTCACTCCCACTGATCTGACGGGCAAGGAAGCCGCGCCCTTGTGGGTCGGTGTCGGTTTGATCCAGGAAAACAAGCTGCCGCCCGGTCACGGGTTGGACGGACCCGCGAAGGTCGACTTGGCGGCCTGGTTCAAGTTCTTCTGAGCCGAAGTCGTCGATTTTACAACTTAATACGGAGTTCCCATGGCTTTGATTTTCGATGGTCCGGTCACCCCGGACGATGCCACCTATTTCGTGCGACAGGTTCCGACTCCTTCGGACCATGTTCTGGCACAATTCATTCCGGACAAGCTGGTGCAGGAGCAGACGATTCGTCTCGCGAACGCTACCCGCGTGAACCGGACCGCAACCTTCCGAGCGTTCGACGGCAATATCCCGAGCCTCGAGCGCGACTTCGTGTCGACTCGTGAAGTGGATCTGCTGCCCATGTCGATCCAGGGCACCAAGGGTGAATTGGAGCGGCTGCAGCTGGAAAAGGTCCGCCAAGACGGCGGCAATGCCGCTGCTATCACCAACGCCATCTACAACGATCTGGAAATCGCTGTGCGGAGTATCCGCAACCGCGTCGAGGTCGCCCGTGGCGAACTGCTGACTACCGGCAAGATCACCCTCGCTGAGAACGGCGTCTACCTGACCGCCGACTTTCAGGTTCCCGCAGATCATTTCGTGTCGGCCGCAACCCCGTGGACGACCGTGGCAACCGCGCCCGTGGTGACCGACCTGACCACCTGGACTGAGAAGTACACCCGCGATGTCGGTGCGCCGCCATCGGGGATGATCATCTCCCGCAAGACTGCTGGCCTGCTCCAGCGGAACGCAGAGTTCCGCGCTTACGCCAATTCGGTTGCGGGCACTCCGCAGATAGTGTCGAAGTCGATCGTCAACAATGTTCTCGACGACTTCAACTTGCCGCCGATCGCGGCCGTCTACGACACCGTGATCAATGTGCAGGGCATCGACACCCGTGTCATTCCCGAGGACAAGGTGATCTTCCTGCCGCCCGCGTCTTCGCCATTCGGCTATGTCGCGTGGGGGATTACCGCAACTGCACTGGAGCTGGTGTCGGCGGCGCAAACTGATATGGCCTTCGCCGACGCGCCCGGTCTGACCGGCGTGGTGATCAAGAGCGGTCCCCCGTACAAGGAATCCACGCTCGTGGATTCGCTGTTGCTGCCGGTCCTGGAGCGCCCCGAGGCGCTGATGGTGGCCGACGTTTTCTGATTCATCTGGCGCAGCGTTGTGGCGCGTGTGAATGTTGTTTCAGCGCGCCACGCGCTCGGTCGGGAATGCGACTTCTGATGCGTTCCGATTAATGGGGAAAGCCTAATGCCACAACTGAATACATTCGTGCACGTCCAAGACGAGGACGGCACCGCCCACGAGTTCGGCCCCAATACTGAGGTGCCTGCGTGGGCTATCGCCCTGATCACCAATCCGGACGTGTGGGAAGTCCCGCCGGTCGCCGAGGAGCCTGCTTTCGGGTTTGCTGCCGACGATAAGCCTGAGATCGCTGAGGCGACGCCCAAGCGCACGACCCGCAAACCTGCCACGAAGTCCGGTGGCTAGTGGGGGTTTTCGCGACCGTTCAAGATGTCAAGGACCGATTCGAGGGCGAGCTTCCACCCGGACAGACCGCATGGGTGGAAGCACGAATCATTGACGCGGAATCGCTTCTGCGGCTGAAGGTTCCACTGCTCGCCAACGGTCCGGCCGGACTGCCTGCCATCACGGCGGCCAATGCGCGTCGGCTTGTCGTGGACGCGGTGCTCAGATTGGCTCGCAACCCGATGGGTGTACGAGATCAGACGGTCGGCCCGTTCCGGGTCACGTTCGATACCGAAAACCACACGGCGGCCATCTCGTTCACCGAGGAAGAGCTGTCGGTGTTCGTCCCGAAGCATCGCCGGTTCGGGATGGTCGGCGTAAAGGCTCCGAGGTGGACCCCGTGATGCCCTTCGGAGAAACGATCACCGTCTTGCGCAGGCCAGCGCGCGACAAGTTCGGCGACCAGTCCTACGACGCCCACCACACCGTGTCGGGTGTCGGAATCGACTGGCGGGCAACCGATGCCGACAACTCATCCGGCGAACTCGACTTCCGATCGAGCGTGAGTAGCGACGTCACCCTGTACTGCCCTCGCGGCACCGACATCCTCGCCAGCGATCAGATCGAGCTGCCAGACGGCCAGGTCTATGCCGTGGTCGGCAAACCGGCCCCGTGGCGCTCACCGATGACCGGTTGGGCTCCTGGGGTCGAAGTGAGAGCGAAGCGGGTGAGTGGTTGATGGCCGAGTTCGAATACGCCGGGCACCCGGTTGGCGATGACGGATGGTTCAACCCTGGCATCGCCGAAATCATGGTCGGGCAGAAGATGCGTAACACGGTCCGCAAGATCGGCTACGTCGCCCAAGCGCTCTACGGTGCGCGGGCACCACGCCGTACCGGCGCGATGGCTCAGACCGTGCGAGTCACCACCCAGCTGGGCAGCGGCAACTTCGGTGCCGAACCTGACCGGTGGGTCGCGGTCGTGGAAGCGGTCATGCCGTACTCGGCGGCCGTGGAGTTCGGCAAGGTCAATAACGCGGGCAACCGGATGAACGCGGCACGGGGTATCCCAAACTACCCGCGCCCGGCGGTGCAAGAGCGCCCCAAACCAGGCCAGTTTCCGCATCGCTGGCAAGGTCGGCACACCTTCGGCGGTGATAACCGTCGCCAGCAGTCGGTGGTCGCGTGGATCGAGAGCCACTGATGGCCTTTCCTGACGTCGAACTGGTGTGCTTGTCGCTGCTGGCAGACCTCGGCTACACCTGCACCGCGTTGCCTGATGGCGATGAGTGGTCACTGAAGTTCCCGCTCATCGCGATCAACCGCATCGGCGGAGGTGTCGATGCGGACGGAATCACCGATCGAGCACTGGTCGCCATCGTGGTGGTCGAGGACACCCGGCCCAAGGCGTGGTCGGCTGCCGGACGTGTCCGGCAACGGATGCTGGCCGCAGGCGGAACAGAAGTCGGCGGAATCCTCATCGATTCCGTCGAGGAAGCGATCGGCAATACCCAAGTCCCAGATATCACCGAGGACAACCGATTCGTTGACGCCTCGTTCTTCCTCAGCTTCCGGGAGCAGTCTTGAGGCGCTGTACACGATGTCATAAACCCAAGCCCCCCAGTGGATTTCACCGCAACGCCTCCAAACGCGGTGGGCTCGAACGTCAATGCAGCGACTGCGCCGCAGAGCGAAAGCTCATGCACCGCTACGGGATCACCCGCGACCAGTACGAGCAGCTGTATGACCAGCAGGGCGGCATCTGCCGGATCTGCGGTCATCCACCCGAAGGCCGACCGCTTGTGGTCGATCACTGCCACCTCTCTGACCCGGTGCGGGTACGTGCCCTTCTCTGCGCGAATTGCAATGCCGCACTTGGTCTATTGCGTGAGGACCCGGCGGTGATGGTCCGGGCGGCGGAGTACATCGGGTCGCAGCTCGCGGCCTAACAACTGAATACACAACTGAATATTGGAGTTTGCCATGGCGGATTTTGCCACCATTCGCGACCTGAAGCAAAAGCTCATTCGCAAGCCGCTGGCCGGTGCTGTCCTGCTCGCGCCCTACGCGACCGTGCTCCCTGCGACATATTTCACCGGGGCCACTTCCGACCTCACTGACTTGAAGACTGCGGGTTTCAAGAGTATCGGCCACATCTCGAAAGAGAATGCTCCGACATTCACGCCCGAAGTTGAAAGCAGCGAGGTCGAAGCGTGGGGTCTGCTGGAGGCGGCACGAATCGACATGATTTCGCGCAAGACCACCATTGCGTGGACCGGCTTGGAGACCCACAAGCTCAACCTCGAACTGTGGCACAACGCCGACCTGTCGACGGTGAAGTTCGATGCAACCACGGGGGAAACCAAATTCGCCGACCCGGTGGAGCCGTCGATCACTTACCGGCGCGCGGTCTTCCTCAGCGTCGACGGTGCGGGCGCGAATCGCATCTACATGATTCGTGAGGTGCCTAAGTTCACTGTCACCGAAGTCGGTGAGCAGCAGCTCAACCAAGAGAACGCGGTGGAATACGCGATCACCGGTCGCGCATTCGTCGATGACGTTGCCGGTTATGCGGTGAAGACAATTTTCGGCGGCCCAGGGTGGAAGGCCATCGCGGCGGACGCCGGTTTCGAAGCCGCTACGCCGTAATCCCTTGAACTCCACCCTGTTGCAGGTTCCTCCCCGGCCTGCAACAGGGTGGCCTTTGCTGCTTTCTTGGGGAGAAGAACCTGTCGAGGAGAAGCCATGCCTGATTTCCCTGTCACCCTCGTCTCGCCTGACGGCCGTGACTACCTCTGCTACAACGCAGTAGAGCTGAATGATCTTGTGATGTCCGGTTACGTGCGGAAGACTGAAACGCAGAACACACAGCGAGTTCCGGTCGCCGAGAATGCCTCCGATGGTGCTGTGAAGCCGGTCAAGACTGGTCCTGATTCGCGCCAGGCTGCGCGAGATTCCAAGTAGCACTTGCTGACAACTGAATACACAACTGAATAACGGGGAACCGCAAATGGCTTCGAAGAAGACCACCGCACCCAAGCTGAGCCGTTGGGCGCAACTCAAGGCCGAGGCGAAGAAGAACTACACGCCCGCCGAACCCTACGAATTCGATGCGGTCGATCCGCCGGTCCTGATCACCGCACCGGATAGCCTGGAACGTTCCCTGGCGCTGGCGTCGCTGCTCGATTCTGCCGGTACCGTCGCAGTCCGCGACCTGGAAAGCATGATCGCCGCACTCGTCGGCCGTGAGGCGTTCCCCGTCGTGTGGGACGCGATCAGGGACGAACCCGTTGAGGTCACCATGGCACTGGTCGAGGACATCAACCAGCACTTCGACGACGACGCACCCGACGAGAGCGCGGCGGAACTGCCGGGGGGAGAGCAGGACTCGTAGTACTGCTGGAGAGCCACTACGAGTCCATCGAGTGGGATCTGCACCAGTACTGGGGAATCGACCTCCTCGATTTCCTTCGCGGTGCATATCCATGGCCGAAGCTCTACCGATTCCTTGCCAACTTGCCGACTGGAGCGCGCTACCGCGCCGACCAGGAAATGGACGAGGAACTGGCGAAACGAATCGTCGACATCGAAATGATCAGGCAGGCCACCGGACTCGATGAATCACCGGAAACGGATGCCCTGCCGAAGGTTTCGTCCTCGGCCGGTTTCAGCCACGAAGTTTATCTACTGATGATGCTGTGTGACTACATGCAGCAATTGAACGCCACCTTGATCGCCGTGAATCTGCCGAAAGGCAAGAAACCTCCTAAGTTCCGACCTGTTCCGCGACCGGTATCCGCCGTCGACAGGGAACGAGCGAAACGGGAGAAGGAAGTGGTCGAAGACACCCTGGCGGAACTTGGCTTCTGACAATTGAATTGAGGATCGGGTATGCCTACAAGGTATAGCGCGGGTACCGCGAAGGTGCAGGTGGTACCCGACGCCTCCGACCTCAAAAAGAAGATGGAGATCGCGGTCCAGGCCGCGATCGCCGGTATCCACGCTGAAATCAACCTCACCGTCGAAGCCGACACCGCCGCAGCACGCACCGAGATCAAAGGTCTCAACGGCGAGCGCGTCACAGTCGAGGTCGAAACCGACAGGAACGATCTACGCCGCGCAGCTAAAGACGTTCGTGACAACCTTGATCGCGCTAGTCGAGTCGCCCCCACTACCGACCGTGACGCCGCCCGCCGTGCGGGCCGCATCGCGGGAGAACAGTTCGCCCGAGGCCGCGCGGAAGGCGACGACCGCGCCACACAACGACTGGGCAAACGAGAAGGCTTGGTCGTTAAGGACCTAGCTCGCTACAGCCGCCTGGACACCAATCAGAAGCGCCTCGCCGAACGGCTGCGCGCAGCGGCTCGTCAGGTCGACGAGGACAAAGCAGCCCTCGGCCAACAGGGCTCGTTCACCCGGCAGGCACGCGCACGCGTCGACAACGTGCGCCAGTTGATGAACCGCGCCAACCGCGTCTCCGGCGACACGCCTGCCTTGCAGAAGGTGCTCCAAGGCGCAGTAAAGGCGTCGCGGGGCACCGAACTTGAGAAGCAACTCCGCTCGGCCTACCGGGCGGCGCTGAACGACGAGTTCAACGCCGTCAAGAACCGCGCCGACAGCTACAGCCGCAAACTCTCCGCGCGTGCCCGGACCCGCAAACTCAAAGAGCTGCAGCAAGCCCTCACCAACACCGAGCGCGGCGGCCCCATCGGATCGATGGTCGGCCGAACAAGCCAGCGATTCCGCGAACGGCTGCCCGCTGTGCTGCGCCGGGCCGAAACCGCATATCAACGCGCGCAGGACAACGAAGCAACGATGCGTCGCCGCGCCGAACGCTCCGAGGCTCTGCTGCGTGGCTCGCGCAAAGTGTTCAGGCAGTCGAAGCCAGACGCACGCGACGAAAAGTCTGTCGTGGAGTCGAGAGTCAACCAGCTCTTGTCACGGAACAACGCTACGACGCGAATTCGAGGCAAGGCCGAACGGCTCCTCGTGGGCCGCGACATGGGCAAACTGCTCCAGGCCGACCAGCGAGCCATTACCAACGCGCACCGCTCGGCGACCCAATTGGACACGGCCGAGCGGACTTTCACCAAGACCCGGATGGCTTTCGAATCGGCCACCACTGCGGTGAACATGGCCGAGCAGCGCCATGGCGAGCTGCTACGAAATTCCGCCACCGACGCCAAGGAAGTCGAGCGCTCCGAGCGGGCGCTGTTCCTGCTGCGTCAACGTCGGTCCTCGGCCGCCGCCGACCTCAATCACGCGCGATCCAATCGTTCTCACGCCCTGGCGCGCAGCCGCCGCGATGAAGACGCTCTCGACACCCGCGTCGCAATGCCCATGCACCGCCGCCTGTTCCAGAACATCGACGAACGCTCAACCCGCGCACTGGCCGCGTTCACCGAAAAGCTGCTGCTGTCAGGCCGGTTGTTGACCGCTACCACGCAGGTCGCGGTCGGCGCTGGTGCCGCTCTCGCGGCCCTGGGTGCGGTGAATCTGGTCCCGCTGATCGGCTCACTGTTGCAGGCCGGAAGCGCGCTTGCTGTGCTGCCCGCCCTGGCCGCCACTGCGGCGGCCGGTATCGCGGCGATCATCGTCGGCAGTACCGGCGTCGTCGCGGCTTTCAAGGCCGCAACCGAATTGACCAAGAACGCGGGCAAAGACGGCGAGGCCGACGCGAAGGCTCGCGAATCAGCGGCCAAGCGCGTCGCGCAGGCACAGCGCGGCGTCGAAGACGCCTACCGATCGGCCGCACGCAGCGCCACCCAGGGGCAAGAATCCATCGCCAACGGTGAACGCAATCTCGAACGCGCGCAACGCAATGCGATCGACGCCCAGAAATCGCTCAACCAGGCCCGCAAGGATGCCGCCACCCGCATCCGCGACGTGAACGACGCACTCCGGGGAACCGCCACCAGCGAGAAACAGGCGTACCTGGCGACCCTGCGTGCTCGCCAAAACCTGGCTGACGCGTTCAAGGACGGCGACGCGTCCGGACTCGATATTCAAGAGCTACAAGTTGCCATCACCGCCGCCGACGAGAACTACGACGAGGTCAAGCGCCGCAACGCCCAACTGCGCGAGGAAGCCGCCGACACCAACCGCAAAGGCATCGAGGGTGATGAAGGTGTCGTGCGCGCCAAGCAGAGCGTCACCGACGCCATCGAAAGCCAAGCCGAGGCGCAACGCGATCTGCAACGCACCGTCCGCGACGCCGCCGAAGCTAACGCTGACGCACAGCGTCGCGTCGCCGACGCACTCGACGACCAGAGCGAGGCTCTGCGCGCGTCGACCGAGGACGTATCGACCTGGGAACGCAAATACCAAGAGGCACTGGCGAATTTAAGCCCCAATGCACGCCGGTTTGTCGAAGACGTGCGCGCGATGGGCGGGTCGTGGCGCGACTTGCGAATGCAGGTCCAGGACGGGTTGTTCGAAGGCTTGTCCGATGACATCCGCGCTCTCGGCGACAAGCAACTGCCCGTCGTCAAGAACGGGCTTACCGGCATAGCCACCGGCATCAACGGGGGACTACGTGCCGCGATCCGCTACCTGTCCACCGATATAGCCAAGACGAACCTCGAAGGATTCTTCGTCAACGCTGGCCGAGCCTCGGTACAGGCAGGCGAGGCCATCGAACCACTGACACGGGCAGTGCTGAACCTGTCGAACACCGGATCAGCCTTTGCGCCACAGCTTTTCGGCGGATTGACCGAAGCAGTGGAGAAGTTCGACACGAAGATCGCCACAATGCGCGCGGACGGCTCGCTGGCACGGATGATCGACAACGGTATCGAGAAGACCAAGCAACTCGGCCGCGTGATCCGCGACTCGTTCGGCGTCCTGCGCGAAGTGTTCCGCGCGACCAGTACCGACGGCAACAACATGCTCGACAGCCTGGAACGCAAGCTGGCGAACCTGCGCAAGAAGCTCGCCTCGGAGTCCGGCCAGGATTCGATCAGGAAGTTCTTCGAAGGCGCACGCCTGGCGTGGGATCGGCTCTACCCCGTGCTGGCCAATATCGCCAGGATCTTCACCGAGTCGGTGCTGCCTGCGTTCCAGGCGGTGGGCGCACCGATCCTCACCATGATCGGGCTCATCGCCGAGGTGATCGCTGGGATCGAGCGGTGGATTCCGCTGTTTGAGACCCTGATCAAGCTCATCCTCACCATCAAGGCGTTCAACTTCCTGGTCGGCCTGGTGGGCGGGATCGCGCAAGGATTCAGCAACGCGAGCCGCCACGTCGACAACTTCAACACCCGAGTGAGCGGGCTGCAGAACCGCAACGGCGGGCTGACGCGAATGTCTACTGCCGCAGCCGGTATCGGTGCGGCCATCGGGAACTGGGCCAGCTACATCGCCATCGCGGCGCTCGCGTTCAGCTACTTCGCGTCCAAAGCCGAAGAGGTCGAGCAGAAGATCAAAAAGAGCGCTGATGTCTTCAAGGACTATCAGACCTCCGAACCGGAATTCCGTCGTGAGCTGACCGCCTCGCTGAACGACTCCGATGGTGTGGCCGACCAGAACGTGCGCGCCAAGATCGGGAACCGCTTCCAGGAGCGCATCGAGGGCTTCAAGAACATCGACGACGAGAAGTTCAAGGGCTGGGCTCTGTCCGGCATCCCTGGCACCGACATCGGGGTGTCGGAAAGGGAAGTGGCGAATGCGGGCGCGCGCAGAGACTTCGCCGCCAACGCGGTCAACTCGTGGGAGAAGCTGAAGATCGGCTACGGCGACGTTGCCGATGCCATCGTCGGCACCAACGCCCAGTACGACGCACTGATCGCCCGAGTGAAAGCCACCGGCCAGGAGGGTGACGACCTGCTGGTGGTACTTCAGTACCTCCGCTCGGAATACAACACCTCCGTCGCCAGCGCCAGCCGCATGTCGAGCGCCTATGAATCCATCCGCAAGAACAGCGTGGGAGCGGCCGACGCTGTCGACAAACTGACCCAAGCGTTCCAGCAGCAGCGCCGCGACGCCAAGATCCTGGAAGACGCCGAGCAGTCCGCCAATTCGGCGCTCGACAGCATCGAGCAACTGGTCAAAGGCCCGATACTCAGCGACACCGGAGCCCCACTGTGGCTGGCCAGCCTGATCAAGGCTGACGGCGAGATCAACACCCTTGAGAACTCCGGCCGCGACTTGCGCACGTTGCTGCGCGATCAGTTGGCACCAAGCTTCGTCCAGGTGGGTGCCGCAGCGTTCGAGGCAGCACGGCAGGCGGGAAAGTCCGAGGAAGACGCGCACGCGGCCCGGATCAAGGCGATGCAGGATCTGCAGGACCGGCTGCGCACGATGCTCGCCGACGCCGACGTGCCGCAGCAGAAGATCGACAAGCTGCTGGAATCATTCAAGCTGATCCCCGAAGCGCTCAGCGACCCACCGAAGGTCGATCTCAACACCCAGCCCGCCCAAGACAAGCTCACCGCGCTGGCACAGCAAGCCCAGGATCTCGCCGTCTCCAACCCGACCTGGTTCGGCCCGGCCGCCGATCCGATGGGCGCAAAGCTCACTCAGGCCGACCGAGACCAAATCGGCACCGTCAACTCCGGCACGACCGAGCAAGTCACCGATCGCCGCCCGTTCTTGAACTCGAAACTCCCCTCGATCAAGACGATGAACCGCGACGATCTGATCGACGCACGGACTCAAGCCATCCAATGGCTAGCGAAAAACCCGAACGGGCACAACCGATTCCAGGTGGTGGGCGACCTCGCCGCCTTCAACCGCGCACTAGGCGTGGACCCGAACTACCTGGGCGGGATCTACAAGGAGCAAAACCTCCCCGCGTCGCCCACGCTGCCGGGCACGCAGACCACGCAGCCCCCTGCCACCCCGCCTCCTGGTCCCGCCGCACCTCCCGAGGGACAGACCAGTCCGCCAGCGAACGGCCAACAACCCCCGGCGGCAACTCCGCCGCAGGGCGAGGTTCCGGCAAGCCAGTCCAAGAACAAGCCACCTGCCCAACCAAAACTGGATCTGCCGGATTTCAGCAACGCGACTACATCTTTCAACGGTTTCGCCGACGCCATCGAGAAGGCGTACGACAAGCAGATCCTGCCAGCGCTCACCGGCATCGCCGACAAGGCCGCAGCCATGGCCAAAGCGATTGTCGACGCCAACGCGCTGTCCGGACCGGCGATCACCGAACTCGGCTTGAGCGCAGCCGGATTGAACGTGACCTTCGCCGAGCAGATCGAAAAGGGAGCCGTCCCGGCGTTCCAAAAACTACGTCCTGCAATGGGTTTGGACATTGCCGACATCACCGTGGACATGCTGCCGAAGCTGACCAAGGCCATCACCGACCTGGCGGCGAACTTTCAGGCCGGTGTCGGCGCGGCCGGATTCCAGTGGTCCGGAATGCGCCGTGCGGTGGCTGATCCCATCAACTGGATCATCACCAACGTCATCAACAAGGGCCTCAAGGATGCCTGGGCGGCACTGCGTCAAGTAATGCCTGACCTGCCCGAATGGAAAATCGAGGTCCCCTTGATCACGGGGTACAGCAGCGGTGGCCTGATCCCTGGCTACCGGCCCGGCCACGACAACCAAACAATCATGGTCGGCCCCGGTGAGGCGATCATGCGCCCGGAATGGGTACGCGCAGTCGGGCCGAGCTACATCCACGGTGCAAATGCCGCCGCACGCGAAGGCGGCGTCGGTGGCGTGCGCCGATACCAGGATGGGTTGCAGCACTACGCAACTGGAGGCATCACACCAGGCGGCATCGTCGCCACCAGCGATCCGATCGACCCCGTGCAGCGCTCACTGTGGGACGCGGTACGCGCAGCCTTCCCGAGAGCAATCCTCAACTCTGCCAAGCGATTCCAAGAGGTCGGCGCGGGCTACGACTACCACATGCAGGGCAAAGCCATCGATCTCGGCGGCCCGATGCAAGAGATCGCGCGCTGGATCTACTCGCGCTACCCGCAGAGCACCGAACTCATCCACTGGCCGCTCGCGGGTTGGCAGAACTTGAAGAACGGCCAGCCGACGAACTATGGCGAGCCGACCAACTCCCAACATCGCGACCATCTCCACTGGGCGAATCTGGGGCAGATCCTCTCCGATGGCCGGATGATCTCGCTGGCGGCAGGGTCCGGGAACTACCTGTCGGGGCTGCAACAACAGGTCCAGGAACTGTTGGTCAACCCGATGTTGGATCTGCGCGGCAACATCCCCGACACCGGAACTTCGTTGTTCGGCGGAATCCTGCCCAAGAACCTCGGGCAGCAGGTGATCGACTCCGTCATTCAGTCCGTGCAGTCCTCGCCGGTCATGGCGGCATTCCAAGGCGCTTGGGACCTGTCCGGCGGGGTCGAACAGTGGCGTCCCCTGGTCGAAAAGATCCTCAAGGAAAAGGGCCAGAATCTCGCCGAGACCAACCGCGTCTTGATGCAGATGAAGTCGGAGTCCGGCGGCAATCCTCGCGCGATCAACCTGTGGGACTCCAACGCCAAGGCGGGCATCCCGTCCAAGGGCTTGATGCAGGTCATCGATCCCACGTTCCAGACCTACAAAGATCCCGGCTACGAAGACATCTGGGACCCCGAGTCCAACATTCGCGCCGCGATCAACTACGCCCTGCGTGACCCCAAATACGGATCACTGGCAGCTGCGTTCCAAGGCAAAGGCTACGACCAGGGCGGCTGGCTGCCGCATGGCGGGATCGGCTTCAACACCTCCGGAAAACCAGAACTGGTCCTGACCAACGAGCAGACACAACGGCTGAGCAAGCTGGTCAAAGCCCTGGCGAACACAGCCCAGCTCGCGGTACCCGACCTCGACCCCACCAACCCGCAATCGGTATTCGACACCGTGACCAAGATCCTGCCGCAGGTCGAGAACCTGATCCGCAAGCTGATGGCCAGGATGAAACAGGCCGAGCAGGGCGGCCGGACCGAGGAAACGCCGGAGCCCGGCAGCGCCAACGCCGGGACGAACAACACCCCTGAAACCAGCACCGACCCAGCTGTTGCCACCGAGCCCGAGAGCCCGGACACCTCGGTGAACCCGGACGACTTCACGGACACTCCTGTGCCGCCTGGCGACCGGTACGGCCCAGGTGATCCGCCGCTGGAGCAGCCGATGTCACCCGAGCAGTTCGGAGCCACATTCGGTCCGAAGGCGATGGGCATTGTCGGCGATTTCTTCCAGGCGCAATGGGACGGATTCCGGGGTGACCTCGGACTGCGGGACGCCGGGTTCTTCTCCCAGATCGCGAAGAACCACAACGCGATTCGCGAAGGCGGCCAACAGATTCAGAAGGTCATCGAGCAGCACGTCCACTACCACGTGAGCAACTTGGACGAGGCGATCCGCAAAGAGCAACTGCGGCAACGCCAACAGGCGGCCGGATACATCCGGCGCTGAGCAAGCAACACCAAAACTGAATAGCGACAACTGAATAGCGGGGACTCATGGCAAGGACACTTGTCGAAGTCGAGGGCTGCAATGGCTCCTGGTTCACCATCAGCGGCGTCGGCCTGGGCGAACAAGGCGTCTGGCTCGGCACAGATGTCGAGGGCATCTACGACGCCCCGGTGCGCACAATCTACGCCAGCCATGCCAGCCAGATCGGCTCTACGTACTACGCGAAACGAAATCTACAGCGCGACATCGTATTCGGAGTCGCCATCGGCAACACCGAGTCTCGCTCGTGGCAGGAGAACGACAGCGAGTGGCGCAAGGCATGGTCGTACTCCGAGGACACGAAACTTTGGATTACCACCGAGGATTCGCGCCGGTTTCTGAAGCTGCGGATCTCCGAGCAGCCGCAGTTCACTCCTGAACACGACCCGAATATGACCAAGGTCGAAAAGGTCGTGATGACATGTGTGGCCGCCGACCCTTGGTGGTATGAGGAGCCGGTCACCGATTCCTTTGTGGCGACGGGGGTTTCGTCCTCGGGCATGGTCACCGTGTCGAATCCTACCGACCAAGAGATCTGGTTGGAGTGGGTTCTGCAAGGGCCGGGCCGGTGGGTGATTCCGGACTACTCCTGGGGTGACAACCGTTTTCGTCGCGCCGAGGAAGACAAGTACCGCAAAATCTCCACACCGAGGGCCAATCCGAATCAGGTCTTCTGGATCAACACCGATCCTTTCGCTGATCAGCTGCGTGACCTGAACGGCAGCCAGGTGTGGTCGCTGATGAATGGCGTCACGTTCCTCTATCCCATCCCGCCGTGGACGCCGGACACCGATATTCCGGTATCGGTGACCGAAGCCGCCGCCGGAGTCGGGCTTCAGGTCCGTTGCCCACGGAACTGGTCGCGCCCGTGGGGGCTGCAATGACCGTAACAACCATCGATTTCGATGCCGTCTACGCCGAGATGGAAAACGCGCTGTGGCTGGAACGCGAAGCGCGCCTGACACCGCCGTTGGTGCGGTTCTGGGACGGCGACTGGAACCTGCGCGGCGCGGTTCATCGCATCATCTCCGCTGATGTCCGTGAGGTCAACAACGAAACCGGCACGGCGACGTTCGAACTGCCACTCGACTATTGGATGTCCGAATGGGTAATCGACGTCGATACCCGGACTACGGACAATATCCATTGCACGGTCGACAAAGACGGAGTCCGCTGGTCCGGGCGCATGGAGAGCTTTACCGTTGTCAAGAACGAAGACGGCACCGGGCTGCTCAGAATGCTGTTCAAGCACGATTATGAAGAGCTGAAACACGTTCTAGTTTATGCAAATCCGTTTTTGCCTCCCGAGGTGCAATTTCCAAAGGTATGGGTCCTTTTCGGGCCTGCCCGCTGGGCTTGCAAATTGACCGCACAACTGGCAATAACTCGGTTGATGAACGGGTGGTGGCAGCTCCCGCCCGACCCGATGGACCCGAATGGATGGGCGAACTTCAAGCCTGAGAACTGGAGCATGGTCGTCGCCCCCGGCGCGATCGCTCAAGACAATTCCCAGTTCGCTATCGTGCACGCTCGGTTCAAATCCATTCACGAAACTACCCGAAAAGTCGTCGAAGACGCTCAGCTGACCTGGACTTTCCGCCGGTATTTGCCCGGCGACCCACCGCCGTGGCCGGGAGCCAAGCTGCGTTTTGGGTGCCTGGTCATCGATCTGGTGGACAAATCGGGATACACCTCACCGCAGGGCACTAGCTTCTTCGGAGACCTCTTCACGGGCCTGGTCAGCGCGTTTGTGCATATTGAGCCGGACGGCGTCACGGAAAGCCCCGAGATCATCGGCGACCCGAACACCCCGCCGGAGTACTCGGACCCTGACTTCCTGGGCACGCTGCCCCAGGCCCCATGGGTGATCTATCGCGACGGAATCCACACCGGAATACAAAAGTCGGAATTCACCTATAAACCGGCAACAGATGTGCGCGTGGTCGCAGGCGGGAATTCGATGCCGGGGGTCGTCCACCCCCTCTCCTGAAAAGCGAGAGGGGGTGGACGATCGAATGTGAATGAAGCTATTTCTGCCAGTATCCGCCTGGTCGGCGCGATTCTCGGAGCCATTCCGGGCGTGCCCGACTTAGGGGGTGTTGCAGATAGTTTGCTGGCCCCGTTATATACCGATGTTCTGCTCGCATTCGGTGCCCAAGGTATTCCCGGCAGAAAAAGCAAGCTGGGATGGTCCACATATGGCGAACATTGGGCCGAAGGTGGTGACCGCGCATATACCCTCGCATGGTTGTTAGCCATGCGAACCGGCATGTGGGTGACGCGGCAGCAAACCGGCCACGAGGTAATTGTGGCGGACGGTGCACCTTATCGAATCGGGCAACGCGGACTCGGCCACTTCTATGTCGGCGACAGGGTCGGCACCACCGTCCAAGGAATGAAGCCGGGCAAGGTCTTCGTCGACCAAGTAACCGAAGTCGCAATGTCATGGGATAGGGACAACGCGCCTATCTGGAAAATAACGATCGGGCAGCGAGACATCAAAGACCCGGTCATCGAGGCGTGGGAACGACTCCAGGAAATCCTGTCGATCCTGCAAGAACTGGGAGTGCTGTGAACAACACAGAAGCCGAACAAGAACAACGCGCTCAAATCGACGCCATCAAAGCGACACTCGTGAACGTGCCAGGCATGGGCTCCTCGCCCGGCACGATTCCGCCACCACTGGCAGAAGTGTTCGCTATCCACCAATACGAGTTGGGTGTCCGAGTAGACCCGGCGCTGGCGACGAAGAAGTACCAGCCACCGTTCCGAGGCCCCCGATCGGCCTACAACCCCGCCGGACGGTACGTGCCACTTGATGAGGAAGATCCCGAACCGATCGCCATCCCGAAGATCTCGGAATACACGCGCCAAGAACGCGAAGGAATCCTCGCCCAACTGCGTGAACTGGGAGACATCGAGGACCCGAAACCGGAACCGAACCTCGCCTTCGTCATCGACGGCTGATTCATCTGGAAACGCCCTGGAGGGCCAGAGAGAATTGACTCAACGATTCCACCAGGCGTCCCGCACTCTCGCGGCCCGGATGCGGGGGAGAAAACCATGACTTTGATGACGGAGAACGGCTGGCCGCAGGTCGGGCGCGCCGCCTGCGTGAACCCGGTCGTGCCCGGCACCGATGGCGCACGCCCAGAGGTACGTGCAGGGGACGCTGCCACGATCCTGATCGCTTGGTGTGCGTGGTGGCACGTCAATGTCCGGGCGATTGACACCTACTGGCCGCGCGACTACTGGGGGTGGAGCGCCACCAACGATGTGTGGAATTCCAACCATTTGTCCGGCACCGCAGTGGATTTGAACGCGAGCGAGCTGCCTTGGCAGCGCTGGACGATGAGCGACGACGAGATCGCTGTCATCGAGCACGGCCTGCGGTTGTTCGAAGGCACGATCTTTTGGGGCGGGCACTGGGACCGGGTGGACCAGATGCATTCACAGTTGGCGCTGCCCGAGGGGGATTCGAGGATCGGTGAGTTCGCCGAGCGGCTGAACAACGGCCACCTGGGCATCTACGGCCCCCCTCCGGCCGAGGCCGACAACGACCCACTGTGGGACGCAGTCGTCGACCAGCTCCGAGGCACGGCATGAGCGGGGTGTACTGGGCCGATGTGAGCCAGTTCCAGGTCGACGCGAGCAAGCGGCCGATCCCGATCGACGACACCTATCCGCACCCGGTCTTCGCCTTCCGCTCGAACTCCGGGGACCGTGCCGACGTGGTATTCGCCGAGAACGCCCGGCGGGTAAGGACAATGCTCGACGACGGCCGGTTGCGTGTCGCGATCGTCTACTACTTTCTGTGGCCGGATCAAGCCAACTGTGACCTCCATCGGCAGTTGCTCGAAGAATCCGGGCTCTGGCGGCATCCGCGCGTGGTCAGCATGGTCGATGTCGAGTCCGCAGGCGGGCGGATTTCCGGGGATGTGTCCGCCGAGGCGAACGATGAGATCACCCGGCTGCGCGGTTGGTATGGCGACCCGCGACGTGTGATCGGTTACTACAACCCGCGCGCCGACCCGACGCTGTGGCAATCACGACCGCAGGACTTGCTGCTGGTGGTCCCGCACTACAACGGCACCCCTGGCGACTCCTACGACTTCCCCGGCCGCTTCGCCCACCAGTACGGCGACGCGATCCTGTGCCCGCCGTTCGGTCGGTGCGACATGAACTACACCGGCATGGACCTGCCGGAACTACTCGAAATGCTTGGTATTGAAGGAGATTCGATGAGCACAGCCGAAGACGCGCTGTACCAGATTCGCGGCGACGCAACCGACTCGCTGGCCGGGAACACCGGCTGGAAGTTCCTCAAGCCCTTCGACGGATTCTCCGTCGCGCTCGGGCGGATTGTCGACCGGCTCTCGGTGCCAGAGGCGTTGGGCCAGTTGGTGTTCGAAGCCACCCTGCGCATCCTGCCCTATCGCGACGGCGCTAAGCGCAACACCGCCGAGACCGTCTTGGGGCATGCCGCCGCAGCACACGGCAGCGCGCTGGATGCCAACGACAAGCTCGACGCGCTGGCACAGGCCGTCGCGCACCTGCAAACCACGATCGACGCACAACTGAAGAAGGACTGATCACATGCTCACTTTCACCCCCGCTGTCCGCGACAAGCTGTACCTCGTCGCGACCACCGTCGCTGGCCTGCTGGTCGCGATGAACGTCCTGCCTGCGGGCATCGACGGCGACATCGAAACCGTCCTCAACGCCCTGGGCACTCTGTTCGTGGCCGTCACTTCGCTCATGGCCAAGCTGAACGTCAGCTGGGGCCACCGCGACGAGTTCAAGCGGTAACCAGTGCTGCCCGCGATCTTGGCGACTGTCGCCACTCTGCTGAGCGCGCTGGCAGTCGCCCTGATCACCTATTACGGCGGGCGGCTCCCCAGCTTGGAATCCCAGCGCTCTGACTTCAACTCCGTCCTGCAACCGCTGCGGGACGAGATCCGTGACCTACGGGACCGGGTCGCCAGCCTCGAAGGCAAGCTCGCTACGACCGAACGCAAGTACCGCATCGCTCTGAAGTACGTTGCCGTCTTGCTGGAACGGTGCACGCCACCGGTTCCGCCTGTGCCACAGGACATTTACGAAGACCTGTGATCGACAGGCACACAACTGAATACGAGGTAGCCGATGACGACTCCGGGAGGGTCCGCGCCGGACGGCGCGTGGGTTGTCGGCGGCCGATACGGCTCCGACATCACCAAGGACTCGGCCAAAGCCATCATCTCCGGCGGAATGCTCGCCCCGTACAAGGGCGCGCAGCGAGAACTGAAAGCCGTCGACAACGCGTTCAAAGACGACCTGAAGAACTTCGAAGACTCCCAACTTGCGCTGAAAGACCGGCTGGACCTGCTCGAATCGGTCAACGGCTACTGCTCGTTGTTTCTGTCGAAGAACTGGAACCTCCGTGGAAACGGTGAGTGGCGGTTGCTGCCGTTCGATACCCAGCTCGGGCCGCGCAAGGGCACCTCACTGGAGGCGAGTGGCATCAAGCTTGCGGGAAAAGGGTTGTGGCGCTGCGACGCCCACATCACGTGGTACCCCGCGCCGAGCGGTTGGGGCCAATCCAACACTGCCGCCGCCGCACGAGTCGTCGTTGTCTACGCCGATACGCTCACCATTTACACCGAGCGCAGATTCGACATGGTCATCACCCCGTACGGCTCCGAAACTGCCTCGTTCTCACACACTTTCGTGATCCCGGACGACGACAAGTTCATCGTCCGACTAGAGGCAGGCCACTCCCGCGACTGGCACATGCTCTACGGCGGAACCGTGAGATCGGCTCTGTCAGTGAACAAGTGGGATACCGGCACCAACAACAACCACAACTTGCCGACCGTGCCTGACGGCGGGAATCTCGGATGACAACCCCGCATCAGCCACGGCCGGACAGCGCCTACGTCGTCGGTGACAAGTACGGCTCCGACCAAACACAGCAGTCGGTCAAGACAGCGATCAACAATCGCGACCTCGCCTCGTTCAAGGAAGCGCAGGTCGAGTGGAAAGATCAGTGGCAGAACAACTCTGACCGACTCGCGTACGTCATCAACGGGCAGAACGCACAGAGTCAACGACTTGAGCTGATCAAAGATATCGATGGATTCGCCTCGGCGTTCATGGGGCAGAACTGGACTGTGTCGCCCTCGACGACTGTGATGATCCCGTTCAATGGCAAGCTCGGCCCTAACAAGAAGGCTGATGTCACCGAGGACGGCAGGCTAGTGCTGAAAGCGGGCGGCTTGTGGCGAATCGACGCGCAGGCAACGCTATCGGGTTACACGCTCAATCAGACGATCATCCCGATCATCAGCCCGCCGTATTTCACGGTGCTCACGTCCTACGATCCGATCGCGCCGAAATTCTGGCTGGAAGTGATGAATGCGCAAGGCCAGCATCTCACCGTGCGAGCCTGCGACACTCTGCCCAACGTCGCGGTCTACGGCGCTGGTGTCCTCTCGGTCGTCAACAATCCTGCAACCACGGCGTTCAACCACACCTTCGTGCTGGAAAACATGCCCCCCGTTGATGATCCCGCAGCGCCTGACCATTGGGCTTACGTCCGGCTGACCATGCGGTATGAGCCGATCGCCACCGGCACCTTCGCCAGCGCGACGTGCAAATTGAGCGGCGGCACCAAATCCAGCGGGCTCATTGCCTCGCGCTGGTCGCGGGATGTGCAGAACAACTATTACACCCCGACTGTGCCGAACGGCGGCAACCTCGGATAACCGAAAACCACAACTGAATACAGGAGCGGTGACGATGGCGATTGGCCGCGCACCCATTCGGGAGAAGCTGATCCTCACTCTCGAAGCGGATTTCGTGCACACGATCCGCTTGCCGACGAACCGTACGTTCCCCTCCGGGACGACGATCGTATTGCGGTTCTATCCACCAGGGAAGACCAATACCACCCAGTCCATCGGGCAATTCTCGGCGACGGTCTATCCCGATCGAGCTGAATGGAAAGTCGAATCGACTCAGATCGACGCCATTCCAGACCGCGCCCACTATCGAATCTACGTCGCCTATCCCGAAGTCCCGCCTTTGGATCACTGCTGGTTCGTCGGCGATGTATCTCGCCAACAGTGATGCGACACAACTGAATACACACAACTGAATAAGGAAGACAGCTCATGCCTATTGCGTCAGCAGCAACCCGTCAGATCCTGGCGGATGCCTACAAGGCCATCGGTGCGTCGGGCAAAGCGTGGCTCGGTCTGCACAGTGCAGACCCCGGCGACGCCGGGGCGCTCGCCGAACTGTCCGGCGGATCTCCCGTATACGAGCGGGTCGAATTCACCTGGACCAGCGGCACGGGCGGCACCATCTCCGGCCCGCCCACAACGGTGAATACCCCCGGCGGCCCCGTCACCCACGCATCACTGTGGACGGCCAAGACCGGCGGTGTGTTCATCGACAAGTGCCCGCTGAACCCGACACAGAATCTCGGTGGCGCTGGACCGGTCACTGTCACACCGGTTTTCACGGTCTCCTGATGGACTGGGCAGCCCAGGAGCCGCCCACCGGAGCCGAGTCGATCGGTGATCCGCCGGTCGGCACCACCACACTCATGGACGCCAGCCTGATTCCGCCCTATGCGCCAGAGTGCACCGCTGTGTTCGCGGGCTACCCGCGCCTCAAGCCCGCATCGGCAGTGCGCGCTGCAGCCCCGTTCGCGGTCGCGGCGTCGATGGATGGTCTGGCGTCGGTCGCGTCGTCGATTCGACCCCAGGCCGAAGGGTGGATGATCGCGGCCACCGCCGCATCGTTCCTGAACCCGGCGGCATCAGGCAGCCTGCACGCGACATCGAATGCCGACCCCGTCGCCCGAGCGCACACCGACGCCCAAATTAACGCCAGCACAGCCGTTTACAGCCACGACCCGCACTCCGTAGATGCCCGTTTCATCCCGCTGGCGCGCCCGAGCAGTATCGCCCGCTTCACCGGCGCTAGCTCGCTGACGGCTGCCGATCGCCCGCAAGCGTCTGCACTCCTCGCGAGCAGCTCAACGCTGGCCGGTAGCACGAAGGTCTCGATCTCCGACAACTTCAATCGCGCCAACGGCCCACTCGGCGGCAGCTACGAACAAGGCACCGGGCTGTTCCTCGTCATCTTCAACAACGTCGCTGGCCAGCCTGACGAACAGAGCACGAACGTCGTCAACACCTACTGGGGTTTCCCGAATCAACGACTCGGCACCGACGACCACGACGTGTCAGCAAAGGCGGTCGTCCCGGTTAACGGCCTTGAAGTCGTCCTGGATGCCAATGAGCTGGAGATGGGCGTCGGCGTGCGATTCAAGCTGTGGCCGGGTGGGAGTGGCGTCACTGCCCACATGTGGGATGACCAGGTTTCGATCTACTCGTGGAATGCCGATGGCACACGGACCGAACGCAAGAAGACCACAGGGCTCACCATTGCAGCCGGATCGCGCCTACGCCTCACAGCAGTCGGAAACACCTACACCGCCTACGTCAACGGCATCCAACGATGCCAGTGGGCCGATACCGCCGTACCCCGAGCCGTCCCGACCGGACCCGACTACCGCAAGACTGCGCTCTTTGTGCGGGCTCGCAAGATCAGCAACGGCAACTATGACCTGGCGTCGTGGTGTGTTGACGACTGGTCGGCAGCAGATGTGTAGGTGAACAGATGACACCAGCCCACGGACTCACCGCCGAATCCCCCTCGCCCCTCGACATGGTCGCTGAGCCTCCGCAAGGCACCTGGCAGTTGGCCGACCCGCCGATCGGCACCGTCACGGCCATGGACGATGACGACATTCCGTTCTATCCGCCGGAAACTGCAGCGATCTTCCAGGGCTACGCCCGGCTGACAGCGGCGTCGGCCGCAGAGGCTGCTGCCCAACTGGCGGGGGCTGGTGTAATCGCCGGACAGGCGAGCGCGCGTGCAGTCGCTCAGGCTGCGGGCAGCGGATGGATGGTGGCCGCCACTGCTGCCTCTCACGCAGCGCTGGCGGCGACAGGTGAGTTCTCTGCTGCTGGTCGCGCACGCACGGTCTCAGGATTCGCACCGAGCCCTGCACTGGATGTTCTCGCCCGCGTCTACGTCAGCGCGGCTCAAACCAGCACGGGCACCTTTACCGCACTCATCGCAGGGTTGAGCGGTGCCCGAAACGATGGCTCCGGCGCACTCACGACCAAAGCCCGACCACGCGCGCTCGCGGGCCTCGCCATGAGTGGAACACTGTCAGCGACCAGCACCCTGTTCACCCCGTCACGAATGAACAAAAACGGTACGTTCAAATCGAGTACCGCCGCCTGGACCCAGATTCCGAACTGGACCCCCCAAGCTGGCTCGACCGTGAACAACCACGGCTTGGTCGTGAACGGCGGCAAAGCCAACGCCGTGTTGACCGCGAACATCCCGTGGTCGGGCCAGGTCGGGTTCCGCGCAACAATGCAGATACGCATCAAAGTTGATGGCGCAGTGGTTGTTACGACGACACCAATAGAGACATCGCCTCTCACTGCGACGATCAACCGCAACGTGAGCAACGGAAGCGTTGTGACAGTGGAGATCTCGTCGAACTCCGGCGATCTGTTCCAACCCGAAGTCGCCGCCGGAACGAACACCTACCTGTCAATCGCCTAGTCAGACAGAGGAATATCGTGACCGCACAGCCACGCCAGCGCGTGCAAAGTCGGCACAACGACGAGCGCGCAGACCTTGCCGCATGGAGACGCCGTCACGAGCTTCGGCGCAGCGCCGCCGCGACACCGATACCCAACGCAAAGCGATACCAACGCCGCACGAAACATTCGAAGCGTCAGACCGGCGGCGAGTAGTAGACGTTGCGGCTCTAGCGGGCTTTCACGCGTCAATCACCACTACATCCGACGACGGGCACAGCACTCGGGAGCCGTCTTCGTAGTGCGGGTTGACCCGTCGCTGCTCTTGGGTGTCCGGATAGAACTCGATGAACCGCTGACACTCGGGACACACAAAGCCGGTCATGTGCGACACCCCACGAATCGTCATCGGAACCGAGTACACGGTCTCGCGCAACATCTTTCGCGTCTGCTCGTCCATCAACATCCCGACCGATCTGGCTCGTCCCGCAGGTGGCAGAAAGATGTGACCATCGTCGTCATGTCAGCGCGCCTTCCAGATCAAGCTCAGCTGACTCTGTACTTGCAGCTGACTGTATGGGCCGTTGTTGGCCTGCTTACCCACCACCACGCGGTACTCCTTCAGTCCGGCAGGAACCTTGGTGATCTCGAACGGAAACACACATCCTGGCCTACCGGTCTGCCAACGACCTGAACCGAACTTGCCGGTCGCGACCACCTCGCCCTTGTCGTTCACTGCCTCGATCGGCGCGCCCTCGCGGATCGGTGACGACCGAAATCCTGAGCAGCCGATACCTTGCGCAGCAGCCGCAGCCGGGAAGTCCAGATCGTTGATGCTGACCTCCCGGTTCTCATAGTTCCCGGTCACCGTGAACGTCGTCGATGCCGCCGCTTCACTCGACGAACAGCCACCACCCAGCAGGGCGACACCGACAGCTAGACAAGCCCCAACAGCGCTGTAACGCATGATAATCCTCCCTCTCCGTGAAGGATCTTGTCAGATCAACCATGCCGTTGTCTGCTAACGCTCGAACCAGTAAGGGATCGAATACACCCCGTACTCGGCGATCAGATCGTCGATCTCAGTGGCCGTGATCCAGCGATGGAATATCGCGTTCGGCGGCAGCTCGCCCACCGCAATCCACTCGCGGGGGTCCTTTTGGTCCAAGAACACTCGGCGAAACCACGGCACAAGTTGAGCGGCACTCGGACTGCTCGGGCCGCCGGATGCGTCGGCCTTCGCTATCCGATCTGCGACCATATCCAGCAGAGCCAACTTGTTTGCGCGAATCTGCCGAGCTACGTCGATGTCGGCGGCGGCACCGACCAACATGGGCAAGCCGTCTGCTGACTGTGGGTTCGAATCGCCCGGCGTCACGCTTCCTCAACTCCTATCAATCGTGTCTTTTTACCGCTAGAAGGTGCACGGTCGGGCGGATTTCTGCCTCTACCTATATGTAGAGACCGAACGGACCTCCATCACGGAGGCGGAAGGAGACACACCATGGACGAGCCGGGAAGCGTGCCGAAGGATCAGGCGGTCATGAAGTGGCTTGAAGACCAGCATCGATCGTTGGAGGAGAGGCTCCGCCACGTTCTCGACATCGAACCTGGTCTGGCCGAAGTCTTCGAACGCGCTGGCCGATCTTCGGGCGACGAGCCAGTTATGGGCCTGTAGTTCACGGTGGTGGTGATCGGCCGGGCGGGCGGGCGGTAAGGGGGTTCGCCGGGGGCCGAAGCCCCCGGCGTCGATGTCCCAAACCGGGTAATCGGGCAGGCGCATCATCATAAGTTCCCCAGAAGGTCCGTCGAGGACCGTGCGAGTCTTCGACGGACCGAGGCGAAGGGGAGAATGCCCCGGCAACATCCGACATTATCAGTCGCCCACCACGGCCAGAACGCTCCGCAAACCCCTGTTCAGTTGTCGGGCTGGAGTGACCGGCCGGGCGCAGTCAAGCTGCGGTGTCGACTGCGACCAGATCTGTGGGACGTACCTCGGCTACGTCGGTATCAGTCGAAGGCCCGATGGCGATGAGGTCGGCGAAGGTGCCCGAAGTCCACGAGTGCAGCCATACAACTGCCGCGATCATGATCGGTGCGACGCCATATTCGATCGCGGTGTGCCAGTTCGCGGACATGACGTGCGGGCCGACGTTGAGGACGAGGGTCAGCAGCAGCAGGCCGACTTCGAGACTGATGATCTGGCGTTTGTTGACCGGGCGGCCACGACGAGCAGCGGTCGCCGCTGTGACCATCACCACAATCAGGGGGATGGTGACGAGAGGCTCGTAGAGGAACGCTAGCCAGAAGCGCGGGTCCGACATCGGAACGCCGGTCGTCATGTTGTGCTGCACGTTGACCGCGCCCCACACGACGCCTGCGGCGATGACGCCGATCAGCGCGCGGGAGATCCATGTCGACGTGCGATGGGTGTCGGCAATCTGCGCGGACTCGCTGGTGGCGCGTTGCCGAGCGGCGACAGCGTCGGCATGCCACTCGGCTTCGGTGACCATCCGGCGGTGCCGTCGTTCGGCGGCGCGACGGCTGGACTGGGCTGTGGCATAGCGAGCCCGAGCCCCTGCCAGCTCGTCTTCGATGTCCAATCCACGGATCTCATCGGCGACCTCACGGCGTCGGCGGATCTCGTCGTTGGAGCGTGCTTCGGTTAGCGCCTCGGAGTGCTGCGTCGCCACACGGCTCTGCGCGTCTAACAACAGCTTGTCGAGGTTGAGATCAGGGCCGAACGGGTCGTAGGGAGCGTGCTTGGTTCGCTTGCGCGGCACCAGCTCTGCGATACTCGTCACGTCGGGAAGCTCCTATCTTCCTGGCAGCCCCTTGGCGGATGGACAAGATCCGCTGAGGGGCATTTTGATTTCGTTGTGGTTCTGCGGATGGACAAGATCCGTCGAACCGGGTTGCTATCGACTCGATCTGAACACGCGAATGTGCAGAGGTCAACGTGATCAGCCTCGGTCACTGTCCGTAAAACGCCAGGTCAGAGCGATGTCGATCCGAAGCGTGCGCCGGAGCGTGGCGGACTTAGCGAACGTCTCGCTATCCCTGGCATGAAGCAGTGGCCCATCCCTGTTTTGCCGACTTTTTGCCGAAACGATCCGGCAGGCTGGATTTTGGTCGGAAACAGTCGGCTCTGTGTGGTGCCTGAGTAGTCCGTTGAGACGGTGCTCGGTCGCAGTAGGGTCGCCTGTTGGGGCTGGTGACCACTCGTTTTCGCGATCCACCCCCCGAGACGATAGACTCGCCACGCCGAAAGGCACGCCGCCTTAGCTCAGTCGGTAGAGCGCTTCACTCGTAATGAAAAGGTCGCGAGTTCGATTCTCGCAGGCGGCTCCATACACCCAGTTGAGGCCGATTTTCGGCCTCAGTGGAGTGCTGCCCATCTGGCTGTACTCCCGACTAAGTCCCAACTAAGTCGCTCTGCGCGCCGCTGATCAGCCGAGATTGCTCACCGCGAGGTATAAGGCATCCCCCCGCCGACCGTCGCCGCGACTATAGCGGGCCGACCCGGTTGATCGGATCGGCCTCGATACGACATCGGCGCCTTACTCGCTGTCGACGTTGCTGTAATAGACAGTGATCGACGGCCAGTTTCCGTCTGCCGTGACCTCGTTGTGCAGGATCAGATCCGCGACCGTCACCGGACCGAGCTCCTCGATCGTTGCCGCTACGGAACGCAGCAGAGTCGACACATCTGCTTGACCGGGGCCAGCAGGATTGGCTTGGGAGAAGTACAGCGTCGTGTATTCGGTGGACGTCATGGTCGGTTCTCTCCGGTTCGACTCGACGGCAACTTGCGTCCGCGCTGATGACCACGTCGGTGGCGGGGGACAGTCGTAGCACGCTGGCGACGCTTGGTGTTAGGTCGCCGCCGAGCCGCATGCAGATTGGTGTCGATCTAAATCGGTGACGGTTCAGCGGGGGCAGTGGACTGTGTAGTTCCAGTCTGTGCCGCCTGGGCCGGTGACGCGGACCGCTACGGTGGTGGCGGTGCCTGCGGGGATGTTGATTACTGCGGAGCCGGTGCCTTCGTTGATGTTGTCGCCGATGTAGCCGGTGTTGTGGACTCGGGCGCCCTGGTAGAAGACCTCGATCTGGTCGGGGATGGCGAAGGTTTCGTAGGACAGGACGAATGCGGCGGGGCCGGGGCGGCCGAGGTGATGTGCGGTCTCGGTGACGCCTGAGCCACCGGACTTGGTCGACTGATTGCACTGCTGGGTGGGCGGTGCAGCCGGCCCGCTGCCGCTACCGCTCCCAGTTCCGCTGCTGCCACTACCGCTTCCGCTGCTTCCTGAGGGAGGTGCTGCGGAAACGCCGGCGGCAAGGGCGAGGGTCGCCGCGCCTGCCAGTACTGCTGCTGTCGCACCGCGCACATTAAAATGCCGAATTCCGTTAGTACTCAACGTATTTCCTTCGCAAATAGTTGGGGAACGTCCGTTGAACACGATGCCACCGGCAGAGGTTGCCGAATATCCGCTGTTCAGTGGACAGCATCCCGGTGGCACGGCGGATTCGGGCACCGCAGTGCGCTATCGATATGCCTCATGTGCACGAAAAGTGTTGGGCCACAACACATCAGTCGAAGGGCGGGCGCGCATCTGTGACGGTGTACTTCAGCACGGAGTTGTTGTTGATGGCGATGCCGGTGTCCGGCGCGTTGGCGACGGCTCGCCAGGCTTCCATGTCCGCCGCGGTATCCCAGAGTTCGAAGACGTTCACGCGCTCCGGGTCGACGGGGTCGGCGGTGATGGCGCAGTCGAGGCAGCCGGGAGCTGTTCGACAGCGGCGCAGCAAGTCGTGGAAGGCGCGGACGTCGGCGTCGCGCTGGTCGGGGTCGACTTCCGCGTAACCGGCGATGATCAACACAGGCGGAACCTCTTCTGCCGAAGGATGATTGCGTGCTCAGCAGTGAGGACGAGGCGCGGCCGGTGGACTCATCGGTGCGGTCGGATGTTGCTCCCGGGTCGGGCGCCGTTGACCGGCCCGGGAGAACAGTTGAGGGGTCAGCCCGCGGCGGCTGTCCGCAGCGTCGCCTGCTCGGCGACGTGTGCGAGTTCGGCGTTGAAGCGCTCGGCGGCCTCGATATTGCCGAGGTGGCCGGTCGGCCAGCAGTGGTACGCGGCGAGGTGGCCGGTGCGCGACAGCGTATCGGCGATCCGGCGGGCCATCCGTTCCGGCAGCAGCCGGTCGTGGCGGCCTGCGATGACCGTGGTGGGCACCGTCAGGTGTGCCGCGCCGTCGGTGACGTCGAGGTCGGCCAGGGCGGCGGCGTGGCGGCCACGGGTCAGTGGGCGGCAGGAGCGGACGATGCCGAGGGCGAAGTTCACCTCGTCGACGGTCGCTCGCCTGTTCATCACCCGGTCCTTCAATACCGCGCTGACCAGCCAGCCGCCGGGCAGCGGGACCGGGGTGGTCAGCACTGTTTCGGAGACGAAGTTCGGCAGGCGGACGGGGGCGCCGAGCAGGGTGATCGGCTTGTTCTGCACCGTGAGTTGCTTGTTCAGCAGCGGGAGCAGGTCGGTGTCGTAGCGGATATTGCCCGAGGTGGTGTTCAGCAGGATGGCCGCGGCGGCCCGGCGACGGACCTGCTCGGGATAGCGCGCCGCCCATGCCTGCAGGGTGATGCCGCCCATGCTGTGGCCGGCGAGCACGGCGCGCTGACCGGGGCGCAGGGTGGCGTCGAGCACGGCGGACAGGTCGTCGGCGAGGGTGTCCCGGCTGGGCAGCAGGCGGCCGAGCTGGCTCTCGCCGTGGCCGCGCTGGTCGTAGCAGACCACCCGATACCGGTCGGCGAAGGCGTTGATCTGCGGGTTCCAGTACTCGATGCTGCAGCTCCAGCCGTGGATCAGCACGATGACCTCGCCGTCGGCGGGGCCGTAGGCGTGCACGCGCAGGCGGGCGCCGTCCACGGTGGTGACCGGGATGACCTCGAGGGGAGCGGTAGGAGCGTTCAACGACGCGGTCCGGAAGGTACGTGATCGCAGTCCGGCGCGATAAGCGGCGGTCAGGGCGCCATTACGCGCGTCCGCCAAAGTCTTCATCGACTTCACCAGCATCGGGCACTCCTTTGTGTCTGCCGCCACAGTACAGT
The DNA here is from genome assembly GCF_007990755.1 of Nocardia ninae NBRC 108245. Taxonomy (GTDB): domain Bacteria; phylum Actinomycetota; class Actinomycetes; order Mycobacteriales; family Mycobacteriaceae; genus Nocardia; species Nocardia ninae. The sequence goes on along the minus strand of NZ_BJXA01000009.1, from coordinate 59,344 downwards.
GCAAGCTGGGTGCTTGCTAGTGCAAGCGCACCGCAACGGATCTTCTGGCTCGAAGGTAGGAATACCCGTAATTCGGCGCAGTGACACTGTCTCTGTTCACAAATAATTCATGGCGAAGCTAGCTCTGCTGACTTCATCGTCTGTCCAGGCTGGTTGCGTTAGTGCGCGAAAGTGGCGATCCGGTAACGGTTTTGCGTGATCACGTCGGACCGCGATGCACCGGTCCGGCACTACGGACACACAGATCAGGAGTGAGGCGGGCACCTGGTCGTCCGGGTAGGCGTCATGCATTGGACGAACCGCGAAATGTCGTACCCCGGTGCGATGATCGTCGGCGTGGCTTCCGATGAGATCGGCTTCGCAGCACCCATCCCGGTTCTCCGCATGTTCGACGTCGCCAAAGCGTACGAGTTCTACTGCGACTACCTGGGTTTCACCGTCGACTGGGAACATCGATTCGGCGACGACTTCCCGTTGTACGCGCAGGTGTCGCGCGGCTCGGCCCAACTGCACCTCAGCGAGCACCACGGTGACGGAACACCGGGCACCGTCGTGTGGATCGCGGTGGACGACATCCAGGCGTGGCATGCCGAGCTGGCAGGCAAGGAGTACCGCTACGCCAAGCCCGGCTGCCCTGAGGACGGCCCGGGCGGCCCCGGTTTCGAGCTGGCCGACCCGTTCGGCAATACCCTGCGCTTCGCCCAGCCCGAATAGCACCCCGGCCATCCGCTGGCGGCGACGGGCGCGCCACAGTTACCGTTGGTGCTGTGGACAGCACGCACTTGGCACCGGAATCGGCGGCGCAGCAGGATCCGGCGCACCCGGCCAGGTCCGGTTGGCGCAGTGTGGGGGTTCCACTACTGGTGGGGGGCGTGGGCATCGGGATCGGCGTGCTGTTGCACGTGCGCGACCCGCACGTCGAGGGTTCCTACGGCGTGTGCCCGGTCTACGCGCTGACCGGCTGGTGGTGTCCGGGCTGCGGCGGCATGCGAGCTATCCACAACCTCACCGACGGCCAGGTGCTGGATTCGTTGCACAGCAACCTGCTTGCGATTCCACTGGTGCTCGCCTTCGTGCTGTGGATAGCCGACTGGAGCCTGCGCGCCTGGCGCGGCCGACGCATGCGCCTGCCCTCGATCGGCTCCGTGACGATGTGGACCTTCTTCGCATTCCTCGCGGTGTACACCGTCCTGCGCAATACGCCGTGGGGAACCTGGCTCGCCCCGGTCTAGACCCATCCGGCGCGCCCGGGCGATTCCCGCGCCGCGAACCGGGCAAGCTGAAACCATGAGTGATTCGTTGAAAGACCGCATCAGGGCCAAGCTATTGCGTCAACTCGCGGAAGACGGCGGCCCCGACGCCGAACATGACGACCCCCGCCAGGTCTCGGTCGAATCCGACCTCGAGGCCCTGAACAGCGTCCCCGACGACGACCCCTTGGTGGAGGAACTCGCCTCCCGATACCTGGTGTTCTGACCTACGCCGCCGAGGGCGGCAGTTGCGGCAGCGGCTTCCCGGCCAACCAGCTGTCCCACAGCGGCCGCAGCGGAACTCGACTGTAATGCCCGGCCAGATCGGTGAACTCCTCGGTACTCACCGACCCGTGGCGATAGCGAATCGTCCACTCCCGCACCAGATCGAAGAAGGCCTGGTCGCCCAGTTCCAGCCGCAACGCGTGCAAGGTGAGCGCGCCGCGCTTGTAGACACGATCGTCGAACATGTGCTGCGGTCCCGGATCGCCGACCGCGATGTCCTGCGGCTGCCTGGACAGATTGTGCCTGGCCGCGCGGGCGAGCTGGTCCGCCGTCGGGCCGCCTGCCGCCTCGGACCAGATCCACTCGGCGTAGCAGGCGAAGCCCTCGTGTAGCCAGATGTCGCGCCACTGTCGGATGGTCAGGCTGTTGCCGAACCACTGGTGCGCCAGCTCGTGCGCGACCAGCCGTTCGGCGCCGCGCCTGCCGTCGCAGTGGTTGGCGCCGAAGATGGAGATGCCCTGGGCCTCGATCGGTATCTCCAGGTCGTCGTCGGTGACGACCACCGTGTACGCCTCGAAGGGGTACGGCCCGAACCGCTCGGCGAAGAGCTCCATCATCTGCGGCTGCCGCGCGAAGTCGTGCTCGAAGTTGCCGCGCAGCCGGGGCGGAGCCACCGCGTGCATGGGCACCGAGCTGGGCGGGGAAACGATGCGGTGTTTCTGGTACGGCCCGATCTGAATGGTCGCCAGGTAGGTGGCCATGGGTTCGGCCTGCTCGTACACCCAGGTGGTCTGGCTGGCCTTGACCTGCTTACGCAGCAGCGTGCCGTTGGCCAGCGCGTAGTACGGACTGTCGGTGGTGATCGAAATCCGGTAGCTGGCTTTGGCACTCGGATGATCGTCGCAGGGGAACCAGGACGCGGCGCCGTTCGGCTGGCTGGCCACCAGCGCGCCCTCGGTGAGCTCCTCCCAGCCGACTGCACCCCACGGTCCGCGCACCGGCCGCGGGACACCGCCGTACTGGACGACCAGCGAGAGCACACCGCCCGCCGGAATGCGCTGCTGCGGCGTGATCACCAATTTGCCGCGCTGGTGGGCGTATTTGGCGGCCTTCGTACCGTTGACGAACACCTTGGACACGGCGAGCGCTTGGGACAGATCCAGCGAGAACCGCGGCTGCGCAACGGTGGTCACCGCGGTGATCTCGGCGCGGCCCGCCAGCCGGTTGCTGGCTACCTTGTAGACGAGGTCCAGCTCGTACCGCGATACCCGGTAGCCCCGATTCCCGTTCTGCGGCAGGTATTCGTCGATCGGCGCCTCGTAGAACTTGCCCGGCATCAGCGGGCCGCCCCCGGGTCGCCTCCGAACCAAGGCGCGATCGGGTTGCCCCACCAGCGAGTGGACGGGGGAACGGTGTCGCCGCGCATGACCAGCGAGGCGGGGCCGATGGTCGCGCCCTCGCCGATGGTCGAGGCGGGCAGTGCGACGCAGTGCGGGCCGAGGGTGGCGCCCGCGCCGAGGGTGACCGTGTCCATGGACATGATGCGGTCGTGGAACAGATGGGTCTGCACGACGCAGCCGCGTTCCACGGTCGCGCCGTCACCGAGTGTCACCAGGTCCGCCTCCGGTAGCCAATAGGACTCGCACCATACCCCGCGGCCGATCCGGGCACCGAGCCCACGAAGCCACAGGTTCAGCACCGGTGTACCCGTCGCGGCGCGCGCGAACCACGGCGCCGCAACGGTTTCCACGAAGGTGTCGGATACCTCGTTGCGCCACACGAACGAACTCCAGAGCGGATGTTCCTCGGCGCGAATCCGCCCGATGAGCAACCACTTCGCGGCCACCGAGCTGGCCCCGGCCACCGCGCCCGCGGCCAGCAGCACCAGCCCGCTGAACAGGGCGGTGGGCAGATGACCGAGGGTGCGGGCGAGCCAGGCGAGGGTGAACAGCACGCCGAGCCCGATCGCGAAGGTCACCAGTACCGGGAACAGACGGCAGGTTTCAACGATGGCGCGGGCGATGCGCAGCTTCGGTGGCGGATCGAAGGTGCGTGCGGTGTCCGAGCTCTCCGGCGCGCGGCGCAGCCGCACCGGCGGACTGCCCAGCCAGGACGAGCCCGCCTTCGACTTGGACGGCGCGGCCGAAAGGACCGCGACCAGACCATTTTTCGGTACTCGCCGCCCCGGCGCGGTCATGCCGGAGTTGCCGAGAAACGCGCGTTTGCCGACCTTCGCCTCGCCGATGCGCAGCCAGCCGCCGCCGAGTTCGTAGCTGGCGATCATGGTGTCGTCGGCCAGGAACGCGCCGTCGGCGACCGTGGTGAATTTGGGCAGCAGCAGCACCGTCGACGCCTCGACGCCCTTGCCGATGTTCGCGCCGAGCAGCCGCAGCCAGATCGGTGTGAGCAGGCTCGCGTACAGCGGGAACAGGAAGGTGCGCGCCGAATCGAGCAGGCGCTCGGTGGACCACACCTGCCAGCCGGTGCGGCTGCGCACCGGGTGATAGCCCTCGCGCAGCCGGAAGCTGAGCAGCCGCACCGCGATGATGGTGATCGCCGCGTACACCGCGAGGCTGAGCAGTGTCGCGACCGGCAGGATCGCGAAGGCGCGACCCAAACCGCCCGCGAGGGTGCGGGTGTCGCGGATGAACCAGGCGATGAACAGGCCACCCGCACCGAGGCCGAGGATGGGCACCGCGGCCAGCGCCATCGAGGTGACGCCGAAGATCGCCACCCAGTGCGCCGCGCGGTCGGGTGTGTGCGCGGGCCAGCGATGATGTGCCTTACCGATTTTCGCGGCCGGCGAGCCCGCCCACTCCTGCTCTGCCTTGACCTTGCCGGAGACGGCGGAGCCGGGCGCCACTTCGGCGTTCTTGCCGATCCTGGTGCCGGGCAACAGGATCGATCGTGAGCCGACCACCGCGCCCGCGCCGACGGTCACCGGGCCGATGTGGACCACGTCGCCGTCGATCCAATAGCCGGACAGGTCGACCTCGGGCTCCACGCTGCACCCGTCGCCGAGTTCGAGCATGCCGGTCACCGGGGGCAGCGTGTGCAGGTCGACGCCCTTGCCGATCTTGGCGCCGAGCGCCCGCGCGAACGGCACCATCCACGGTGCGCCGGAGAGGTTTTCGGCGCCGCTGGCCTCGGACAGGCGTACCGCGGCCCACAGCCGCAGATGCACCGAGCCGCCGCGCGGATGCCGGCCGGGTTCGACCCCACGCAGCAGCAGGCGGGCGCCGACCACGCAGATCCCCATCCGGCCGGGCGGGGAGATGAAGAGCAGGAACGCCACCAGCGTCCACCACCAGGACAGCTGCGGCAGCCACGGCAGCGAGCCGGACCAGGCCGCGATATTGCCGACGATGGCCAGCCAGGTGAGCCACTGCAGGCCGGTGAGCGTGGTGAGCGGGATGGTGGCGAGCACCTGGGTCCACTGGGCGCGCCGCGGTGTCGGGCGCACCACGCGCTCCTCGACGGCGACGGCCGGGGTGCTCTGCTCCAGCAGTTCCACCAGCGCGCCGAGGCGTGGATGGTCGTACAGGTCGGCGACGGTGATCTGGGGATAACGGGCACGCAGGGCGGTCACCAGCTGGGCCGCGGCCAGCGAGCCGCCGCCGAGGTCGAAGAAGTCGGCGTCGAGGTCGAGCACCTCGCCACCGAGGATCGAATCCCACAGTCCGGCAACCCACTGCGCGGTACCGGTGAGGTCGTTGTCGGCGTCGTCGTCGGCGCTGTTGGGCAGCGGCCAGGGCAGCGCGTTGCGGTCCACCTTGCCGGAGGTGCGGGTCGGCAGTTCGTCGACGACCGCGAGCCGCGGCACCAGGGGCGCCGGAAGTTGTTCGGCCAGTTGAGTTCTGGCCGCTTTGAGATCGAAATCAGGCCCGGGACCGGTGAGGTAGCCGACCAGAATCTTGTTGCCTGCCTTGGTTGTTCGGATAGCGGCGGCGGCACCGGTGACACCGGGCAGGTGTTGCAGCGCGTTGTCGATCTCGCCGAGCTCGATGCGGCGGCCGCCGAGCTTGATCTGGTCGTCGGCGCGGCCGAGGAAGACCAGGCCCGCGCTGTCGTTGCGGACCAGGTCGCCGCTGCGGTAGGCGCGATCCCAGCCGACCGAGGGCAGCGGCGCGTACTTCTCGGCGTCCTTCGCGGGATCGAGGTAGCGGGCCAGGCCGACGCCGCCGATTACCAGTTCGCCGGACTCGCCCTCGCCCACCGGGTTTCCGGCCGCGTCGATTACCACGAGATCCCAGCCGTCGAGCGGGAGCCCGATCCGGATGGGCCATTGGCCGTCGAGCAGCGCGGCGCAGGCGACCACCGTGGCCTCGGTGGGGCCGTAGGTATTCCAGACCTCGCGCTCCGTATCACCGTTGCCGGCAAGACGTTCGGCGAGTTCGGGCGGCACGGCCTCGCCGCCGAAGATCAACAGCCGGACCGCGTCCAGCGCCTCGGCGGGCCAGGTCGCGGCCAGCGTCGGCACGGTGGAGACGATGCTGATCTCCCGGCGCACCAGCCACGGACCGAGATCGGCGCCGGTGCGGACCAGGTCGCGCGGGGCGGGGACGAGGCAGGCGCCGTTGCGCCAGGCCAGCCACATCTCCTCGCAGGAGGCATCGAAGGCGACCGAGAGTCCGGCGAGCACCCGGTCGCCGGGGCCGATCGGGGCGTCCGGCAGGAAGAGCCTGGCCTCGGCGTCCACGAACGCGGCGGCGTTGCGGTGGGTCACCGCAACACCTTTCGGCGTTCCGGTGGAGCCGGAGGTGAAGATGATCCAGGCGTCGTCGGCGGGGGTGGGCAGGGTGCTCGTGGCGGCGTCGGCCGGATTGTCCGCTGCCGCACGGATTGCCGCCGGTGTCGTCTCGATACCCGCCGCGGTGACGATCGCGGTGACCTGCGCCTCGCCGAAGACCAGCTGGGCGCGCTCGTCCGGGTCGTCGGCGTCGACCGGTACATAGGCGGCGCCCGCGTACAGGACTGCGAGGATGGTGAGGTAGAGCTCGCGCGAGCCGGACGGCATCCGCACGCCGACCCGGTCGCCCGGGCGCACACCCGCCGTGGCGAGGCGGGCCATCGTCTTCTCGATCTCCACCACGAGTTCGAGATAGGTGAGCACCGTGTCGCCGTCATCGATGGCGGGTGCGTCGGGATGGGTCAGCGCGGTAGCGGTCAGGATGTCGACGAGGGTGCGGGCCGGTGGCGTGTGCGCGGTCCGTAATAGCGGGTGTACCGTCGCGTCAACCTGTGGCTGGAGCATGACGCCCTGCCCACCTCCCATTCGACCTGCCTCGCACTTCCCTGGTGTTGTTGTGTCATAGCTGGGTTACCAATGGGCAAACACCATGGTGACCAGTTGTCCACGGTACTCGGGGTTGTCGACGTTTGTTGTTCACCGCCGCGGTTGCCGCGCTGGCGGTCGCGGGCGAGGTTGTTGCAGGTCGTGGCGATTTCTGTTGGACGCGCCGAAGCAATGCCTGGTGGGCGGGTCAGCCGGTGGGTTCGCCGGGCGGTCGCTGGGTCGCCCCGCTGGCGCCGCTGTGATTCCCCTCATCCCGCTGGTGATCTTGCAGCTCAGCGCGTTTCGCGCGGGATCGGTCAGGCCGCGGAGGCGGCGGTGCCGATGCCGAGGGCGGTCAGAATGGCGGCGCTGGCCTGTTCGAGCCGCTCCCGGATCTTCGGGCGGCGCAGCAGCGCGACCGCGCGGGAGGCGACCAAGGCCAGGAGCACCATCTCTACCGCGGCGATCACCGATTCGATGGCACCGAGGGCGAGGGTGTTGACGAAGGTGACCTCGGTGAGGAACTGGGGCAGCACCGCGAGATAGAACAGGCCGACCTTCGGGTTGAACATGCAGGAGACGACACCCGCGGTGAACGCCGAGCGAACCGATGTCCGGGTGGCCGCCGCGTTGTCCGCCAGACCTCCGACGCCATCGGCCTCCCGCGCGGCCTTGCGCTGTCGCCGCTGATCCAGCAACGCGCGAATCCCCAAGTACACCAAGTAGATTCCGCCGATCACCTTCAACGCGCGGTACGCGGTCGCCGACTGCTCCAGCAGCGCCGCGACGCCGGCCGCGACCACCACTGCCCACAAGATCCCGCCGAGCGCCGACCCGATCGCCGCGGCGATCCCCGGTCGCGCGTCCACCAGCGAAAACCGCAGCACCAGGAACGAGTCCGGGCCGGGAGTGAGCGACAGCAGAACGCACAGGCCGATAAAGCTCAGCAGCAGGGAGGGCGACACCCAATGATGTGACCCCAATGGCGCGGGATTAGCAACGCATTTCCGCCGCCGCGCCCACGCGGCTGTTGGTCTTGACAGCTTGGGTGGGCATCTGCCAATCTCGGGTCAGGTCATGAGTACCAGCGTTCAGCCCCGGCTTGCTGGTCGGCAACCCTCCTCCGCGGTGGGGTGCTCCGGGTGACGACCAGGCCGACGCCCGACCGGGTGCGGCAAGCGCGGACTCGACGAATCACCTGATTGCGGGTCCCGGAGCCGATGGGATTTTCGTGATGACTGCTGTGGTGACCCAGAACTGTGCCCCCCTTGCCCGGGTTTCCGGCGACGACCTTCAGGTGCCGCTCGTCCAAGGCGGGACGACCACCTACGCCAACTTCGACTACGCCGCCAGCGCGCCCGCATTGGCGCAGGTCACCGACCGGGTACAGCAGCTGCTGCCGTTCTACGCGAGCGTGCACCGCGGCGCGGGCTACGCGTCGCGGATCTCCACCGAGTGCTACGAGGCGGCCCGCGGTTCGGTCACCCGGTTCCTCGACGCGGCCGACGATCAGGTGGTGGTGTTCACCCGCAACACCACCGACTCGCTGAACCTGCTCGCGTCCTGCGTGCCCGGTGACACCGTGGTGCTCGATATCGAGCACCACGCGAACTTCCTGCCCTGGACCAAGCACGGCCGCCGCGTCGTGCAGGCCGGGGCGACGGTCGAGGAGACCATCGGCAGGCTCGTCGCCGAGCTGTGCAGCAAGCCCGCCGCGCTGCTCGCGGTGACCGGCGCGTCCAATGTCACCGGCGAGGTGCTGCCGCTGGAGCGGCTGGCCACCATCGCCCACCAGTGCGGCGCCCGCATCCTCGTCGATGCCGCCCAGCTCGCGCCGCATCGGCGAATCAGTTTGCGTGACACCGGCATCGACTACCTAGCCTTCTCCGGCCACAAGCTGTACGCCCCGTTCGGCGCGGGCGTGCTCGTCGGCCGCCGCGACTGGCTCGACAACGCCGAGCCGTACCTCGCCGGTGGTGGCGCGGTCCGCGAGGTCACCACTGCGGGCACCGAATGGGCGCAGGCGCCGCAGCGCCACGAGGGTGGTTCGCCCAACGTGCTCGGGGCCGCCGCGCTCGCCGCCGCTTGTGACGCGCTCTGTGAGATCGATGCGGAAACCCTCGCCGCCCACGAACACCACCTCGCCGACCGGCTGCGCGACGGCCTCGCCGCGATCCCCGGCGTCAACCTGCTGCGCATCTGGGCCGACGCCCCCGATACCGTCGGCATCGTCGCCTTCACCCTGGACGGTTTCGTCCCCGGCCACGTCGCCGCCTATCTGTCCGCCGAACACGGCATCGGCGTCCGCGACGGCCGCTTCTGCGCGCACCCGCTGCTCGCCCGCCTCGACCTCGACGGGGCCCTGCGCGCCAGCATCGGCCTCGGCACCACGGCGGCCCACATCGACCGGCTCATCGAGGCCGTCGCCACGCTCGTCCACCAAGGTCCGAGCTGGAACTACGCCACCACCAACAACCTCTGGAACCCCACCCCGGAGACCCGCCCCTTCACCTCCCAGGCCCCGACCGGTGCCGCCCCTTGCCTCACCGGGTAGCCATGTAAAAGTGGCCGCCCGGCGCTACGCCGGACGGCCATGGTCGAAACGTTGCTCAGTCGCCAAGTTTGGTCGGCCGGTGGTAGCGGCCGTTGTAGTAAAGAAGGGGAGCGGCGGCGGGGGTTTCGTCGGTGTTGTCGTGCACCCGGGTCACTAGACCTACGACCAGAGTGTGGTCACCCAGCGGGATGAGCTGGTGGATGGTCGCGCGCAGCCAGATGGGGGTGCCGTGCAGGACCGGTTCGCCCGTGTCGAGAGTGGTCCAGAGGGAACGGTCGCTGAAACGGTCCTCGGCGGTGCGGGCAAAACGCTGGGCCAGGTGGTGCTGGTGTTCGCCGAGGAAGTGGATGACGACCGAGTCGGCGTCGAGCAGGGCGGCGAGGCTCGACGAGGTGTGCGCGATATTGAACGAAACGAGTGGCGGAGCCAGCGACAGGGAGGCGAAGGAAGTCGCGGTGAAACCGATCGGGCCCTTCGGCGAGTCCAGTGTGACGACAGTAACGCCCGCCGGATAGTGGCGCATGGATGCGCGGAATTGCTCGGCAGTAATCCCGCTCAGATCATCAGGGATCTGGAAATCCGTGGCGGGCCGTTCAGCTTCGGTCACCCCTTGAACCTACGCCAGCCCGCCTCTCCGCGTATTCAGGCCAGATCCAGGGGTGTAATCAGTCGACGTCTATCGGTAGACCGGCGGTTATCCGGACCAGCTCGTGGAAAGAGGTGCGGAACACCGTGTTCGGGTGGCCGCCCGCGGCCCAGACCTCGCGGTGGTTCGAGAGGGCGGTGTCCACCCAGGTGGGGAGGTTGGTGGGGTGGCCCACCGGGGCTACGCCGCCGATCGGCTGGCCGGTGACCTGGCGGATCATCTCGGCGGGGGCGTGAGTCAGGGTGCCCTCCAGGCGTTTTCCGGTGGACTCGAGATCTACCTCGTGTGCGCCGGAAACCAGGAGCAGCACCGGATCCTCGTCCAGCAGGAAGACCAGCGAGCTGGTGATGGCGCCCACGTCGACGCCGAGCGAGCGCGCGGCATCCGCAACGGTGGGGGTGGGGGCCGGCTGGGTCACGATGACACCGTGATGGCCTCGGGCGATGAGGGTGTCCGCGACTCGGCAGGCGATCGGTGGCAATGTCGACCTGCGCATGCCACCAGAGTAGAGCGATTGCGGGTGGTGCGCCGGGCTACTCGGCGAATGCGTCAGTATTCCGGATAGCCCTCGCTCGGCCCGAGCATCCGAGTGATGCGCGCCTGCGTGATCTGCGCGAGCTCGGCCATACTGCCGCCCGAGACCTGTTCGTGCACAACTGCTTCGAGTGCCCGATCCAGATCGTCCTGGGACAGCGCGAGTAACTCCACATCGGCCATGGCGAGCAGCGCGTCCCTGTTCGGATAGGGCCGGGCATCGGCGAGGGTGGCGGCCCAGGTGACGTTGCAGCAGCAGGCGAACAGCGCGTGTATCGCACGGGCACGCGAGATTTGGTTGAACCGCTCGAGGCCGATTCCTTGATGCATCAGCATGATGGCCTCCGAATCCAGAATCGAGGTTTGCTGACGAGCTTTAATGATCCGCCCGCCCGCAAAAGGGGAACCAGTGCGCCGCACCGATTTTGCGCAGTTTTTACAGTAAATTTGGCCGCGCGGGCGCGGCGTGTTCGCGGCCCCCGGAGTCTCGCGTCCGAGCGGCCGAGACTCGCGCCTGCGGCGCATGCACTTCGGCCACTCGGACGCGAGACGGGCCGCGAACGGCGCTCGCAAAGTTCGCGCTGTGGTGGCTGGGTCGGTTCGGGGGGCGCAGCACTGGTAGACGCCCATTTCGAGATGCGAAGTACTAGGTCGCACTCTCCTCGATACGCTGTACAAATGACTGACTGGCAGGCTTTCACCGTTGAAACGAAGGACCACGTCGCGCAGGTGACATTGACGGGTCCCGGCAAGGGCAATGCGATGGGCCCGGATTTCTGGCGGGAGCTGCCGGAGATCTTCCAGGCGCTCGACGCCGACCCCGAGGTGCGCGCGATCGTGCTCACCGGTTCGGGCAAGCACTTCTCCTACGGCCTCGACCTGCCCGCGATGAGCGGCATGTTCGGCCCGCTGATGGCCGATCGGGCGCTGGCCGCGCCGCGCACCGAGTTCCTGGTGGAACTGCGCAAGATGCAGGGTGCGGTGACCGCGGTGGCGGACTGCCGCAAGCCGGTGATCGCGGCCGTCTCCGGCTGGTGCATCGGCGGTGGCCTCGACCTGATCGCAGCGGTGGACATCCGCTACGCGAGCGCGGACGCGAAGTTCAGCCTGCGCGAGGCGAAGGTCGCCATCGTGGCCGACATCGGTTCGCTGCAACGGCTGCCGGGCATCATCGGCGAGGGCCAGCTGCGCGAGCTCGCCTACACCGGCAAGGACATCGACGCGGCGCGCGCGGAGAAGATCGGCCTGGTCAACGAGGTGTTCGCGGATCAGGACGCGGCACTGGACGCCGCACACGCCACGGCACGCGAGATCGCGGTGAACCCGCCGCTGGTGGTGCAGGGTGTGAAGGACGTGCTGGATCAGCGGCGCAAGGACGAGGTGGCCGCCGGGCTGCGCTATGTGTCCGCGTGGAACTCCGCGTTCCTGCCGTCGCAGGACCTCACCGAGGCGATCAAGGCGGTGTTCGAGAAGCGGGCGCCGGAGTTCAAGGGCGAGTAAAGCGCCGTATATCGCTTGCCCCAGTAGGAGGGTCGTCCGCATACTTGCATTGCGCAACTAATTGATTGATGCAAGCAAGGATGAGGTGTGGACGACCGGACGATCGACACGATCGCGATGCAACTCACCCGATTGCAGCGAATTCGCGACCGCACCGCGGCCCAGCTGAGCACGTGGACCAAGGATGGACTGGACCCGGCCGCCTTCGGCGCGCTGATCCGGTTGTGCTGTGACGGACCGATGCGATCGGGCGCGCTGGCCGGCGCGCTGCACTCGGACGCCTCGACGGTCAGCCGTCAGGTCGCCCAGCTCGTCGGCAAGAAATTGGTCGAGCGGCAGGCCGACCCGGCGGACGGCAGAGCGACCGTGCTCGTCGTCACCGAGCGTGGCCGGGCCGTCGCCGAAGAGATCCGCAGGCGTCGCAACGAGAACCTGACCCGGGTGATGGCCGAATGGACGCCACAGGCCAGGGCCGACTTCGCCGGACTGCTCGAACAGTTCGTGGACGACTTCGAGCGCACCAGGCCCGAGATGATCGCCGCGATGCGCCGCAACTGGGACGAGACCTTTACTGGGACGGAGAACGACACGTGAGCGAGCGAAGCGAGCGAACCGAAATTACAGCGCTAGTTGGCGCGACGGAGCCGAGCGCCAGCGAGGCGCAGTCGTGACAACGGTTGAGAAGGTGGAATCGCCGCCCGAGTTCACCCATCGCCAGATCCTGGTGATCCTGAGCGGCTTGATGCTCGGCATGTTGCTGGCCGCGCTCGACCAGACGATCGTGTCCACCGCGATCCGCACCATCGCCGACGACCTCAACGGCTACTCGATGCAGGCGTGGGCGACCACCGCCTATCTGATCACCGCGACGCTGGCGACGCCGCTGTACGGCAAGTTGTCCGACATGTTCGGCCGCAAGCAGTTCTTCATGCTGGCGATCGCGATCTTCATCGTCGGCTCGCTGCTGTGCACGATGTCGCAGTCCATGTACCAGCTGGCTGCCTTCCGTGCCGTGCAGGGCGTCGGCGCGGGCGGCCTGATGTCGCTGGCGCTGACGATCCTGGGCGATATCGTCGGACCGCGCGAACGCGCCAAGTATCAGGGGTACTTCCTGGCCGTGTTCGGTACCTCCAGCGTGATCGGCCCGGTGCTCGGCGGTGTGCTCGCCGGGCAGGAGACGATCCTCGGGGTGAGCGGCTGGCGCTGGGTGTTCCTGGTGAACGTGCCGATCGGCCTGATCGCGCTCGCCGTGGTGTACCGGGTGCTGAAGCTGCCGAAGCGGCCGCACTCCACCGATCGGGTGGACTGGTGGGGCGTGCTGGCGCTGGCGATCGGTCTCGTACCGCTGCTCATCGTCGCCGAGCAGGGCCGTGAATGGGGTTGGGGCAGTGGGCGTGCCGTCGCCTGCTACGTGATCGGGGTGGCCGGCATCATCGGGTTCGTCTTCGTGGAGAAGGCGCTGCGCGACGCCGCGCTGATCCCGCTGCGCATCTTCAAGAACCGGACTTTCGCACTGGGCGTGGTGATCTCGTTCGTGGTCGGCGCGGGCATGTTCGGCGGTATCTCGCTGCTGCCGCAGTACCTGCAGGTGGTGCGCGGTGCGAGCCCGACGCTGGCGGGCCTGCAGATGCTGCCGATGGTGCTCGGCCTGATGACCGGTTCGGTGGTGTCGGGTCAACTGATCTCGCGGACCGGCCGCTACCGCACCTTCACCATCATCGGTGCGACCATGCTGACGCTCGGCCTGTTCCTGCTGCACTTCCTGACCGCCGACAGCCCGCTGTGGCTGGCGATGATCTTCATGGCGTGCACGGGATTCGGCCTCGGCAACCTGATGCAGCCGCTCACCCTGGCGCTGCAGAACGCGTTGCCGCCCAAGGACATGGGCGTGTCCACGGCGGCCGCGACGTTCTTCCGGCAGATCGGCGGCACGCTCGGGGTCGCGGTGTTCCTGTCCATCCTGTTCGCGCAGCTGACGCCGAACATCTCCGACGAGATGCGCAGTGCCGCTGCGGATCCGCAGTTCCAGCAGGCGGTCGTGGAGGGTGCACGCAGCAGCAACCCGGTCGATGCGGCGTTGGCGAAAGGCTTGCTGGCGCAAGATACTTCGGCCGCGGGCGAGGTGTTGAAGGACAGCTCGATCATTCAGCAGCTGAGCCCGGAGCTGGCCCGGCCGTTCAAGGTCGGCTTCGCGGACTCCATGTCGATGGTGTTCCTGTCGGCCACCGGTGTCGCGTTGCTCGCGCTGATCCTCGTGCTGTTCTGGCGGGAAGTGCCGCTGCGGATGGTCGGCGGGTTGCAGGCGGCGCGGGCCGAGGCCGAGGAGGCCGAGGAGTCGGTACTCGCGACCGAGTCGCGGGTGGTCGATCAGGCGGGGCTGGTGCTCGGCGGTGGCGGCGCGGTGAACCCGCGCGACGGCAGCGACCCGGACGATCGTGGCGCGGGCAGACCCGCGGGCGGGTCCGGATCGGCGTGAGCGAAGCCGTGCCCGGGGCGATGCGCGCCTCGGGCACCGGCCGGGCGCGGTCGCGTCCTGTTCTGACAGCATGGCGAGCGTGATCAACGCACTGCGCTCCGCGCTGGACAAAGCACGGCGGCTGCCGGGTGCGGTCTGGTATCTGGCGGTCGGCGGTGTCACCTCGATACTCGCGTTGTTCGCGGTGGTCGGCCTGCTGATCGTCGGCGCGTTCTGCCTGATCGGCGTAGGGATACCGGCGCTGCCCGAGGTGATCCGGTTGGTCCGGCCGCTGGTGTCGTTCGATCGGCGCCGGGCGGCAAGGTATCTCGGTGAACAGGCGGCGGGTGCCTATCAGCCGTTCACCGGCGGCCTACGGCAGCGGGTCGCGACGGTGTTCACCGATCCGGCGAACCGGCGGGACTTCGGCTGGCTGGTCGCGCACGCGCTGACCGGCATCTATCTCGCGGTCTTCGCCATCGCGTTGCCGCTGAGCACCCTCGCTCAGCTGGCGATACCGGAATTCTGGCAGCTGTTGCCGCCGGGGCAGGAGTTCGCCAGTTTCGGATTCGTGGTCGACTCGTGGCCCAAGGCGATACTGAGCTTCTTCCTCGCATTCCCGGTTGCCCTGGTGACCCTGCAACTTCCGGTGGCCGCGCGCTGGCAGGCGATGGCCACCCACGCCCTGCTGAAACCGACCGAGGGCGCCCTGCTGGCCGACCGGGTCGCGGCACTCACCGCGACGCGGGCGGCCGCACTGGACGCGCACGGCGCCGAGCTGCGCCGGATCGAGCGTGACCTGCACGACGGCGCGCAGGCCCGGCTCGCTGCGGTGATCATGCAGCTCGGGCTGGCCGACCAACTGCGCGACCAGGATCCGGAGACGGCGCAGGGTCTGGTGCGCAAGGCGCAGGACACCGCGACGGCCGCGCTGGCCGAACTGCGTGACGTGGTGCGCAACGTGTATCCGCCGGTGCTCACCGATCGTGGCCTGGCGAGTGCCATTTCGGCGGTTGCCGCCCGCAATCCCATTCCCTGTGTGCTGGATCTGCGCGAGGTGGGCAGGCGTCCCGCCGCGGTGGAGGCGGCGGCGTACTTCGTGATCACCGAGGCACTCACCAACGCCACCAAGCACTCCGGCGCCGCGGGCATCTCCCTGGTGCTCGGCGGTGCGCCGGAACTGCTCACGATCGAGGTCCGCGACGACGGGGTAGGCGGCGCCGTGGAGACCTACGGCGGTGGGCTGGCCGGTATCCGGCGCAGGGCCGAGGCGCTCGACGGCCGGATGACGCTGACCAGTCCACCCGGTGGCCCTACTGTATTGCGGGTGGAGTTGCCGTGCGGGTCATGATCGCCGAGGACAATGCCCTGCTGCGGGAGGGTCTCGTGCTGTTGCTGAGTACGGCGGGCATCGAGGTGGTGGCCGCCGTGGACAACGCGGACGACTTCCTCGCGGCGGTGGCCGCGGATCGGCCGGACGCGGTCGTCGTCGATGTGCGCCTGCCGCCGACGTTCACCGACGACGGTTTACGCGCGGCCGTCAGCGCGCGCAAGCTGTACCCCGGCCTGCCGGTGCTGGTGCTGTCGTCCTGGGTGGAGGACAGCTACGCCGCGGAACTGCTCGGCGACGGCATGGGCGGTGTCGGCTACCTGCTCAAGGAGCGGGTCGGTAAGGTGGACCGCTTCCTCGATTCGCTGCGCCGGGTCGCCGCGGGCGGCACCGCGATGGACCCCGAGGTGATCTCGCAACTGCTGGTGCGGCGCAAGGCCGACGATCCGATGGCCGCGCTGACCGCCCGTGAGCGCGAGGTGCTGGCGCTGATGGCCGAGGGGCACAACAACGCGACCATCGCCGAGCGGCTGGTGGTCAGCGAAGGCGCTGTGCACAAACACATTCGGAGCATTTTCGCGAAGCTCGGCCTCTCCGCCGAGGATGTCGGCCATCGGCGCGTACTCGCCGTACTGGCCTACTTGAACGCGTGAAGCCCTGAACCCGTGGGGGCTCAGGGCTACACGGCTCCGGTCAGTCGATCCGACAGGTCATATCTTCGGCGGGCAGCGTGCCGTCGCGGAAGTAGGTGTTCACCGCCGAGTACACGCAGGAGTTCTGGTAGCGCCCGAAGATCCAGTGGATCGGCACATCCTGGAGGGTGACCATGCGGGACGCGCTCAGGTCGTTGTGCATGGCGAGCGCTCCGTCGTACGCGGTCCTGGTGTCTCCGGTGGACTGCACGATCATGGCGGGCACCGCATTACGCACCACCGTGGCCGGTTCGGCGGGCGGGGCCCAGAACGCGCACGGGGTGATGTTGTTGGTGAACCCGGCGAACACCGGTTGGGTGGCGCGGGCGGCCTCGATGTTGCGCCAATAGAATCCCGGATCCCGCGGCGTCGCCACGTCACCGCACATGATGGCCATCTGTGATGAATTGTCTTTCGGACGGGCCTTCAAAGCGAATCCCAGTGTGGCGTTCAACGTTTCGTCCGGCTGGGCGGGCTTGCCCGCGGCCGCATCGGCGATGGTACGCATCTGGCCGGCGAGCATCCCGTACTGATCCGGGCTGTCCAACCCGACGAACAGCACCACCGGCAGCCAATGCTCGTCGATCTCGTACTCGCCCAACCGGATCGGCTTGTCCGCAGACTGTTTGATCAGGTCCTGGATCGCGCCGCGGACCTGGGCCCGGCTGGTGCCGAAGTGGTACTCGCCGTCGCGCGCCGCGACCCAATCCGCCCACAGGTCGAGCGCGGCCTCGTTGGCCGGGCCCATGGCCTGCATCATGCCGACCGGCCCGTAGGCGTCCGGGTCGGCCGCGCTGTCCAGCACCATCCGGTCGCTGCGTTCGGGGAACATCTGCATGTACACCGCACCGAGGTAGGTGCCGTACGAGGTGCCGTAGTAACTGATCTTCTCCGCGCCGAGAATGCCGCGGATGACGTCCATGTCCCGCGCGGTATTGCGGGTGGTGATGTAGGGCAGTCGAGCCCCTTCGGTACCGACGCACCGGGCGGCCAGGTCACCTTGTGCCGCAACGGACTCCGCGAACCCCGCCGCGTCGAGGCCCGCGGACTGCAGTCCGAAGCCGACCGGCCACTTGCAGTCGACGGCGGACGAGCGTCCGACGCCACGCGGGTCCATGCCGATCAGGTCGTAGCGGGCCCGCACCTCGGGCGTCATCGCCTTGCCGACATCGACCATGAAGTCCAGACCCTCGCCGCCGGGACCGCCGGAGTTGGACAACATGACGCCGCGTTGCGGTGCGGGGTCGGTGCCCGCGATACGGGAGATCGCCACGGTGAGCGTGGGCCCTTGTGGGTCAGCGTAATTCACCGGCACGGTGACGTCGGCGCACTGCGCCCCGGCGTCATCCAGTTTCGGAACCCCGCAGGCTTTCCAGTCCAGCTGCTGACCGGTGAACCGTTCCGGCACCGGGGTTTGCGGCTTCGCCTCGGCCTTCGGACCGGCACAGCCGATCAGTCCGGCACAGGCCACCAGGCCGGTCAAGGCGACCGTCAGCCCTTTCGCGCGTTTCACTGTTGCTCCTCGGAAGTTGTTCGGCCGCAGCCGATATGGGGGCCGTGGTTGCTGGTGGGTGGGGCGATCACGAGGCGCACAGAGCGGCGTCCAATACGCCGTTGACCGCATCGGCCTCCTCCTCGGTGGCCGGCAGCTGGTTGACCGTGACGGTCACCGCGGTGCCCTCGGCCGTCACGCCGTTGCGCGTCTCGAACCCGGGAATGCTGCCGCCGTGCCCCCAGACCTCTTTGCCGCACGGTGCGGTCCGGTGGATCAGGGCGAGGCCGTAGTCCGCGCCCGGCATGCGGTCGAACGGCACGGTGCGCTTCATCTCGGCCAATTGCGCAGGCGGCAAGAGCTTTCCGGCCAGCAGCGCGGTGAAGAACCGGTTCATGTCGGTCGGGGTGGCGATCATGTCGCCCGCCGTGGCGCCCCAGGACGGGTCGAAGTCGGTGAAATCGACTGGCTTACCGTCGATCCGGTGGTACCCGCGGGCGTGCGGGCCGCGGATGCCGGTTTCGCGGGCGGCGGGCACATAGGTGTCGCGCAGGCCGAGCGGCTCGAGGATCCGGCGCCCGATCTCGTCGGCGGCCGGATTGCCGGTCACCCGCTCGATCAGCAGACCGGCCAGCAGGTAGTTGGTGTTGGTGTAGACGGATTTAGCACCCGGTTCGAATTGGGGCGGGGCCGTCATCGCCCGGCGGACCAGCTCGGTCATCTCGAAGTGCTGCCACCGCAGCGTTTCCTCGTCCGGGTCGATCTGTTCGGAGTTCTGGGTCGTGATGCCGTCGCCCGCACCACGGCCGAGGTAGTCCGGTACGCCGCTGGTGTGCTGCAACACCTGGCGCACCGTGATCCGGTTGCCGTCGTTGCCGTTGCCCTGCACCATGCCGGGCAGGTAGCGCTCGATCGACGCGTCCAGGTCGACCTTGCCCTCGGCAACCAGCTGCATGATCACCGTCGCCACGTAGGTCTTGGTGTTGCTGCCGATCCGGACGCGCGCGTCGTCCGGGAACGGTGCGCGGGTGTTCAGGTCGCCGACCCCCGCGGTGAACGTCCGATGTCCGGCCGGTCCGTCGATCACCACCTGCACACCGGGGAATCCTTGGCGCACCACCTTGTCCATCGCGGCGGCCACGGCGGGCGGCGTCGTCTTCGCCGCCTCGTCCGGTGCGCCCACCGACGTCTCACCACCGCACGCGGCCGCGGCGAGTACCGCGCCCGCCACTACGACCGAGAGGGCCGCTTTACCGGAGTTGCGCCGAAATGGGTTCATGAGCAGTGTCTTCCTCCTGTTCGAGCCGGAAGGCATGGGTGCGTCCCCGACGATTCGAGCCTAGGAATCGGGAGCCCTCGCGCCCATGCCGCGAACACCCGAATGCTGGGTACTGTCTGCTGGCGTGCCGTGGTGGTGCTACCACCACCCCCGGTAACGATGACGCCGGTGCAACAGTGGCTCATCGGTGACTTCGCCGAGCTTGGTCGACGAAGACGTCGGACGATTGTCTACGTTCATAGCTGGAGGTCCGATGGAGAGAGGGGACCGAATGCTGAAGTTCGCTGTGCTCGGCGAGGTTCGTGCGTGGCGCGACGAGCTGGAGGTCGATCTCGGCTCCAAACAGCGCCGAGCCTTGCTGGCGGCCCTGTTGCTGCGCAGCGGACGTTCGGCCACGGTGCCGGAACTCATCGACGGCG
Organism: Nocardia ninae NBRC 108245; assembly: GCF_007990755.1. Classification (GTDB taxonomy): domain Bacteria; phylum Actinomycetota; class Actinomycetes; order Mycobacteriales; family Mycobacteriaceae; genus Nocardia; species Nocardia ninae. The sequence goes on along the minus strand of NZ_BJXA01000009.1, from coordinate 39,693 downwards.
TCTGGGGCGAGCATCCGACGCCGAGCGCGATCGGCGCGCTCCGCAATCACATCCTGCATCTGCGCCGGGCCTTGGAGCCGGAGCGCCCGTCCGGTGCGCCCGCCACGGTGCTCGTCGGGTTCGGCGGCGGCTACGCGCTGCGGCTGTCCCCGGGTGCGGTGGATGTGGAGCTGGTCGACGACCTGCTGGTCGAGGCGCAACCGGAGCGAATCGGCACGGACCCGCAGTACACGGTCGAGCTGGTGCGCGAGCGGCTCGACACCGCGCTGCGGCTCTGGTCGGGCACGCCGCTGGCCGGGCTGCCCGGCCCCTATGCCGATCGGCAGCGCACGCAGCTGATCGAACGCCGGGTCGCGCTGCTGGAGCAGCGCATCGAGCTGGACCTGCGCCTGGGCCGCTATCCGGAGGTGATCGCGGAGCTGACGCCGCTGTCGGCCGAGCATCCGATGCGCGAGCAACTGCGCGGCCTGCTGATGACCGCGCTGTATCACGCGGGCAGGCAGGCCGAGGCGCTCGCGGTGTACGCCGACACCCGCAAGGTGCTCATCGAGCGGCTCGGCATCGAACCCGGCCAGCCGCTCGCCGAGCTGCATCAGCGCATCCTGCGCGGGGATCTGCGTGCGCCACAACGCGATACCGGCAATGCGGCGATGATCGTGCGGCCGCCTCGTCGCACGGTGGCGCGGGTCGCACAGCTGCCTGCCGACGTGGTCGACTTCACCGGCCGCACCGAGACCGTGCGGCGGATCAGCGAATGGCTCACCCGCGCAGACGGTTTCGCGGTGCCGGTATGTGTGATCAACGGCATGGGCGGTATCGGTAAGAGCGCGCTGGCGGTGCATGTCGGCCATCGCGTCCGGGACCGGTTCCCGGACGGGCAGTTGCACGTCGACCTGCACGGTTTCGCGCAGGCCCGCGGTCGCGACCGAGCAGGCACCCCGGCGGCGGACATCCTCGGCGATTTCCTGCGTGCCCTCGGCGTCGCGGAGGGTGAGATCGCGCCGACGCTCGCCGAGCGCTCGGCCCAGTTCCGCAGCATCCTCGACGGCAAGCGGGTGCTCGTCGTGCTGGACAACGCGCGCGACGTGGACCAGGTGGCCCCGCTGATTCCGGGCACGCCCGGCTCCGCAGTGTTGATCACCAGTCGTTCCTCGATGCCCGAATTGCCCTGTGTAGTGGGCGTTCTCAGCGTGCGGCTCGATGTGCTCGCCCCGGTCGAGGCGCGCACCCTGCTCGCCGGGATCGCCGGCCTGCGGCGGGTCGCCGCCGAGCCCGCCGCGGTGCACAGCGTGCTCGAGGCCTGCGGCGGATTACCGCTGGCCGTCCGGATCGTCGGCGCGCGGCTGGCGGCCAGGCCCAGCTGGACCATCGGCAGCCTGGCCGAGCGGCTGGCCGACGAGCAGCAGCGGCTCGGCACGCTGCGCAGCGGCGACCTCGCGGTCGAGGCGGCGTTCCGGCTCAGCTACGACCAGCTCGATTGCGCGCAGGCCAGGGCCTTTCGGATGCTGGCCGCGCCGGAGGTGGCGGAGATCTCGCTCGACGGCGCGGCCGCCATCCTCGGTGCGGAACGGATATTGGTCGAGGAGCTGTGTGAATCGCTCGTCGACCTGAACCTGATGGAGACCAGTTCGTCCGGGCGCTATACCTACCACGATCTGCCGCGCTTGTTCGCGCGTGAACTCCACGGTCCCGAGGCCGACGAACCGACCTCCGGTGCGCTGGCCCGGTTGCTGGACTTCTACCTGGCCACCATGAAAAATCTGATGGCGGTGTGCAATCCGGGCTCGCGCCTGCCGGAACACTTGGGCGACACCGTGGCCGAAGGGCTTTCGTTCATCGACAGCATCGCCGCGCAATACTGGCTCGATGTCGAGCGACCCAACCTGATCTCGCTGTACGAGCAGACCGCGCGGGTGGGTGGTCCCGCGCTCGTGCCCGCGGCCGACATCGCCTGGGCCACCGCGGAATTGATCGACGGCGGCCCGCACTGCCAGGAGCTGTCCCGTGCGCTCGGCAAACTGCTCGCCGCGGCGTTGCGGGCGGGTGACCGCCGCGTCGAATGCCGGATCAGGGTGACCCTCGGTGCGAACTACAGCTACTCGCTCGGCACGCTGCGCCAGGGCCGGGACCACCAGCGCATCGCGCTCTCGCTGAACCCGGCCTCGGCCAGCGACGTTCGGTTGATCGCGTTCGCCGGGCAGCTGCTCGCCTCGTCGACCAGGATGGGCACCGAGACGGCGGCCTCGCTCGCGCACGCCGAACGCGCGATCCGGCTGGCCCGCCGGGTCGAGGATCCGGCGGTCGAGTGCGCCAGCCTGGTGCACATCGCCAAAACTCTGTCCGACGGTGGACAATTCGTCGCCGCCGAGGCCAGGGCGACGGAGGCGAAGACGCTCGCAGGCAAGATCGGCAATGCCGCGCTGGAGGCGATGGCGACGCACGAACTCGGCGTGAGTCGCGGCTTCCAGGGCGATCACACCCACGCGATCGAGCTGTGCCGCGAGGCGGTCCAGCTGGCCCGGCTCAGCGGGGTGGAACTACGCGAAGGCTGGGCGCTGGCGCGGCTGGCGCACGTGCACATGATGGCCGGTCAGCTGACCCAGGCCGAGCCCATCGCGGACGCGGCGATCCGGATGCTCAACCGCGCGATCGGGCCACTGACCAGGGCCAGGGTGTTGGTGATGCACGGGCTCATCCTGCAGTCCCTCGGCCGGACCCATCAGGCGTACTGCGCATACCGTTCGGCGGCAGAGGCTTTCGCGCCGATGGAGGACGCGCACTTCACCCACGAGCGGCTCGACAGCGAGGTGGAGGCGCCGATCCTGCAATTGCTCCGCGAACACTTGGACGAGGTGATCGCCGAACGCAAGGAGCGGCGCAATCGCGCCGCCGGGTAGCGCCTGGACACGAAAAGCGGGAAGCCCGAACGGACTTCCCGCTTTGTCGTGACGGCGTCAGTGTCCGCCGTTGTCCTTCAGCCGCTGGATCGAGGCGGCAACCTCGGTCTCGGCCTCGGCGCGGCCGACCCACTCCGAGCCCTTGACGTACTTGCCCGGCTCGAGATCCTTGTAGCGCTCGAAGAAGTGCTTGATCGCGGCCAGCTCGAACTCCGGCACATCCTTCAGGTCCTGGATGTGGTCCCAGCGCGGATCGCCGGCCGGCACGCACAGCACCTTGTCGTCGCCGCCTGCCTCGTCGACCATCTTGTACATCGCCACCGGGCGCACCTCGATGAGGCAGCCGGGGAACACCGACTCGGGCAGCAGGACCAGCGCGTCCAGCGGGTCACCGTCCTCGCCCAGGGTGTTCTCGATGTAGCCGTAGTCGGCGGGGTAGACCATGGAGGTGTAGAGGTGCCGGTCGAGCCGGACCCGTCCGGTCTCGTGATCGACCTCGTACTTGTTCCGAGAGCCCTTGGGGATCTCGATGGTGACGTCGAACTCCACGCCATCTCCTTCGGTGCATCTATGAGCATGAGCAGTAACGACTGCCGACTCGCCAGGTTGTTCGGGGGAACGGTTGCGCAACGAGGATAGTGTGGTCGGCGGGGACATGGGTGCGGCAGGCGGCTGCTGCGGAAATCAGTCGAGGAGAGCTGCGGGCTGTGGTTGGTAAGAACATCGGTGGCTTGGCTGCCCGGCGGCGCCGCAATCTCTGGATCGGGTTCGGTCTCACGCTGGCCGTGCTGCTCGCGGCGGGCGGCGGGGTGCTGCTCACCGTCAAGCCGTGGACCGACGAATTCCGGCACGGCGGGCTGACCACGGCCGCACCGCCCGCGCCGGTCCGCCCCTTTCCGCAGGTCGCCCCCGCGCCGTCGAACGCGCCCGCGCCGAGCCCGGCCGGGGTGGCCGCCGCGCTCGCGCCGGTCATCGGCAATCCGGATCTGGGCGCCTTCTCCGGTCAGGTCACCGACGCCGACAGCGCGACGGTGCTGTGGAGCGGCGACCCGAACCGGTCGATGATCCCGTCGTCCACGGCGAAGATCCTGCTCACCGTCGCCGCGCTGCTCACGCTGCCCGCGGACCACCGGGTGACCACGAAGGTGGTGGCCGGAACCGCGCCCAACGAGCTGGTGCTCGTCGGCGGCGGTGATCCGACGCTGACCGCGGAGCCCGAGGGCAAGGGTTACTACCCGAACGGGCCGCGCCTGTCCGACCTGGTGAGCCAGATCAAGAGCTCCGGCCGGGCTGTCGACACGATCCTGGTGGACACCTCCGCTTACACCGGCCCGTCCATGGCTCAGGGCTGGGACCCGATCGACATCGGCGACGGCTCGATCGCGCCGATCGACCCGGTGATGATCGACGGCGGCAGGCTCCGCCCGCTGGTCGAATACTCGCCGCGCACCCCGACACCGGGTTTGGATGCCGGGCGCCGACTGGCCACCGACCTGGGTCTCGACCCGGCCAAGGTGCGGCTGGGCACCGCGACGCCGGGCGCGGCCGAGGTGGCGAGCGTGCGTTCGGCGCCGCTGCGGGACCGGCTGCGCGACCTGATGGTTTACTCCGACAACGTGCTCGCCGAGACGGTCGGGCGGGAGATCTCGGTCGCCACCGGCGGCGAGGCGTCGTTCACCGGCGCGGTCAACGCGGTGAACGCGGCGCTGAGCAAGGCCGGCTTCGACGTGTCCGGGGTGGTCATGCACGACAACAGCGGCTTGTCGGTCGACGACCGGATTCCGGCGCGACTGCTCGACCGGATCGTGGCCACCGCGGCCAAGCCGACCGCGGCCACCGCGATCCAGCCGTCGAACACCATGGCCAGGCCCGAAAACGACCAGCTCGCCACGACTTTGGCGCCGCTGCTGGACGCCCTGCCGATCGCCGGCGCGACCGGCTCGCTGACCAGCCGCTACGTCGTGCGCGACCGCAACGCCGCGGGCTGGGTGCGAGCCAAGACCGGAACTCTGTCGGTGTCCAGCGCGTTGGTCGGATATGTGCTGGACGCCGACGGGCGGGTGCTGACCTTCGCGTTGATGTCGAACGATCGACCGCCGGAGGTGAGCAGGCCCGCCTTGGACGCGATCGCAGGCACGCTACGCAACTGTGGATGTTCGTGACGGGTGGTTGACAATGCACGGAGAAAATACCGACCCAGCTGACGCAGGCACGGGCAGCTCCGTGCTGCCTGCCGCCGAGGGCGCGGTCGACCGGGCCACGGGCCGGTCGGGGTTCTCCGGTGCCGTCGACTGGAAGCTGGCCGCGAAGACCGGCGCCGCGCTGGTGCCGTCCGGCCCGCGCACCTCGCGCTACTCGGCCGAGCAGGTCGTCGCCGAACTGGCCACCGCCTCGGTGCGCGCCGAGGGACCGGTCCGGGAAGTGAGCGGGCTGCTCGACGACCAGCCGGTGCCCGCCGCCCGCATCGTCGACCGGCCCGGCTGGATCAGCGCGGCTGCCGACTCGATGTCCCAGCTCACCGGCGCCGGTGCCGACACCGGCGAGCGCGGACTGCTGCAAGGCAAACCGGCGGGCGTGCAGGCAGGCGCGATGCTCGCCTTCCTGTCCACCGCGATCCTCGGCCAGTACGACCCGTTCACCGGTCCGGACGGCACGCTGCTGCTGGTCGCGCCGAACATCATGGCGGTCGAGCGCGCACTGGGCGTCTCGCCCAGCGACTTCCGGCTCTGGGTCTGCCTGCACGAGGTGACCCACCGGGTGCAGTTCTCCTCCGCGCCCTGGCTGGCCGACTACATGCGCGCCAACGTCGAGGTGCTCGGCGAGGTCGGCGACGAACCGCTCAACCAGATGCTGTCGCGACTGGTCGAGGAGGTGCGCGACCGCCGCCGCGGCGGCACCCCCGACGATCCCGCCGCCCGCGGCATCGTCGGCCTGCTGCGCGCCACCCAGGCGCCGCCGCAGCGCGAGGCCCTCGACCGTCTGCTCATGCTCGGCACCCTGCTGGAAGGCCACGCCGATCACGTGATGGACGCCGTCGGCCCCGCCGTCGTGCCCTCGGTCGAACAGATCCGTTCCGCCTTCGACCAGCGCCGCAAGCGCCCGACCAACCCGCTGCAGCGCATCATGCGCGCGCTGCTCGGCGTAGACGCGAAGGTCGCGCAGTACGTGCGCGGCAAAGCGTTCGTGGACGACGTGGTCGGCCGGGTCGGTATGGAACGCTTCAACACCATCTGGACCGACGGCGAAACCCTGCCGCGCACAGACGAAATCGAGCACCCGGAACGCTGGGTCAGCCGCGTCCTCGGCTGACAACCGGCCGGTCCTGTAGCGGGGCACCCCTGTTGCGTGGTGTGCGGCCTGTAGACAGCGGCGTGGCGGAACTCAGGGTCCGTGCGGATGCGGACGGTGAACCCCGCTCGACGTGCGGTGCATCGGTACGCTCCGGTTATGAGTCGTGTGCCCGGACAACCCGCGGGGGTCGAGCGCTCGGTTTCACGGGCGCGACTGCCCGAGACGGCGGCGGTGCTGGAGGTTCGGCGGGCCGTCCGAGGTTGGCTGGGGGAGTACGCGTCGGACACTGTCGCCGTTGCGCTCTCCGGCGGCGCGGACTCGTTAGCGCTCACCGCGGCCGCGGTCGTCGAGGCGGACGCAGTCGATGCTCTGGTTGTCGACCACCAATTGCAGCCGGGCTCCGACGTGGTCGCAGCCGATGCCGCGGCGACGGCGCTCGCGCTCGGCTGCCGATCAGCGCGGGTGCTCGCGGTCGACGTCGTAGGCGACGGCGGCATGGAAGCCGCGGCGCGGCGAGTTCGGTACGCGGCGTTGGACGAAGCGCGCAACGGGCTGCCTGTGCTGCTCGGACATACCCTGGACGATCAGGCGGAAACCGTGCTGCTCGGATTGGCACGCGGGTCCGGCGGTCGCTCGATCCAAGGCATGGCCGCCTGGGCCGAGCCGTGGGGCAGGCCGCTGCTCGGGGTGCGACGCGCGGTGACCCGGCAGCTGTGCGCAGACGCGGCGCTCACCCCGCACGAGGATCCGCACAACACGTCGTCCGAGTTCACCAGGGTGCGCTTACGCACCGAGGTGCTGCCCTTACTGGAGGACGTGCTCGGCGGTGGCGTCGCCGCCGCGCTCGCGCGCACCGCCGAACAGTTGCGCGCCGACGGTGCCGTGCTCGACGCGCTTGCCGGTGAGCTGCTGCACACCGCCGGTGATGGCGCGACGCTGTCGATCGAGACGCTCGCCACTGCCCCCGCCGCCCTGCGCCGCCGGGCAATCCGGGCCTGGCTGCTCGCGGGCGGGGCGAAAGCGCTGACCGGCAAGCATTTACACGCGGTGGACGAGCTGATCACCGATTGGCGCGGGCAGGGCGGCGTCGCCGTCGGCGGCGGCTCGGCAGGTAGCAGGTTGGTCGCGGCGCGCGAACATGGCAGGCTGACACTGCGGCGTGAGCGTCAGGCCCGGAGGCGGTAGCGAAGCGTGACCACGCAGGGCCAGGGAACGCCGCCAATGTTTACTGCGTCTGCGCAGCGGCTGATGACACATAATGGGTCGGCCGTCCGGGAGCGAAAACCAGAAGGGAACAGCTGACGTGTACGGGGACGACATCGCGTCTGTTCTGATCACCCAGGAAGAGATCGCAGGCAAGACGAAAGAGCTGGCCGAGCTGATCGCCAAGCGCTATCCCGCGGACGCCCCCGAGGGTGACCTGCTGCTGGTCGGCGTGCTCAAGGGCGCGATCTTCTTCATGACCGACCTCGCCAAGGCGTTGCCGATCCCGACCCAGATGGAGTTCATGGCCGTCTCGTCGTACGGGTCGTCCACCTCCTCCTCCGGCGTGGTGCGCATTATGAAGGACCTGGACAAGGACATCGCGGGCCGCAATGTGCTGATCGTCGAGGACATCATCGACTCGGGCCTGACGCTGTCCTGGCTCAAGCGCAACCTATCCACCCGCAATCCGGCCTCGCTCGAGGTGGTCACGCTGTTACGCAAGCCGGATGCGTTACGCACCCACGTCGACGTCGCCCACGTCGGCTTCGACATCCCGAACGAATTCGTCGTCGGCTACGGCCTCGACTACGCGGAGCGCTACCGCGACCTGCCCTATATCGGCACCCTCGACCCGAAGGTCTACTCCTAGCTCCGTCAGCGGTCGGGGAGTATGCCGAAAATCGTTGCGGGCGAGCCGGAGCCGCGACGATAGAGCGGCCCGCCGACCAGGATCCAGGCCCCCGTCGCCGGGATGGCCGCCAGGTTGGCCAGGCATTCCAGGCTGATGCGGTGGTCGCCGTAGAGCAGCTTGGAGACCGCGTAGCTGTCGTCGGTGCCCAGGTCGGGACCGAAAGTGTCGATGCCGAGCGCGCCGCGATGGCCGAGCCGGCCGGTGCGCAGCAGCCATTCGATGGCCTCGACCGCGAAACCCGGTTGATGGTGCGCGGATTCGGCCGTGCCGAGGAATTCCGCAGTGCCCCACTTGGCATCCCAGCCCGTCCAGGCGATCACCGCCGCACCGTTCGGAATGCGCCCGTGCCGCCCCTCCCATTGCTTCAGATCCGCGACGGTGATCGCGTAATCCCGGTCGCGGGCGCACCGCTCCCGGACGTCGACCTTCACCGCGGGCAGCAGCAGATCGTCCAGCTCCAGTTCGTCGGCGCCGAGACCGTCGGAGTGGAAGTGAATCGGTGCGCCCCAATGGGTTCCGGTGTGCTCGCCCTGCTGGATGTAGCGCAGGTAGTAGCCGTCGTTGGCGACCGTCGCCACGATGTCGGTGCGGAACTCCGGATCGTCCGGATACAGCGGCGTGGTGGCCGGATCGTGCACATGCGACAAACTCACCAGCCGCCCGAGCGGCCGCGGCGAGGTCATCGCTTCCGCTGCGGGATGGCCCGCGCCAGCGCGAGCAGATCGGCCTCTAGCCAGCGGAACAACCGGTAGGTAACCACGAAAGCCAGAATGCCACCCACGCTGAGCATGCGGACCGGAACGATCACCAACTCCAGATCTTCGGCGTCGACGAAGGTCGCACCCGCCACCCCGAGCAGCGGCACCGACGCGGCGACGCCGAGGTAGAAGTTGCCGCGCCGGGCCAGCTTTCGCAGCTGGCGCTCGTCGCCGGGCCCGATCCCGCCACGCACCAGCAACTGCGGATACACCGAGCGGACCGCGTAGACCGCGATCGGGAAGAACGGATACGCCAGCGCGATGGCGGCGCAAACCACCTGTGCCGCAAAGAAATGCAGGAATGTCTTCGGTGGCAGCTCCACGCCGGACATGGCCAGGCCGAGCGGCCAGATCACGCCGGCGACGAGCCAGAAGCCGAACGGCACCAGCACCGCCCAGTCGGCCATCAGCAAGGTGTCGCGGCGGGCCTTGGCCAGCGTGTGCGCGGAATACGCACGGCCGCGCGCCAACCGGAGGCCGATGGTCAGCGGCCTGCGGGTCAGCAAGATCAACAGCAGTGCCGCGACCGGGAAGGCGATCAGATTGTTGAGCAAGCCGACCGTGGCGAACCGGTCCTGGTCGGCCGCCGACATCCGGTCGACGATCAGCGACTGGTTCAGCTGGATGTTGTACCAGCTGGCGAGCGCGTTCGGCACGCCGATGCATACGGCCGCGAACGGGATCAGCCAGCCGCGGCCCCGATAGGCCAGGCTGGCCGGCGGTGGATCGGTCAGGTTGCGCGCGCGGGCGTCGAGGCACAGGTCGAGCTGACCGGCCAGCTCGAAGCCGTTGCGCCAGCGCTGTTCCGGGTCGGCGTGCAGGCAGTCCAGCAGCACGCGGCGCAGCGCCGCCGGGGTGTTCGCGGGCAGCCGGGACAGCGCCGTCTCGGTGACCCCGGCGCGGCGTACGGCAAGCATGCGCGCGTAGGTCTCGGCGGATGATTCGCCGGTCCGTGGGGCATCATCGAACGGGCTTGCACCCGAGAGCATTTCCCACAGCAAAACGCCCAACGCGTAGAGGTCGCTGCGGGTGCCCGGTGCGGGTGCGGCCGGGTCGAGCAGCCGGGCCAGCTGCTCCGGCGACTGGTATTGCAGCGAATCATCTGCTTGCGCTGCCGGATTCGTCATCGGCCGTGGACCCGACTCCCGCAACGCGAAATCGGCCAACTTCGGAATACCCTCGGCGGTGAACAGGACGTTCGCCGGTTTGATGTCGTGATGCTGCACGCCGTGGTGCTCCGCGTAATCCAGCGCGTCGGCCAGCCGCCTGCCCACCCAGGCCACCGTCTCCGGCCAGCTCAGCGCCGCGATCTCGGCCCGCACACTCGAATCCGACGGCCGGATCTCACCTTTCGCCGCCATCGCCGTGTCGATGGCGCGCAGCAGCAACGCGCCGCCAGCGGACTCGGGGCCGGTGCGCCGCTGGTCGAGCACGCCGACCGCGGTGCCGCCGGGGAGGTACTGCATGTAGACGAGCCGGGGTGCGGCGGCGCCGAGTCGGGTGGTGTCCGTGCTCAGTACCCGCTGATCGAAGACTCGGACGATGTGCGCATGGTCGAGCTGCGCCATGGTGTGCGGTGCGGCCGCGCGGCCTGCCGAAAGGCGAACCGCGACAAGGCGTTGCATGGATCGCTGCCTGGCCAGGAAGACCCGTCCGAGCAGGCCGCTGCCGAGGTCGGTGATCAGATCGAAGTCGTCGATGCGCTGGCCGGGGCTCAGCTCGGCCAGCGCGGCGACGGTTTCGGTGGTTTCCGCGGTGCCGAAGTCATCGATGTCGAAGTCGGCCAGCCGTTCGCGCACCGCGTCGGCCAGCTCCGGATACTCGGTGAGGAATTCCTCGACGGCCAGCGGCGCGTGGCGGCGCCGGGCCAGGAACTCCTCGCAGACCAGGTCGGCCAGCTCGGGGCTGTGCTCGACCTCCGGAAACTCCTTGCGGTACTCCGCGATCCGCTTGCCGAGGTCGGCGTCGCGGCCCCAGCGCTCACGCAGATCGATGCGCAGCAGATCGGTCAGCACCGCGAGCCGCACCTGAGTGCCGTCGGGCACGTAGTCCGCGATGAGCGGCGGCGTGACGCGCTCAGCCCGCAGGCTGCGCTGCCAATCGGCGGCGAACCGCGCGACGGCGTCGGCGCGCGACGACGTCACGTGCGGGTCTCCACGGCAGTCTCATCCGCCGCACGTTCGGCCGCACCGGCCTGCCCGCCGGCCGACGCAGGCGAAACCACCCGCTCCAGCGCGCGCAGGTCGGCTTCCAAGGCCCGGAACAGCAGGTAGGACACCACGAAGGCGATGATGCCGCCCGCGCACAGCACGCGCACCGCGAAGATCACCATCGGGATGTCGGATGGCGGCAGGAACGTCACCCCGGCCACCGCGAGCAACGGCACCGACGCCGCCACCGCCAGATATCCGTTGCACCGCCGGTCCAGCCCGCGCAGCCAGACCGCGTCCGCCGGGCTGATGTCACCGTGCCGGAGGAACAGCGGATAGATGCAGCGCACCATGTAGAAGGTCAGCAGGAAGAACGGATAGGCCACCGCGATGGCGCCGCACACCACCAGCGACGCGAGGAAGTGCACGATCGCCCGCGCGGGCAGGTCACCGGTCACCAGTTGCAGCGTGAGCGGAAAGGTGAAGCCGGACAGCACCCACAGCGAAAACGCCACGGCCACCGCGCGATCGCCGAGCAACAGTGCGTCGCGTCTGGCGTGGCAGAGGGTGTCGGGGTCGTAGCGCCGGCCCTTGCGTAGCCCGCGCGGCACCGTCAGCAGCGACCTGGACATGTACACCACGATCGCGATGCCCACCGGAAAGAACACCGCGTTCACCACACCGGTGATGATCACGAAGCTGTGCTGCGCCTCCTCGGTGAGCCTGCTGATGATCAGGTGCTGGTTGTGCTGGATGTTGTACAGCGAGGCAAGCACATTCGGCAGCCCGACCGACAGCAGCGTGACCAGCACCATCCACGGCCGCAACCGCAGCCGCCAACTGCTGGGCGCCGGGTCCACCAGCTCACGGGCCCGCGCGTCCAGGCAGAGTTCCAGCTGCCTGGCGAGAACGCAGCCGTTGGCCCAGCGCATGGACCGGTCGGGCGAGAGACAGCTCAGCAGCACGCGGCGCAGCGCCGCCGGGCAGTCGGCCGGTACCCGTTCCAGCGCGGCCGCGTCCACGCCCGCGGTGCGCCGCTCGAGCATGGCCTCCAGCGTCGTGTCGTCGCCGTAGCCGTCGGCGCCCGCGGTGCTGTCGTCGAACGGCTTTGCCCCGGTGAGCAATTCCCACAGCACGACACCGAGGGAGTAGATGTCGGCCCGGGTGTCCAGATCCGCGGCGCTGCGGCCGAATCCCGGATGGCAGGCCTCCAACTGCTCCGGCGACATGTACGCCAGCGAACCGCCGAAATAGGCGACCGGACTGGTGCCCTCGACATTGCGGCTGAAGCTGATGTTGAAGTCGGCCAGCTTCGGCACCGCCTCGGCGGTCAGCAGCACATTGGCCGGTTTCACGTCACGGTGCAGCACGCCGTGCGCCGAGGCGTAGTCGAGCGCCTCGGCCAGCCTGCGGCCCAGCCACGCCACCGTCTCCGGCCAACTGAGCGAGGCGATCTCGGCGCGCACGCTGGAGTCGGTCGGCCGGATCTCGCCCTTCTCCTCCATGGCCGCGTCCACGGCGTCGAGCAGCAGCTGACCGCTGCGCTCGGCGGGCGGGGTGGCGCGCACCCAGCGCAGCACCCCGAGCAGTGTGCCGCCCGGCAGGAACTGCATGTAGAGCAGCCGCAGCCTGCGCGCGGCACCGGCCTCGGCGTCGTCGAGCAGCCGCTGGTCGAAGACCCGCACGATGTAGTCGTGGTCGAGCTGGGCCAGCGTCTGCGGCTCGGTGCCGTGGTCGGCGGAGATCTTCACCGCCACCAGCCGCTGCAGGGAGCGCTGCCTGGCCAGGAAGACGCGGGCGAACGCGCCGCTGCCCAGCCCGGTCAGCAGGTCGAAATCATCGATCCGCTGGCCGATTTCGATCCGGTCGAGCGCCTCGAGGTGGCCCGGCCCGGTGCCGACCGTGGTCGGCACGGCGGTCGCCGTTCCGGTCAGATCGCTGGTTGCTCGGGTCACTTCTGAACTACGGTCGGACTCGGTGGTTCGGTTCAATTCGCTGTCGAGAAAGGCGGCTCTGGTCCGGGCGAGCGCGGTCCGGGTGGAATCCTCGACGGCCGCCCGCCGGGTGCTCTGATCGTCGTCGTCGGCGTTCAACATGGCGCGCAGTTCGCTCGCCTGGTGCGGATATTCGCGCAGACATTCGCGCGGATCCACCCGTTCGCCGCTGTGGCGGCGGATGACGAACTCCTCGTACACCAGTCCGGCCGGGATACTGCCCGGTTCGAGTTCGGGAAATTCGGCGCAGTATTCGGCGAGACGTTTGCGGGTCTGCGGACGTGGCTGTGCCGACGGAGCGGTGTCTTGCACGGACTTGCGCAGCCAGCGGTGCCGCAGGTCGACGCGGATCAGTTCGAGCAGTGCCTCGGTGCGCAGCGTCTGCGCGTCCGGCAGATACTCGGCGATCTCGGGCGGGTGGGCGGCGGCGGTGTCTTCCCAGGCCGCGGCGAAGGCGGCGACGGCGTTGAATTCGGTGCGCAGCGGGTGGTTACCGAAACCAGCGCTCGCCGCGAAACCCGCGGTGGAATCGGAACTTCTATCGGCGTTGGCACTCATTCTCGGACCTAGTGGCTCGGCGGATACCGGAGAATCCGCACTGGTCGGTCGGTTAGATATCGCGGAGAAATTCCGCCACACCCGCCGCCATCATCCCCCGAGCAGTATTCGGAATGATAACTTGCGGCTTGAGAGCGATCACCCGAATTCGACAACGATGCGACGGGGGACGACCAGCACATGCAGATCAAGGCCACAGCGGTGGCGGATGGTTCGGCGGACACCGAAACTTCCGGCCCGGAAACACCCGCCGATCACCCGGCGGTCGCGCAGATCAATCCGAAACAATCGATGCTCACCGAGGTGGCCGTCGCACAGTCACCGGTCACCCGATCCGACGTCGAGGCGAGCGCGCCCGCTCAAGATAGTCCGCTGGGCGTCGGCGACCAAATCGCGGTCGGCCAGGACCTCACCCGCGGTCCGGCGACCGCCATCGCGGCCGGTGTCCGCGACGGCTCGCTGACCGTGACCGAGGTGGTCGAGGCCACCGTCGCCCGGATCGTCGCCGAACACCGGAACACCAATGCGTTCAGCGTCATTCGGACCGAGAAGGCTCGCTCCGAGGCGGCGGCGCTGGAGCAGCGCGCGGATCTGGACGTGCTGCCGCTGGCCGGTGTGCCGATCGCGATCAAGCACAACATCGCGGTGGCGGGCGAGACGATGCGATCGGGCTCGGCGGCCACCGATGCCCGCCCGGTCGCCGATGATCATGCGGTGGTGCGCAGGCTGCGCGCCGCGGGCGCGGTGATCGTCGGGCTCACCACCGTGCCGGAGCTCGGGTTGTGGGGCACCACCGATACCCCGGACCGGATCACCGGCAATCCATGGAATGTCGCGCGCAGTGCGGGCGGCTCGTCCGGCGGTGCGGCCGCCGCGGTCGCCGCCGGGCTGGTGCCGATCGCGCACGGCAACGACGGGCTCGGCTCGCTGCGCATCCCCGCGGCATGCTGCGGCGTGTTCGGCATCAAGCCGGGGCGCTACACGGTGCCCGCGGAGATCGGCGTCGACTCCTGGTCCGGCATGATCGAAAACGGTGTGCTCGCAACGACAGTCGGCGACGCGGCGCTCGCGCTATCGGTGCTGGCCGCGCGGCCGGACCTAGCCGAGGTGGATCCACCGGGCCGACTACGCATCGGCCTAGCCGTGGCTCCGCCGTACCGCTTCTTCCGCGTCGACCGGCAGTGGACCAACGCCGCCCGCACCGCCGCCTCGGTGGCCGCGGCGGCAGGCCATCTCGTCGAGCCGACCACGCTGCCCTACGGCGACGCGCTGATCTCGATCTTCTTGCGCTGGTTGGCCTTCGGCTCCCGCGACGCCGCCGTGCTACCGAATCCCGAACGGCTGCAACCCCGTACGCGCAGGCACCTGGCGCTCGGCCGCCTGGTCCAGCGACTACGCCTGGTGCGCCCGGCGCAGGTCGACCGGGTCGAGGCCCGGCTACTCGAATACTTCGAACGCTACGACGTGGTGATCACACCCACGCTCGCCGGTCCGCCGCCCAAGGCGCGGGCCTGGCACCACCGCGGTTGGCTGGCCAATGTGCTTGCCAGCTCGCGGTTTTCGCCCTTCACCCCGCTCTGGAACCTGGTCGGCTGGCCCGCCGCGTCCATCCCGATGGGCATGCACGCCGACGTCGGCACGCCGGTGGCCGCTCAGCTGGCCGGTCCGCCGGGGAGCGAATCCACCCTGCTGCGGTTGTCCGCGCAACTGGAATCGCTGCACCCCTGGCGGCGCACCATCAACTGATCAAGCGCTGACGGCGGGTTGCGGCTGCTGCACCGAGAACCCGCCGTCGACGGCGCGTCCGGCGAACTCCAGAATGGTCGGCCGCTGGTCGTCGGCGCGCCACGCCACGGCCAGCTCGCACGGCGCGAGGCCGGCCACCGGTCGCGCGGTGAGGCCGGGCCAGCGGTACATCGGCACGTTGTTCTCGGCCAGCAGGCAGACGCCGAGGCCGAGGCTCACGGCCTCCAGCTTGTCCTCGGGGGTCGCCGCCTCGGCGCCGATCTTGGGCTGGCGTCCGTTGCGCGCGTCGTTGCCGAGCCAGAAGTCGCGCACCGCACCGGCTTCGGTGGGCAGCGCGATGAACGGCTCGTCGAGCAGGTCGGTGAACTCGATGGTTTCCCGATCGGCCAGCGGGTGGTTCTCCGGGAGCAGCACCCAGCGCGGCTCGGTGCGCAGCACCTGCCAGCGGTAGCGGTTCGGGTCGGGCAGCGGCAGCCACACCAGCGACAGATCGGCTTGCCGGCCGGCCAGGCCGCTGGACGGGTCGGTCCACGAGGCCGCGTGCAGTGCGAGCCGGTGGCCGCTGGCGCTCTCCAGGTCGTTCAACAGTCCACGCCCGAGCGCGGATTGGATGCCGACGCGCAGCACCTCGCCCGCCTCCTGCAGCGAGACGTTGGTGACCTCCCACAGCTCCAGGATCTTGCGCGCGCCCTCGAGCAGTTCCTTGCCCGCCACGGTCAGGGCGACGCTGCGCTGGTTGCGGTCGAACAGGACCACGTCGAGCTGGCGTTCCAGCTGCCGGATCTGACGCGACAGGGTGGGTTGAGCGATGTGCAGCCGCTGAGCGGCGTTGGTGAAGTGCAGTTCCTCAGCGACGGCGACGAAATACCGCAGGTCGCGCAAATGCGGGTCCATAGCCCCTTGCTATCAGAATCAGTCCTGAATTTCCAGCCTTATCAGGCCAGAAAGTTCGGATACGGGTACCAAAACATTCGACAGGTTTGTTAGGGACAGCATATTGCTTGTGATGGTGTGATGCACCATCGACTCCGCGAATGTTGGGCATGCAGCCGCTCGTCTCGGCGGCGAACCATATCTGGGCGCTTGACCAGCAATGATGTTCGCTCGGGGTGCGTCGAGCAAGCTGGAACTGGCGGTCTGTACGGTTGCCGTTCGTCCGCTGGACACCCCCATCTGGCCGACCAGCGGTCATTTGCCCCCTCTATAGTGACTTTCATCACAATTTGGTTTGTATTGCTGCAAGGCTCGCAATTCGGACCCTCGCTACGCACGCAAAAAGTGCCGCGGCCCGGACGAATCCGGGACCGCGGCACCGCTGCCGTACCGGGATCAGACGCTGCGCGCCCGATCCTCGTAGGCCTTGCGCTTCTCCGCGTCGACGTCGTCGAGGAACGCGTGACCAGCGCCGAGCGCCCTGGCGATGCCGTCGCCGACCGCATCCGGCAGCAGGCCGACCACCTGTGAGATGAAGCCCGCCACCGCGGTCACCCTGACCTTCGACTTCGGCGCGACGATCAGCCCCACGATCGCGTCGGCGATCTCCTCCGGCTCGGCCGGGCGCAGCAACTTCGGCGCGGTGACGCCCGCACCGAGCTCGGTGTTGGTCAGCGTCGGCAGCACCGAGGAGAAGCGCACACCGGATTCCCGGTACTCCTCGCGCAGCGTGTCGGTGAAGCCGAGCACCGCGTGCTTGCTCGCGTTGTAGGTGGCCAGGCCGGGGATGTGCGTCTCGCCGGCGAGCGAGGCGATATTGATGACGTGGCCGCTCCCACGCGGCAGCATCCGGGCCAGGCCCAGCTTGGAGCCCAGGATTACGCCGTAGACATTGATGTCCAGGATTCGCCGGGTGATCTGGTCCGGCTCGTCCACCAGCTTGCCGGTCGGCATGATGCCCGCGTTGTTGACCAGCACGTCGATCGGGCCGACGGTGCGCTCGACCTCGTCCAGGAAGGTCTCGAACGAGGTGGCGTCGGTGACATCGAGCTTGCCGTACAGCTCGAAGCCGCGGGCGGTGCCGGACTCCTTGACGGTGGCCTCGTCGATATCGCCGATCGCGACCTTGGCGCCGAGCGCCTGCAGCGCGGTCGCGGTGGCCAGCCCGATGCCGCGGGCGCCGCCGGTGATGACGACGACCTTGCCGCGAATCGTCGAAGTGTCGGTCACTTGTTGTCTCCCTTGAGTTTCAGCACGGCAGGAATGTCGATCCGGCGCAGCCCGCGCGCCCCGGCGGCCCGCATCGCGGCGACGGCGAACAGCAGTTTGGGCATCTGATAGGGGAACCAGAACAGTTCCTTTTCCTGGGTCGGCAGGAGCGGGGTGGTGATCGCCTGCTGACGGCAGTACTTGCGGACACCGTTGGCGCCGCCCCAGCGCGCGCCGACGCCGGACTGGCCCCAGCCGCCCATCGGCAGGGCGAAGCTGAACAGGTTGACGAACACGTCGTTGATGTTCACTGCGCCCGCGTTGAGCTGGCGGGCGATCCGCTCGCCGCGCTCCTTGTCGCCGGTCCACACCGACGCGGACAGCCCGTAGATCGAATCATTGGCCAGCCGAACGGCTTCCGCCTCGTCGGCCACCTTCATCACCGGCAGGGTCGGGCCGAAGGTCTCCTCGGTGATGCAGGACATGGTGTGGTCGACATCGACGAGCACCGTCGGTTCGAACGCGGTGCCGAACCCGGCCCGCTTGCCGCCGGTGAGCACCTTGGCCCCGGCCGCGACGGCCTCGTCGACATGGCGCTGCACGACGGAGGTCTGGTTCTCGTTGGCCAGCGCGCCGACGTCGTGCTTGGACTCGCGGCCGTCGATGCCCTGGCGCAGCGCCTTGACGTTCGCGGTCAGCTTGGCCACGAACTCGTCGTAGACCGGCGCCTCGACATACACCCGCTCCACCGAGATGCACACCTGACCGGAGTTGAACATGCCGCCGAACGCGATGCCGTGCGCGGCCCGATCCACATCCGCGTCGGACAGCACGATGGCGGGGTCCTTGCCGCCGAGCTCCAGGCTGTACGGGACCATCCGCTCGGCGCAGGCCACGGCGATCTTGCGACCCGTCGCCGTCGAGCCGGTGAACTGGATGTAGTCCGCGTTCTCGATGACGGCAGCGCCGGTCGCGGCCGCGCCGGTGACCACCGCGAACACCGGCGGAGCGCCGATTTCGGCCCAGCCCCTTGCCATTTCGAGCGCGGAAAGCGGTGTCACCTCCGACGGCTTCAGGATCACGGCGGCACCCGCGGCCAGCGCGGGGAACACGTCGAGCGCGGGCATGGCGAGCGGGAAGTTCCACGGCGTGATGACGCCGACCACCGGATACGGCTTGTACGCGGTCGTCAGCTTCTTGACCCGCGCCAGCGGGCTGTGCGGGGACGGATGATCGTCGGCGAGGAATTTGGCGGCGCGGCGCGCGTAGTAACCGAGCAGATCGGTGGCGAACGCGGGATCGATCAGCGAGTCGACGCGCGGCTTGCCCGTCTCGGACTGCACCACGTCGGCGATGGTGTCGGTGTTGTCGATCAGCCAGTCCTGCAATTTGAGCAGCCATTCCTTGCGGCCGTTCGGGCCGATGGCTTCCCATTCCGGCTGGAACAGCCGCAGCTCACGGACCTTGGCCGCCACTTCGTCGGCGCTCATCTCGGGCACCGTCCCGACCACCGCGCCGGTGCCGGGATTGCGCACCTCGATGACGGCGGGCGCCTGCTCTGCCGCCTTCTGCGCAGTTGTCTTTCGCGCCGGTGCTTTCTTGGCCGCGCCGGGCGCTGGTTCGGTGTTCGTCACACTGTTCTCCCACTGACGTTGTGCTGTGAACCGGCGTGGGCTGACGGATGTGAGTCAGGCCACTGAACTATGAGAGTGGCACAATTCGGATAGAGATTCTTGGCTCAGTTTGTCAATGGGGCCGAGTGAATTTGTGCTCTACGAACAAAATGGAGGTGTCGTGACGGCCGCATCACCCGACCGGATCGGACCGAACAGCGAAGTGGTCCGCGACTGGCTGGCGGAGTACGTCTTCGAGACGATGCGCACCGAGACGCTCGAGCAGATCGTGACTCGCCTCGACAGCGCCATCATCGCGCGCGTCCCGGAACTCGCCGACCGGGATGTGCGCCGCGACCTCGCCGCGAGCACCCGCGCGCACGCCAGGGCCGTGCTGAGCGGAATCACCAGTGACACTTTCGAATACGCGCTGCCCGAGGAGGCGCACGCCTTCGCGCGCACCATCGCCCGGCGCGGCTTCGAGCTGCGCATGCTGCTGCGCACCTATCACGTCGGGATGGAGGCGGTGCTCGACTACATGAGCGAGGCCGTCGATCAGCGGCAGGCGCCGCCGGAGATCGAGCGTGCGGTGATGCTGCGAATGTTCGAGCGCGCGACCAAGTGGGTCAGCCTGTCGGTCGAGTTGCTCACCGACACCTACATGGAGGAGCGCGAGCGCGTCCTGCGGGCCGCGCTCAACCGGCGCACCGAGACCATCCGCGCGCTGCTGGCCGGTGACGAACTGGACGTGGACCAGGCCTCGGTCCGGCTCGGTTACCGGCTCACCCAGCGGCATGTCGCCTTCGTGTTGTGGACCGACGAGAGCGAATCCGGCAGCGGGGACGGCGAAGTCATCGGTGTGCTGGAACGGGTCGCGGCCAGGGTGGCCGCCGGGATCGGCAACGGCCGGGTGCTCACCGTGGCCTCCGGGGCCAGCGGGATGTGGGCGTGGGCCGGGCTCGACGACCTGCCAGGCGCGGATTCGAGTCGCAACGAACAGTGGCCCGGTGAACCCGGCGCGCTGGAGCGCATCGCCGCCGGGCTGGTCGAAGCTCCGGTCCGAGTGGCCTTCGGTGTGCCCGCCGGGCAGGTCGCCGGATTCCGGCAGAGCCATCGCGAGGCGGTGGCCGCCAGGCAGGTGGCCGAGCGTGGGCCGGCGGGCACGCCACGGGTGATCGGCTATCGCGAGGTGGAGGTGGCCTATCTGGCCGGCGCCGACGACGCGGCGATGCGCGGTCTGATCGGGCGGGAATTGCGCGCGCTGTCCGGTACCGACCCGAACGCAGCGCGGCTACGCGAGACGCTGCACGCCTACCTGAAGAGCCATCGCAGCCCGGAGGCCACGGCGAAACTGCTCGGAGTACACAAGAACACGGTTCGCTACCGGATCCAGCGCATCGAGGAACTGCTGGGCTATCCGATCGAGCAGCGCAGCCTGCCGTTGGAGCTCGCCCTCGCCTGCGTCGCCGCGTACGGGGTGGCCGCGCTGCCCTGAATCAGCGATCAGTCGGCCGTCGTCTCGCCCGCAGCCACCCGGCGCAGCGGCGGATCGGCCGGCGCTACGGCCGGGCGATCGGGTAGGTCGGCAAGCAGTTGGGTGGTGGCCGCGGCGATGGCCGTGACGGCCTTGTCGACAGCCGCCTTGGTGGTCGAGCTCAGGCCGGACACACCACCGACCGTGCGCACGTACTGCAGTGCGGCAGCATAGATTTCCTGCTCGGTCGGGGCAGGTTCCAGGCCGCGAAGGAGGGTGATGTTACTACTCATGCGAGCACAGTAGCTCTCGCACACGCTGTGCGGCAGAGCAAGAAAACACCCGGACCGAAATTCG
Organism: Nocardia ninae NBRC 108245; assembly: GCF_007990755.1. GTDB lineage: Bacteria > Actinomycetota > Actinomycetes > Mycobacteriales > Mycobacteriaceae > Nocardia > Nocardia ninae. Next base: position 18,816 of record NZ_BJXA01000009.1, on the reverse strand, counting down.
CGCGGCCCGCCAGGTGCGCGGTACCGCCTCCGGCGCTCGGGCGTGGACGGGCAAACTACGGCGCGCCAGCACAGACACGCAGAATTCGTCCCATTACACAGGCTCTTCCAAGATCTATGGGGAACAATCGGGATCATGCCTGCCCGCGGTGTACCCACGTTGACGACCTTCCCGTACGAGGAGCTGGATCAGCGCGAAGAGGACCACTGGTCCGGCGCCGCCGTAGCCGATGACGAATTGCGCGCGCTGGCGCTCGGCGCGTTCTACTCCGCGCGCTGGGACGCCTTCCACGACGCGCTGCTGCTCGGCCCCGAGCGCGAGCATCCGCTCGGCGACCGCCGCGAGCTCGCCATCGACACGCTCACCGGCGCCTGGGGCATCACCGACGCCACCGAGGCCCAGGCCTCGATGGAGCAGTTGCTGGACGGCATGCACGCGCCGCTGTACGCGCTGGTTCATCCGCTGGTGATGGCCTCGATCAACGCCAGCGAGCGGGATCGGTTCGGCGAGCGCGCCGATCGGCACCGGGCGTTCCTGCGCCAGGTCGGCTCGTTCCGCGGCATGGACAATCCCGAGGCGCTGGTCCGCGACTACGACATCTGGTCTCAGGCCATCAAGATCGGCTTCACCGATCACCTGGCCCGCCCGTTGCCCAGCGACATCCACGCGTGGGACCTGGCCCGCGTGGTGGCGGTGGCAAGGATGGCCTTCACCGCCGGCTACCTCGACGCCGACCTGGCCTGGGACTACCTGGCCCGCGCGCTGCCCATCGCGCAGGCCAAGTACCGCAACTGGCGCCAGTTCGGCGACGCCTACCTGACCGGCTGGACCTACTGGCAGGCGTGCGAAGACCTCGCCGAACTGAAGAACGGCGGGGTAGACCGCCGGATGGAGCTGCTGCGCCTGTGGATCCGTCCGACCAGCCCGTGGCGGCGGATCAGTCTGACCGTGCCGCCGGTAGTGCAAGCCTGAGCGGTCAGAGCCCGTCGGGCAGGGAACGGAGAATGCCGCGGCCGTAGCGTTGGAACTGCGCGTCGTCGACCATGCCGAGCGAGTGCCGCTCGACGAGCAGCTCCCACTCCGAGTACAGCTGGGCCACACCGGGATCGGCGGGACCCGCGCCACCGTCGGCGGAGTCGCGCCGGACGGCGAAGTTCACCGCGAGGGTGACGCGTTCGGTGTCGGCTCGATCGGTACCGGTGAAATGCAGGGTGATGTTGCCGTCGTGGACATCCATCCCCGTCTCACTGCGCGCCGCACCGATCTCGCCCGCGATCGCGGGCGTGCCGTCGGTATTGCGGGCCCACAGCACGGCGGGAATGGGTAACTCGTGCGCGTAGCGCTCCCCGGTGCCGATGGAGATGAACAGCAGCCGCCCGGTCGTCGCGGCGAGCAGGCCGGGGCCGGTGCCCGCTGGCGGACGTGCGGTCGCGATCGCGGTCTCCAGCACGTACTCGTCGGGCGTGACGTAGCGGTGCAGCGCGGCGATGGCGGGTTTCGCCTCGCGGTGCGGGGCCATTCTGCGCACGGCCCGGTCCACATCGGCCCGGGTCGGGCCGGATTTGCCCCAGGTGGGGGCGGGCGGATTCAGGTCGGGGGCGGCCACGTCGATGCGCTGGGTCGCCAGGATCTGACCGTTGATCCGGTCCACGATCTCGGTCGCCGCGGGCACGTCGTGCTCGGCGATCAACACGGGCAGTGGGGTGCGGTCGGCGGGCACGCCAGTCAGCACGGGTGTGGGGTATCGCAGGTAGATCTCGATGACAACGGCGTCGTCGGCGCGTCGATTCAACCGGACCTTCAACAGGTCGGTGACCGGTACGTCGAGCACCCGCTCGCCATCGGAGCCAGGCCGCAGGACGATCAATCGCCCGCGCCCGTGACGCACTATCGCTGTGGGTGTCCGTAGCTCAACTATGTCCATACCCCCTGCGCTCTGTTGGATTTGCGGTGTTCGCGGTGCCCTGCGTGGTTACGCTGCGCTGCCTCCTCCGGGCCTGACGCTCGCACCGCTCTGTTGGATTTGCGGTATTCACGGTGCCTTCCGTGGTTACGCTTGCTGCCTCCTCCAGCTCGTCGGGCACTCCGCGGGGGTTGCGTTCGCGGGTCCTCGCCGTGCTGTGCGGGGTGACGCTTCGCTGCCTCCTCCGGGCCGGTCGCTCGCCCCGCGCTTTCGGATTCGCAGTGCTCGCGGGGCACTCCGGTGGTTAGGCTAGCGACCGCCTTCGTGCCTGTTACTCGCCCTGCGGTGTTGTGTCGTCGCTCACGATAGGCCGAACATGCCATGATTGTGACCAGTTGGAGTAACCCGGACCGGGGTCTTCGGGAACCACCGAGGTCCCTCCACCGTTTATCTCTTTAACTGCACCAGCAGCCGAACTGCGCGATGTATCGACTAGACCGTACGCGGTAACGTGGCATGTCCGCATCCGAACCCTCCCGGAGCCGGACGCGCCCGATGCATTGCTAGCACGAACCGGAGACACCGGAAAGGACTGGCCGGACCGGCCGACGCTCTATGAACCGCAAGACTGTGTTTCGCACCCTGGCCATAGTCTCGGGCATCTTGCTCGTGATCTATGCGTTCAGCTACTTCGGAGATGACACGCGCGGCTGGAAGAGCGTCGATACGTCTGTCGCATTGAGCCAGCTGAACGACAAGAGCAACGTCGAGAACGTTCAGATCGACGATCGTGAACAGCAACTGCGCATCGAGCTGAAGAACGGCAACGACGCGACCAGTGGCCAGAAGAAGATCATCGCCAAATACCCCGGCGGCAGCGCGAGCGCCGGGCAGGTCTTCGACGCCGTGAAGAATTCCGGCGCCAAGTACAACACCGTGGTCAAGCAGGAGAGCTGGCTCACCCAGATCCTGCTGTTCGTGTTGCCGATGATCATCCTGCTCGGCTTGTTCGTCTTCGTCATGGCCCGCATGCAGGGCGGTGGTCGCGGCGGCATGATGGGCTTCGGCAAGTCCAAGGCCAAGCAGCTGTCCAAGGACATGCCCAAGACCACCTTCTCCGATGTGGCCGGCGCCGACGAGGCCGTCGAAGAGCTCTACGAGATCAAGGACTTCCTGCAGAACCCGGTCCGCTACCAGGCTCTCGGCGCCAAGATCCCGAAGGGCGTGCTGTTGTACGGCCCCCCCGGCACCGGTAAGACGCTGCTCGCGCGTGCCGTGGCAGGCGAGGCCGGCGTGCCGTTCTTCACCATCTCCGGCTCGGACTTCGTCGAAATGTTCGTCGGTGTCGGCGCGTCGCGCGTGCGCGACCTGTTCGAACAGGCCAAGCAGAACAGTCCGTGCATCATCTTCGTGGACGAGATCGACGCGGTCGGCCGCCAGCGCGGCGCGGGCCTCGGCGGTGGCCACGACGAGCGTGAGCAGACGCTGAACCAGCTGCTGGTCGAGATGGACGGCTTCGGTGACCGCACCGGCGTCATCCTGATCGCGGCCACCAACCGCCCCGACATCCTGGACCCCGCGCTGCTGCGCCCCGGCCGGTTCGACCGGCAGATCCCGGTCGGCAACCCCGACCTGGCCGGCCGCCGCGCCATCCTGCGGGTGCACTCGCAGGGCAAGCCGATCTCGCCCGAGGCCGACCTCGATGGCCTGGCCAAGCGCACCGTCGGCATGTCCGGCGCCGACCTGGCCAACGTGATCAACGAGGCCGCCCTGCTCACCGCGCGAGAGAACGGCGCCGTCATCACCGGCGACGCGCTCGAGGAGTCGGTGGACCGGGTGGTCGGTGGACCGCGCCGCAAGAGCCGCATCATCAGCGAGCACGAGAAGAAGATCACCGCCTACCACGAGGGCGGCCACACCCTGGCCGCCTGGGCGATGCCGGACATCGAGCCGATCTACAAGGTGACCATCCTGGCCCGCGGCCGCACCGGCGGTCACGCCATGACGGTGCCCGAGGACGACAAGGGTCTGATGACCCGCTCGGAGATGATCGCCCGCCTGGTGATGGCGATGGGCGGCCGCGCGGCCGAGGAACTGGTGTTCCACGAGCCGACCACCGGCGCGTCCTCGGATATCGACCAGGCCACCAAGATCGCTCGCGCGATGGTGACCGAGTACGGCATGAGCTCGCGCCTCGGCGCGGTGCGCTACGGCCAGGAGGCGGGCGACCCGTTCCTCGGCCGCTCGATGGGCCAGGCTTCGGACTACTCGCACGAGGTCGCCGGCGCCATCGACGAGGAGGTGCGCAACCTCATCGAGGCCGCGCACACCGAGGCGTGGGCCATTCTCAACGAGTACCGCGACGTGCTCGACGTGCTGGCGACGGCGCTGCTCGAGCGGGAGACGTTGCACCGCAAGGAACTCGAAGGTCTGCTTGCCTCGGTGGAGAAGCGGCCGAGGATCACCGCGTTCAACGACTTCGGTGACCGCGTTCCGTCGACCAAGCCGCCGGTGAAGACGCCGGGCGAGCTGGCGCTGGAGCGCGGCGAGCCGTGGCCGCCGCCGGAGCAGATCCCCGCACCGTTGCCCGCAGGCGCGGCCAGGGAGAACCAGCCCGCCAACGGCTATCCGGGAGACAGCGGCTACCACCCGCAGCCGCAGTACGGCTACCCCGCACCGCCCGCGACCGGCTACCCGGCACCGCACGACCCCGCGCAGGGCGGCTACCCGCAGCGCGGCGGCACGCACGGTTCGCGCCCGGACTACGGCGCTCCCGCCGGTTGGTCGGCCCCCGGCTGGCCGCCGCGGGACGAGCAGCAGCCCGGCCAGCCCACCGGCTGGACCGAGCCGCAGCAGCGCCAGGGTTACCAGCCGGCCTGGGGGCCGCAGGGTGGCACTCCGGACGGCGGCTACGACCGTGGCAACTACGGCGAGCACCCCGGTTACGAAGAGCCGGGGCACCCGAACCCGAACGGCGAGGGTGAGAAGAACGAATGGGATGGACCCAACAACGGCCGGCACTGAAGTAGGGCGGCGCTCGCGTGACCTCAGTGGTCGCGCGAGCCGCCGCCTCCGGGCCTATTGCTCGCGCCGTGCGCAGTGACGATTAGGCTCGACCATCGGGGTGCCGAGTAATTGCCGGGACCCGAGATTTTGGAGGTGTCCTCGATTGTCGGCCAACAATCACCTCGGCGGCCACGTGCTCGCCGATTCGGACGGTTTTGACGAAGACGGTTCCGGCAACGGCGTGACCAGGCCGGAGCTCATCGCTCTGGAAACCGGTCGGCCGTTCGACCAGGACAGAGCCGAAGCCGCGATCCGGGAATTGCTGCTCGCTGTCGGTGAGAATCCCGACCGCCCCGGTTTGATCGACACCCCCGCGCGCGTCGCCCGTGCCTACCGCGAAATGTTCGCCGGGCTCTACGTCGAACCGGACGCGGTGCTGAACACCACGTTCGACGAGGGCCACCAGGAACTGGTGCTGGTCCGCGACATCCCTATGTACTCCACCTGCGAACATCACCTGGTGTCGTTCCACGGGGTCGCGCACGTCGGCTACATCCCCGGCAAGCACGGCCGGGTCACCGGGCTGTCCAAGCTGGCCCGCCTGGTCGACCTGTACGCCAAGCGCCCCCAGGTGCAGGAACGACTGACCAGCCAGGTCGCCGACGCGGTGATGCGCAAGCTGGACCCGCGCGGCGCCATCGTGGTGATCGAGGCCGAGCACCTGTGCATGGCAATGCGCGGCATCCGCAAGCCGGGCGCGAGCACCACCACCTCGGCCGTGCGCGGCCTGCTCCAGTCCAGCCCGTCCTCGCGCTCCGAGGCCCTCGATCTCATTCTGCGGAAGTGAACGAGGATCCGATGACCGCAGGTGGGAGCAGCTTCGCGCGCGGCGGTCGCTCCTGTGTGGTGATGGGCGTCGTCAACGTCACCAGTGATTCGTTCTCCGACGGCGGTCGCTACCTCGATCCCGAGGTCGCCGTCGCGCACGGCATCGAGTTGTACGCCACCGGCGCCGACATCATCGACGTCGGCGGCGAATCGACCAGGCCGGGCGCGGTGCGGATCGACTCCGACACCGAAGCGGCCAGAGTCGTTCCGGTGATCCGCGGCTTGGTCGCGGCAGGCGTGCCGACCAGCGTCGACACCATGCGGGCCACCGTCGCCGAGGCCGCGCTCGCGGCGGGCGTCTCGGTGGTGAACGACGTCTCCGGCGGGCGCGCCGATCCCGACATGGTGAAAGTCGTTGCCGCCGCCGGGGTCCCGTGGATCCTGATGCACTGGCGCGCGGGCGCCGACTACCGCCACACCGGCCCGGCCGACCACTACGACGACGTGGTCGCCGAGGTGCTCGCCGAGCTGACCGCCCAGGTGGACCTGGCCGTCGCCGCGGGCGTCGACCCGGCGCGACTGATTCTCGACCCCGGTCTCGGCTTCGCCAAGAACGCCGAGCACAACTGGGCGTTGCTCGGCGCGCTGCCCGAGCTGGTCGGCAACGGCCTGCCGATCCTCATCGGCGCCTCCCGTAAACGTTTCCTCGGCGCGCTGCTCGCCGACGACGCGGGCCCGCGCCCGCCCGACGGCCGGGAGACCGCCACCGCGACCGTCTCGGCGCTGGCCGCCTTGCACGGTGCCTGGGGTGTGCGCGTGCACGACGTGCGCGCCTCGCTGGATGCCATCGCCGTCACCGACGCCTGGCAGGCCGCCGCCCGCACCGCCACCACCCACCACAGCTCGCAAGGAGCACACCGATGAATCCGACTCCCGCCGACGTCGCGCCCGATGCGGCGCAGGAGATCCGGCGCGGCGCCGACCGCATCGAGTTGCGTGGTCTGCGGGCGTTCGGCCACCACGGCGTGTTCGATCACGAACGCCGCGACGGCCAGGAGTTCATCGTCGATCTGACCGTCTGGGTGGACTTTTCGGTCGCCGCCGCCTCCGACGACCTGGTCGCCACCGTGGATTACGGCCTGCTCGCCGGGAACGCGGTGCGGATCATCGAGGGCCCGCCGCGCAATCTGATCGAGACCGTGGTCTCCGAGATCGCCGACGACGTGATGACCGACCCGCGCATCAGCTCGGTCGAGGTGGTCGTGCACAAGCCGTCCGCCCCGATCCCGCACACCTTCGCCGATGTCCGCGTGGTCGCCTCGCGGCATCGTGGGGAGATTGCGTGACCAGGGCTGTCCTCTCCATCGGTTCCAACATGGGGGACCGGCTCGCCCATCTGCGCAGTGTGGTCGAGGGTTTCGGCGAGCGGGTCGTCGCGGTGTCGCCGGTGTACTCGACTCCGCCGTGGGGCGGCGTCGAACAGGACGACTACCTCAATGCCATTGTCGTGGTGGACGATCCGGAGCTCGACTGCACCGAGTGGCTGCGCCGCGGCCAGCGGCTCGAGCAAGCTGCCGATCGGGTCCGCGAAGTGCGCTGGGGCGCACGGACACTCGACGTCGACGTGATCTGGTGCGCGGAGCGGGTGGGCGACGAGTTCGTCGCGGTCCGCAGCACCGACCCGGAGCTGACGTTGCCGCATCCGCAGGCACATCGTCGCGCGTTCGTCCTGGTCCCGTGGCTGGACGTGGCGCCGGACGCGGTGCTCGAGGTCGACGGCCGAGCTCAGGCGATCACCGATCTGCTCGATGAGCTGCCGGTCGACGAGCGCACCGGCGTGCGGCGCACCGAGCTTTCCCTGTTGCCCGGCGCCGGAGGATCGGCCTCGTGCAGTTGAAACCCACCCGAATTCTGGACTTGGCGGCGAACGTGATCATCGCCGCTCTCGTCGCGTGGGTCGCGACGCGGCTGGCCTACGACAGTTTTCCGCCGATCTCGACCTTCGCGGGCGCGTCGCTGTATCCGGTCGCGGCCATCGAGGCGGTGCTGGCGTTCGTGATCCGGGCCAGGGTGAGCGACAACCAGCTCGGCAACGGCAGGCATCAGCTGCATCCGATCACCGCGGCGCGGGCGGTCGCGCTGGCCAAGGCGTCGCTGCAAGTCGGTTCGATCGCCGCGGGGGTGTGGCTCGGATTCCTCTGCTGGGTGTACCCGCAGCGGAGCACCTCGGGTGCGGCCGCGGCGGACAGTCCCGGCGCGATCGTCGGGATGCTGGCGGGGGTCGCTTTGGTTGCTGCGGCCCTGTGGCTCGAGTATTGCTGCCGGGCTCCCGACGACCCAACCGACGATCCGGCAACCACTTAGCAAATTATTGGTTCGGAATTGCCGCACCGAGTTGTGGGCGCGACGAGTCGATCAAGCTACCCTGGCTTGCATGGTTTCACCCTCCCGTACCAGCACTTCCCGTCGACGGCGGGACGACGCGGGAAAATTGTTCATCGGCGTATTGATTGTGCTCGGTCTGGTTGCCAGCGTTTTCCTGGTCTTCAGCAACAGCTTGCAGTTCGTCCGGATCGGTCTTGTCGCGGCCCTGTGGGCGGCGGTCATCGGCGCATTAGCTGCGACGAGATATCGCAAGGAAGCGACGATCGACAAGGCCAAGGTTCGCGATCTTCAGACGGTTTACGAGTTGCAGCTCGAGCGTGAGGTCACCGCCAGGCGCGAATTCGAGCTCGGCATCGAGGCCAGGGTGCGCGAGGAAGTCGGCGCCGACGCCACCGAGCTGGCCGCGCTGCGCGCCGAACTCACTGTGCTCCGGACGAGTCTGCAGCGGCTGTTCGACGGCGATCTGCCGATGGATCGCCCCGCCTTGCGGGCCGATGCGACCCGGATCCAGGAGCTGACCAGCACGGTCGGCGACCCGGCGAACAATAGCTCCGCGAATGCCGGACCCTGGTCCGTGCCGGCGAACCAGCAACCGCGCAGCAGTGTCACCCCGGTCTTCGTCCCCGATCATCCGGAGCCGCCGCAGTTCGCCAGCCCATTCGATGATCCGGTCACCGCCGAGACCTCCGCGGTCTCCGTCGACGACGCGGCGGCGAACGACGCCGAGGCCGAGGCCGAGGCCGAGAGCGCCGAGGCACACGGCCCCGACCAGCGCACCGACAATGCCGGCCAGCCCGGATGGTCGGATGCCTTCACCGAGGGGCCGGTCATCCAGCCGACTCCCGCGCCGAAACCTGCCTCCAAGCCGATCCCGTCGTATCAGACGACCCGCCCGTCAGCCTGGCCGACGACCGAGGGCCCGACCGTCGGCACCGCCAGCTCGCGCAGGCGGCGGCGGGCGGAGACCGAGGCGAACTCCGACATGCCCGAGCGCAGGTTGTCGGTCGCCGAGATCATGGCGAACCTGCAATCGGAGGAGCAGAGCCGCGACCGTCGCTGACGGGTGTCTTGTAAATCACTGCCCAGGGCCGTGGCACTGGCAAACATCGGGCCGATATTCTCGATGACGTACGTCCGGTACCCGCACGGCGGGACTGGAACGAAATCGAGAGGACACTGTTGACCTCGAGAAGCGTGAATCCTGACGACGCGCCTTCGGGCTTTCCCGGGTCGAGCGACCCGCAATCGGTGGCGAACGGCGACCCCGCGCCCGCCCGCCTGACGGTGGGCATCGTCTCGGCGGGACGCGTCGGCTCCGCCCTGGGCGCGGCACTCGAGCGCGCCGGACACGTGGTGTTCGGTGTCGCCGCGATCTCCGATGCCTCGGTGCGGCGCGCGCGCAACCGCCTGCCCGACTCGGAGATCCTGCCGGTCGAGGACGTGGCCGCGCGCAGCGAACTGCTGGTGCTCGCCGTGCCCGATACCGAGCTGGCCGGTTTGGCCCGGGGCCTGGCCGGCGCGAAGGTGGTCCGGCCGGGCACGATCGTCGCGCACACCTCCGGCGCGAACGGCGTCGGCGTGCTCGCCCCGCTGGCCGACATCGGCGCCATGCCGTTGGCCATTCATCCGGCGATGACCTTCACCGGCCACGACGAAGACATCACCCGCTTGAGCAACGCCTGTTTCGGCATCACCGCCGCCGACGAGATCGGCTATGCCATCGCGCAGGCACTGGTGATCGAGATGGGCGGCGAGCCGGTCCGGGTGCAGGAGCACAACCGCGCGCTCTATCACGCCGCGCTCGCGCACGGCAGCAATCACCTGGTCACGCTGATCGTGGATGCCGTTGCCGCACTGCGGGTCGCGCTGGACGGGCCTGGGCTGCTCGGACAGCAGATCGTCGACGATCAGCCGAACGGGCTGGCCGAGCGGCTGCTCGCCCCGCTCGCCTCCGCCGCGCTGGACAACGCGCTGCGGCGCGGGCAGTCGGCGCTGACCGGCCCGGTGGCCCGCGGTGACGCGGACGCCGTCGCCGCCCACCTGTCCGCACTGGAGTCCGTCGATTCGCGCCTGGCCGAGGGCTATCGCGCGCTGTCGCTGCGGACCGCCGAACGGGCGGGCACCAATCCCGCCGTCATCGAACTGTTGAAAGGGCGCTGATGTTCGACCCGAAATTGCGCGGCGCTTATCAGCCCGGCGAGTTGACCGTGCACCACGATCCCGCCGTGCTCACCCAGGTGTCCACCGCACTGCGCGGCGTCGGCCGTACCGTCGCACTGGTGCCGACGATGGGTGCACTGCACGAGGGCCATCTGGAGATCGTGCGGCTGGCCAAGAAGAACAATCAGGTCGTCATCGTCTCGATCTTCGTGAATCCCTTGCAGTTCGGCGCGAACGAGGACCTCGACAAATATCCGCGCACCCTCGACGCCGACGTCGAATTGCTGCGCGCGGAGGGGGTCGGGCTGGTGTTCGCGCCGAGCGTGGCCGAGATGTATCCGGACGGTCCGCGCACCACCGTGCAGCCGGGTCCGATCGGCGCCGAGCTCGAAGGTGCCAGCAGGCCGACGCATTTCGCGGGCATGCTGACCGTGGTCGCGAAGCTGCTGCAGATCGCGCGGCCGACCGAGGTGTACTTCGGCGAGAAGGACTACCAGCAGCTCACGCTGATCCGGCAGATGGTCCGTGATCTGAACTTCGACGTGAAGGTCAAGGCGGTGGCCACCGTGCGCGAGCACGACGGCCTGGCCTTGTCCTCGCGCAATCGGTTTCTCGATGCGGCACAGCGGGAATCGGCGCTCGGCCTGTCGGCGGCGCTGGCCGCGGGCAGGCATGCGGGCGGCCTCGGCCCGGACGCGGTGCTCGCCGCGGCCCACCAGGTGCTCGACGCGGTGCCAGGCATCGAGGTCGACTACCTCGAATTGCGTTCCACCACTCTCGAACCCGCCCCGGCGACCGGCAACGCCCGGCTGCTCGTCGCCGCCAGGGTCGGCCCGACCCGGCTGATCGACAACGTTGCCGTCACCCTCGGCGCGCCGATCGACGGCCACCCCAACGTCTCCGCCGAGCGGATCTCCCAGCCTGCCTAGGCGACTCACCAACGAAAGGCCGACGCAATGCTGCGCACCATGATGAAGTCGAAGATCCACCGTGCCACGGTGACCCACGCCGACCTGCACTACGTCGGCTCGGTGACGGTGGACCAGGATCTGCTCGACGCCGCCGATCTGCTCGAAGGTGAGCAGGTCTGCATCGTCGACATCGACAACGGCGCCCGCCTGGAGACCTATGTCATCGCAGGCGAACGCGGATCCGGCGTGATCGGCATCAACGGCGCCGCCGCCCATTTGGTCCACCCCGGCGATCTGGTCATCCTGATCGCCTATGGCCAGCTGAACGAGCAGGAAATCGCCGAATACGACCCGAAGGTCGTTTTCGTGGACGAGCGCAATCGCCCGATCGAACTCGGCTCCGATCCGGCGCACGCTCCCGAAGGCTCCGGGCTGACTTCGCCGCGCTCCCTGTCGCTGGCCTGATCGGGCCGCGCCGGACATGCTGCTGACCATCGACGTCCGCAATACCAGTATTGTGCTCGGCCTGTTCTCGGGCAGCGGCGCGCATTCGAAACTGGTGCGGCACTGGCGGATCCACACCAATCCGCTGCTGACCGCCGACGAATTCGCCATGCAGGTGCGTGGCCTGATCGGCGCACAACTCGACGAGGTGATCGGAGTTTCCGCGCTGGCCACGGTGCCGCCGGTGCTGCGGGAACTGCGCACGATGCTGACCCAGTATTGGGGCAATGTGCCGCACGTGCTGGTGGAGCCGGGCGTGCGCACGGGTATTCCGCTGCTGGTGGACAACCCGAAAGAGGTGGGCGCGGACCGGATCGTGAACTGTCTCGCCGCCTATCAGCACTATTCGTCGCCTGCGATCGTTATCGATTTCGGTACCGCGATCTGTGTCGACCTGGTTTCGGCCAAAGGGGAGTTCCTCGGCGGCATCATCGCCCCCGGTGTGGAGATATCGACCGAAGCCCTGGTGGAGCGCAGTGCGCTGCGCCGCGTCGAGCTGGCAAGGCCGCGTTCGGTGCTCGGTAAGAACAGTATGGAAGCCATGCAGTCCGGTGCGGTTTTCGGTTTCGCCGGCATGGTGGACGGGCTGATCGACCGCATTCGCGACGAATTCGAGGCGTTTGCCGGCAGTGACGTCGCGGTGGTCGCGACGGGCCCGAGCGCGGCGCTGATCGTGCCGGAATCGGAGACCATCGATGATCACGACCCCTATCTGACTCTCACCGGCCTGCGTCTCGTATACGAGCGAAACCAGCGCCGCAAGGGTGGTGTCTGACGGTGCTTGCCGGTACTGCGCGAGATGCTGCTACACTCACCGCTGTGTATTTCCGCGTGCGCACCCAGGAGTGTTGTCGAGGCTGACCTGGCCTCGACCGATCGAGGCTGACTATCGCCCTCGACCGTTCGCAACCTCCTGGAGATTCGCTCATGCGTTCTTCCGTTCTCTCCCTTTCCTCAGCCCGGGATGCCTTTTCGGCAAGCCCGCCGCTGGACCGTGCCGTGGCCTCCGCATTGCCGACGCGTCTGCGTCCCGCCGATTTATTGCGACTGACCGATGAAGGCGCCGAGGACGTGCTGGCCGGACGCTACGACCACCTCCTCCCGGCCGACGGCATTTGGCCCTCCGATGAACGCTGGGCGGCCCGCCTGCTCACCGACGACGAAGTGGATGTCTGGCTGATCAGCTGGACACCGGGGAAATCGACCGAACTGCACGACCACGCAGGCTCGCTCGGCGCCCTGACCGTACTCAGCGGCGCTCTTTCCGAATTCCGCTGGAACGGAACCGAACTGCGCCGCCGGGTCCTCGGCGCGGGCGATCAAGCGTCGTTCCCGATCGGCTGGGTGCACGACGTGATGCGTGCCCCGGCGCATTCGGTGGCCGACAGCGCCATCGACGCGCCATTGGATCCCGCACTGCTCGAACCCACGCTCAGCGTGCACGCCTATTCTCCGCCGCTCACCGCCATGTCCTATTACGAGGTCACCGGCCACGGCACCCTGCGGCGCACCCGAACTGTTCTCACCGACCAGCCCGAAGGTGATATGTAATGAGCGAACGTTTGACCATCGACCAGATGCTGGACAACGCGCGCGCCCAGCTGAACCGGATCTATGCCTTCGAATTGCCGAAGGCGCTCGCCAGGGGCGCGATTCTGGTGGACATCCGGCCGCAGGCCCAGCGGGTGCGCGAAGGCGCGTTGCCGGGTGCGCTGGTGATCGAGCGGAATGTGCTGGAATGGCGGCTCGATCCGACCAGTTCGGCCCGTTTGGCGCTGGCCACCGATCATGATGTGGAATGGATCATCGCCTGCTCCGAGGGCTATACCTCCAGCCTCGCCGCGGCCGCGCTGCAGCAACTCGGGCTGCACCGGGCGACCGATCTGGTGGGCGGCTATCACGCATTGAAGGCGGCGGGTCTACTGCACATCGGAATCCGGGCGCCGCACTTCGCGCGCGAGGTGGACGCGCTCGCCTCGCTGTAATTGGCGGCAACGCTTCCATCTCGAATCATCAGGTCGCACAGTCGGTTTCGTGCGCCCATCGATGCATGCTCGCTATTCAGGGTGATTACGGTCCGCGCAAATCCGGCGGGCAAAGCGGTCTCGCGCCGAGACCGATTCGTTACTCCGTGAGCTAGGCCGGGCGGGCCGCAAAACGATTTCCGGTGCACGCTAGGGTTGTTGGATGTGAGCACCACCAACACTCCCTCGTCCAGCGATCCCGCATCGGATTCGCGGCCTGCCGTGGCGTCCGACGCCGACGACGCACCCGAACAGATACGGATTCGCAAGGAGAAGCGGGAGCGGCTGCTCGCGGACGGCGGCGACGCCTATCCCGTGGTCGTGCCCCGCACGCATACCCTCGCCGAAATTCGCGCCGCATATCCGGATCTTGCCCCGGACACCCAGACCGGGCTGCAGGCGGGTGTCGCTGGTCGCGTCATATTCATGCGTAATACCGGCAAGCTGTGTTTCGCGACGCTGCAGGAGGGTGACGGCACCAAGCTGCAGGCGATGATCAGCTTGAACGGTGTCGGCGCCGACGCGCTCGCGGCCTGGAAGGCCGATGTCGACCTCGGTGACTTCGTTTTCGTGCACGGCGAGGTGATCTCGTCGCGGACCGGAGAATTGAGCGTCATGGCCGATTCCTGGTTCATGGCGGCCAAGTCGCTGCGGCCGCTGCCGGTGGCGCACAAGGAGATGAACGAGGAGTCGCGGGTTCGGCAGCGCTATGTCGATCTGATCGTGCGCCCGGAAGCCAGGGAAATGGCGCGCACCCGGATCGCGGTGGTGCGTGCGATGCGCAATGCGCTCGAGCGCCGTGGTTTCCTCGAGGTGGAGACGCCGATGCTGCAGACGCTGCACGGCGGCGCGGCGGCCCGGCCGTTCGTCACTCATTCCAATGCCCTGGATATCGATCTCTACCTGCGTATCGCGCCCGAGCTGTTCCTGAAGCGCTGCGTGGTCGGCGGGCTGGAGCAGGTCTTCGAGATCAACCGGAACTTCCGCAACGAGGGTTCGGACTCCACGCATTCCCCCGAGTTCGCGATGCTGGAAACCTATGAGGCGTACGGCACCTACGACGACTCGGCCCGGATGACCCGGGAATTGGTCCAGGAAGTGGCCCAGGAGGTGTTCGGCACCCAGGTGGTGACGCTGGCCGACGGCACCGAATACGACCTGCGTGGCGAGTGGGCGACCGTCGAGATGTACCCGTCGCTCTCCGACGCCCTCGGCGTGTCCGTGACACCGGAAACGTCGATAGCCGAATTGCGTGCGCTCGCCGATCGGGTCGGTCTGGAAATTCCCGAGGACAAGGGCTATGGCCACGGCAAACTCGTCGAGGAACTCTGGGAACACCAGTACGGCGACAAGCTGTACGCGCCGACTTTCGTGCGTGACTTCCCGGTGGAGACCTCACCGCTCACCAGGCAACATCGCACCAAGGCCGGGGTCACCGAGAAGTGGGACCTCTATGTCCGTGGCTTCGAGTTGGCTACTGGCTATTCGGAGTTGGTCGATCCGGTGATCCAGCGCGAGCGCTTCGTGGATCAGGCGCGACTGGCCGCGCAAGGCGACGACGAAGCGATGGCGCTGGACGAGGACTTCCTTGCCGCGATGGAGCACGGCATGCCGCCGACCACCGGCACAGGTATGGGAATCGATCGTCTGTTGATGGCGTTGACGGGTCTCGGAATCCGGGAAACAATACTGTTCCCAATTGTGCGGCCGGTCACTCGCTGACCGGCTGATTGCAAAATCTCGGCCTCGTCTTGGAAAATTTGGAATTCGAGGTATTCTTGCCTCGGGTAATCGGCCTAGTATGCGGGTCGCACGATTTCGAGAGGACGTTCATCTCATGGCAAAGAAGGTCACCGTTAGCCTGATCGACGATGTCGATGGTGAGTCCATCGCGGACGAGACCATCGAGTTTGCGATCGACGGTGTTTCGTACGAGATCGACCTGTCGTCGGCGAATGCCGCGAAGCTGCGTGACGGGCTGGAGGAGTGGGTTTCGAGCGCGCGTCGCGTGAGTGGCCGCCGCCGGACCAAGGCCGCTGCGACCGCGACGGGTGCCCCGAAGAGTCGGGTCTCGATCGACCGGGAACAAAGTGCAGCAATTCGCGAGTGGGCTCGTCGGAATGGACACAAGGTGTCCGCGCGGGGGCGTATCTCCGCCGACATCACCGATGCGTACAACAAGGCCGCGAAGGGTTAGTTTCATATTTTTCAGCCGCCGTCCCAGCGAATCGTGCGACGCCGGGGCGGCGGTTTTCTCTTTCTCCGGTGGCTCATAGGCTGCTGATATAACCGCGCCGCGCGATGACACGCTGGGAGAAGTGGCGCGCGGATCGATCTTGCTCGTGGTTCCGGGACGCGGCACCATGGAAACGTGCGACGGTCACTGACGGTATGGAGAGGCGAGGTATCTGCGCAGTGACTGGATTCGTCGGATCATTTTTGCGATTCCAAGATGACACGGGTCGCCAGCAGGAACTCATGCTCTCCGCCGAGCGGGAGCGGGTGACGATCGGGCGCTCCCCGCAGGCCGACCTCGCGCTGCCGTGGGACGCCGAGGTGTCCAGGCTGCACGCCGCGATCGAATATCTCGGCGCCCAGTGGACCATCGTGGACGACGGGCTTTCGCGCAACGGCACTTTCGTCAACGGCGACCGTCTGGTCGGCAGGCGCAGGCTGATGGCAGGCGACGTCATCCGGGTCGGCACCTCGCGGGTGTCCTTTCACGATTTCGGCGGGGTGGCCGACGACATCACCCGTGTCTCCAGTGGGACGGTGCCGCCCAACTTCCGTCAGCTCACCGAGACTCAGCGTTCGGTGCTGATCGCGCTGTGCCGTCCGTACAAGAACGGCGCGGCCTTCGCGACGCCCGCTTCCAATCAGCAGATAGCCGAGGAACTTTTCCTCAGTGTCGACGCGATCAAGACGCACCTGCGCGCGCTGTTCGCCAAGTTCGGCGTCGAGGACCTGCCGCAGAACGCGAAGCGGGTCCGGCTCGCCTTCCTGGCGATCCAGAGCGGACTCATCTCCGACCGGGACCTGTGACGCTCCGGTAGACGATCGCTTAGGCGGCCGAGTGTCTCGGCCATGGAGAGCCGTGTCGATACCGGCTTGACTGATACCCAGCGAACCGGAGCGATGAGGGCTCCGGTCGGGATTGTCCACAGGAGGAACTATGACCGCCGCACGCCTGATCACCTTGGTCGCGGCCATCCTGGCCACCGGGTTGATCGCGGGCCTTTTCTACGGCTACGCGAACTCGGTGATGCCTGCGCTGAACCAGACCGACGACCGCACGATGATCGACGTGATGCAGAAGATCAACGTGGTCATCATCAATCCGGTCTTCATGATCGGGTTCCTCGGCACCGTCGGCTTCTCCATCCTGGCGGCGGCGCTGCACTTGGGGAAGGATCAGCGCACCACGTTGATCTGGATCGGGGTCGGCTTGGCTATCAACATCATTGCGTTCGCGGTCACCTCCGGCCTGAACGTGCCGTTGAACGACCGGCTGATGGCCGCGGGTGATCCGTCTCAGATCGCTGACCTGGCGGCGGTCCGCGCCGACTTCGAAGCCACCTGGGTCCGGTGGAACATCGTCCGGGCGGTGCTGCACACGCTGGCCTTCCTGGTGCTCTGTGGTGCGCTTTTCGTGTCCGGTATGCAGCAGGGCAAGGCGAACGCCGCGGCGGCGCCCGCCTCCGGTCAGCAGCTGGCGCAGGGTCACTTCCCGGGCCAGTCGGCACAGTTTCCCGGCCAGCCGGGTGCCCCGACCTACCGGTAGGGGTAAAGGTCAACGGCCGCAACCAGTTTCGCGACTAGACCCCGCCTGGGACACGCTGCACGGTAACTTTCTGGAACACGTTCCAGATTTGGAGGCCCCGTGCGGCGTATCCCAGGTTTTTCGTTGCTCCTGTTCGTACTGGCCGCGCTGTGGATCGCCGCGGCGAGCCCCGCACAGGCCGAGCGGTATCCGGTCGACTACAACTTCTTCGCGGGTATCCCGAACGAACTGACGCAGCCGGGCGGCTCGCTGCCCGGCGCCAACGACTGGAGCTGCCGGCCCAGCGCCGCGCATCCGAACCCGGTGGTGCTCGCGCACGGCACCGGCGGTGGGGCGCAGACGAATTGGGGTGTATATGCACCGCTGCTGGCCAATCAGGGCTACTGCGTGTATGCGATGACCTACGGTGCCTACGACCTGCCCTGGCCCATCTCGGCCATCGGCGGCATGTTGCCAATGGAACAGAGCGCTCCCCAGTTCGCCGCCTTCGTGGACCGGGTGCTCGCCGCGACCGGCGCGCGGAAAGTCGACATCGTCGGTCACTCGCAGGGCAATTTCATCGGCAACTACTTCGTCAAACGGCTCGGCGGCGCGGCGAAGGTGGACAAGCTGGTCGCCATCGCGCCGCCGTGGCTCGGCTCGAACGTCGCGGGCGTCGCCGAGATCGCGGCCTTCAGCCAGCGCCTCGGCGCCGGACCGGCCTTCGACGCGCTGGTCGGCTCGCTGTGCCAGGCCTGTCGCCAGGTCTTTGCCGGTTCGGACTTCGTGCGGGCGCTGAACGCCGACGGTGTCTATCACCCGGCGGTCACCTACACCAATATCGCCACCCGCCTGGACGAACTCGTCGTGCCCTACACGTCGGGGCTGGTACCCGGACCGAACGTGACGAATATCGTGGTCCAGGACGGCTGCGGGGCAGACTTCTCCGAGCACGCGGGCATCGCGGGCAGCCCACGCGCCGCGGCGTACGTGCTCAACGCCCTCGACCCGGCCCATCCGCAGGACGTGCCGTGCGGTTTCATCCCGCCGTTCACCGGGTAGCACCCCCGGCGAGCGCCCGATTCGGACAATGTTGTTCGCTGAGGGCAAAACCCGATTCGGAAACGAATAGTGCAACGCTCACGTTATGAGTGAATGACCGTGCTGACGCTGGTCGCCAATAGGGTGGACTGGCGGCGGCAGTATCCCCCGCCAACTAGAGTGGAGGCGGGGGCCGCAACCCCCGGGCTTCATGGCAGGCTGACGCCCACGGTTGTTACACAGCACACTGCGGCGTCTGTTGCCAGAATGTCGGAGCAGGAGAGTGAGGGAGCG
>NZ_BJXA01000008.1 GCF_007990755.1 Nocardia ninae NBRC 108245 | reverse complement strand
GACCAGCTGGCCCAGGCGCCCGCCTTCGATGTGCCGTTCAGCGAGGGCGGCGGTTACGGGGTGCGCTGGGACGGCGAGCTGCTGCTCACCATGCTGCGGATCGACCCGCCGCCGGACGCGCTGACGCTGCTTCGCCGCGGTTCGCTCAGCACCGACCAACTGCTGCCGCTCACCGAGATCGCCCGCTGCCTCGATCAATTCGATCTGACGCTGGCCGGGGTCGACATCGTGAGCACGGGCGCGCGCACGGCGGGCACCGGCATCATCTCGCACCTGTACGACCGCATTCTCGGCCCACTGCCCGCCATCGCGCACCGCACCCTATGGCTGGTGCTGCGGCTGGACCCGCTGGCCAACGCCGAAGCGGTGGAGAAGCGCGGAGGCGGCAGCACCGGCGCCCTGCGCACCGCGATGATCGCAACCCGCCGGGTGGCGAATCGGCTGGCCGCCCACGACATCGCCACCTCGGTGCTGACCGCCGCCGAAATGAACAGCGCGGTCCGCGAACTCACGCACGGCTTCGAGCTCGATCAGCTCACCGAATCGCCCGGCTCACTGGAGTATCAGGGCCGCTACCTCACCCATTATCAAATCGGCGCGGACATGGTCGGCCCGCGCGGCCTGGCCGATATCTGGACGGTGCAGAGCCTGTCCACCACGGTGACGCTGCGGCTGCGGCCCGGCGCGCACCGGCACGACACGCGCGCCGACCATGTGGGCACCGTGGTGCTCAATGCCGTGGTCCGGTTCGACACCACCTTCGAGCCGGAGGAGCCGCCGCTGCCCGGCCTGCGTGAGCTACCGGGCAACCAGCTGCGAGTCCTGTTGGACACCTTGCCGATCGGGGCGGCGGGCCGCTGGGGCTCGGACACCGGGTACCGCGGCACCATCGCCGCGCTCACCGATATCGCGGTGCCGACGGCGGGCTGCGGACAGCTGATCGGCGCCGACGAGCTCGGCCAGGGCATCGCGGTGCCGCTGGTCGGCGAGGGCACCCGGCACCTGGAGGTGATCGGCAACCTGGATCTGGCCCAGCAGGTGATCCTGCGGGCGACCGCGCTCGGCGCGCACGCCATCGTGCACACCGCCCGGCCCGACGCTTGGCACACCATGGTGACCAATCTCGATGCACCGCAGGTGATCTCGATCGCGCCACGGTCGGCGGGGGCCAGCTATCACGCGCCTGCCGCGCCGCCCTTGCCCGCCGCGCCCTACCCGAGCACCACGGTCGTCGTCTTCGACGGCATCGCGCCGACCGCGCACGCGGGTGGCGCCACCATCGTGCATGTGCGCACCCCGGATCAGCCGCCGGCACCGATCGATGCCGACGTCACACTGATCCAGGATCCGGACGCGCCGAACCGGATCACCGTGCGCACCGCAACGGCCAGCGCGACCGTGTTCATGGTGACCACCCCGGACGAGATGCATTACATCGGCGAATCGCTCGCCGCGCGCTGAGCCGAAAACCGAAACGGCCGACCGGAACTGGATGTTCCGGTCGGCCGTCAGGTGACGGACATGTCAGAAAGCGGCGAAACCGTCGCCGACCTTGCCATCGGCCTCGAGCGCACGTGCCAGCGCGTTCTCCACCTGGGCACCGAGGGCGTCCAGCTTCTGCAGGGTGTCCTCGAGTCCGGACAGCAGGTTCTTGTGCTGGCCGTCGAAGCCCGCCTTGGCCTGCTCACCAGCCAGGTTGTCGTGGAACGCCTTGGCAGCGTCGTTGAGCGAGTCGATCTCGCCCTTCATTTTGCCGCCGTAGGTCTGCAGGTCGTCGTACAGCGCGTTCATGGCTACGGGATCGTAAAGGATGGTCATTCTTCAAATTCCTTCGAATGATGGAGTGTGAATCGAGGGTGGAGCAGACCGATCAGGCCTGGTCCATCGCCTGCAGCTTCTGCTTGCCCTCGTTGACGGCCTGGGTGAACATGTCGAAGCGCTTGTTCAGGTCTTCGGCTTCGTCGTGCCATTCCTGCGCTACCTGGACGAACTTGGAGGACGCGTCGCCCTTCCAGCCCTTCAACACATCCTGTGCGGCCTGGTCGATTTCCCTGACCGAGGTGCGGAGATTATTGATGGCGCCCTCCAGACTGGAGACGACATTGTCGACACCGCCTTCTTCGACACCAACGGCCTTATCCGAGCCACCGAGTGAGGTGAGTGACATTTCTTTGACCTTTCGTCATATGTGAGGACCGTTCCTAGACAAACGGTCTCGTTGATATCCGAGACAACCGAAGTTGCCACCCGAGTACTACTGAGGCAGCCACCTCCCCCCGGGCAGTCCCTCGATCAACGTGGCGACTGCTTGCGCAACCCGGTGGTCGGTACCTGGCGTGACCGTGGACCAGACCTGCTGATCCGGGGAGACCGTTGGCGCGGCGACGATCCGCCCGCGGGCGGTGTCGTACACGGCGACTGCGCCGGGTGCCCTTCTGGTCACGCCGTCCTCATGGGTGCACGCCACAATTTCGGCGTAAGCGTGCGTTGCGCCGAAGGCGAGGCCCAACTTGGTGGCGTCGCGATCGGGGGCACCCAGGGCATAGAGAGCGTCGGTGAGCTCACTGGCCGTCGCGGCCGAGTCGAGCCGCTCGGCCAGCTCTGCGGCGGGGACGCTGAAATTGGGGATGTCGGCGGCGGGACACGGATCCATGGCGGCCAGCAGCGGCCGCACCAGATCGGTCGCCGAGCCGTCGGTCCACACCTGGCGCACATCGAAGTCGTCGCCGGAGCGGACGGCGACCGCGTGTGTATGCCCGCGGCGCACCACACAGACTCGGCGCGAGCCGTGCTCGGTGTAGATGCGCGCTACCAGCTCCTGCTCCGGCAGCGCCAGCGTGAACAGCGTGACCGCCAGCTCCGCGTCCACTTCACCGTGTGCGTCGATGAGGCCGTCGTCGGTCAGCGTGGCCACCGCGTGTTCCTGCGCCCGCTGCCATTCCTCGTACGAATCCTGCTGCGGCCCCACCGATAAGGCCAGCGGCAGGGTCTGCACGCCGATCCGGTCGGCGACGGCGAGTAGCGCGTCGTTGGTCAACGTGGTCACAGCGCACCGCCGGATTCGGTCCGGGTCTCGGTGGGCGCCTTGGCCACCGGCTCGGTGCCGCCGAGCACCGCTGGAGCGGCTTGGATTTCGCCTTCGAGCCCGATCTGGTCGGCCTCACCGGCCAGGCTGGCCCGCGGGAACCTGTTCGAATCCTGGGACGCGCCTGCCGCACCCATCGCACCGGGGGCTACGGGCGCGGACTGGCCGGTCGCGCTGGTCGTGCCGACCTGACTGCTGCGGGCCACCGGCTCGGCGGTCGTGGTGGACTGCGAGTACACCGGCGCGCGGTAGGCGGACAGCTCCCGCGGCGGCAAGGTGGGCATCGCGAACGAGCCGATCGGCACGCCCGCGAATCCCGGCATGGATTTCGGCGCGGCAGCCGCTGCCGCGGCGGCGGACTGCTCGGCGATCCACGCCTGCTCCGGCGCGATCTTCGGCGGTTCCTGATGCTGCCACGGCGTCGCCAACGGCTCGGCGGCCGTTTCGTAGCTGCGCATCACCCGCGACGCAACGGCTTTCGCCACGTCTGCTTCCGCCTCGTTGTCCGCGGCGATCGCCCGAATCGGTGCGCCGAGCATCGCGCCCACGCTTTCCACCGCCTGCTGCACCTGCTTGATCTTCTCGATCTCGGCGGTGTTCGGCATGGCCAGTCTGGCCACCTCGTACGCGGTGACCTGCGCCTGCAGGCGCGCGGCGTTCGAGCTGGCGGTCGCGGCCGCGTCCACCAGCCACTGGCGCAGGGTGGACACCTTCTCCATGACCTCGCCGCTACGCCCGGACTGCCATGCGCCGCGCAGCGCAGCAAGAACCTGCTCGTATTCGAGCACCGCCGCACCGAAAACCGTGGCGAGCCGCGACCATTCGGCGGCTGCCTCAGCCATCGGCAAGGAGCCCGGTCCCGTGGTGAGATCCTGCGCGAGCCGCTCCGGCGGCCGAGCCTCCCACACCACGCCGGTGAACCCAGGCTTCGGTGGTTCGATCATTGCTGCGCTGTGCCTTTCCAAGACAGGCCTTTCCGGTGGACTTCGCCTCAGGCGGACCTGCCGCCCGCAGCGTCGAAGTCCGCGACGCTGTCACTTTCGATCTGGCTGAACTCCTTGGTGTGCATCCGCAACGTGGCGGCCAGCTTTCGCATCTCCTGCACGCTGGCCTGCGCACTCGCCAGGTACGAGGTGGCGACCTCGTTCCCGGTCTGCGCGGCCCGGCCGGAGACTTCGTCGGCTCCAGCAGGCTGGATCGTCAACGCCTCCTCGGCGGCCTGCAGATCCGCGGCCAGTCGATCGGCGAGTACGTCCAGGCCATTCGAGGCCTTCCCCGCCGCGGCAGGGTCGAACTGGACGCTCGCGAATGCGTCCCCTATCCCGTCAGCACCCATGAGATTCTCCTAATCGGTCAGAGCGTGAGTTCTTTGTCCGGCGGCGGTTCCGAAGTGCTGTCGGCCGCGCCGACCACCGGCAACGAGACCCCTTCGATGTGGCCGACCACTTCGTCGCCGTGCTGGCTGGTCACCATCTGGCCGCGCAGCGAGTCGCTGGTCGACTCGCCGTCCCTGGCCATGCCGGCCGCACCCGCGGCACCGGCCATCGGCATCATGCCACCGCTGCCACCGGTAGTGCCGCCGGTCGACATCGACGCGGGCGCAACGGAACTCGACCCGAGACCACTCAGCCCGCTCAGCGAACCGACCGAGCCGCTCGCGACCCGGGTGCCCTGCCACGGGTTCAACGGAGCAGGCGGCGGTGCGGCCACCGCGCCGGGGCCTGGGCCACCGAAACCACGCCCGCTCGCACCAGGCCCGCCCGCAGCTGCCGCCTTGGCCTTCTCCTCGTCGGAAAGCCCAGCGCCCGTATGGGCTTTCGAGTCGACCGTCTTCGGCGCGCTGAGCGCCGAGCTCGCCTGGGCGAGCTGACCGAGCGACTGCGCGGCCGTGGTCGCGGTGCCGATCAGCGGTGTGACCATGCTCATCAGCTGACTGAGCTGGTCGGCACCGCCCGCGCCCGCGACGCCCTTGGGCGCGTTGGTGATCGGGACCTTGGTCCCGGCCTTGGTCATGGTGCCGCTGTGGCCGAGCAGCTCGCCCTTGGTCTTGACGGTGATGCCGATCGCCTCCGCCATCGCCTCGACCGCGGACGCGGCCAGAAACACCTGTCCCGCAGGGGTTGCGGCATACAGCGGCGACGCGGCGAGGATGGCGGAGAACTTCGCCACCACCGCGGACATCAGCCCGGCGCCGGTGAAGACGCTGCCCGCCGCTTCGGTGAGCACGACCTTCTCTTCCGTGCTCTGGGCTTCCAGTTTGCCCGCGTCCGCCTGGGCCTCGCCTGCCTTCTTCGCCGCCTCCATCGCGGCCATGCCCTGCCAGACCGACATCGCCGTCTGGATCGCGGACGTGCCGACCTGCATGACGGTTTGCATGACGGTCGAGATGCCGGACAACAGCTGGGTCGGGTCGGGCGCAGGTGCGGGCGCCGCCGCGTTCTGCGGCGTGGCACCGGCGTTCGCGGGAGCGGGCGCAGGTGCGGGCGCACCGAGCTGTCCGCTGCCGAACGCCGCGGCCAGGTCGGTCAACGGCCGCATCAGCGCGGTGAGATCCAGCGGCGGCAGCGGCGGCATCTCCGGCATCTGGATGAACGACGGCATCTCCGGCAGGTTCGGCAGCCCCATGTCGTGCAGGATGTCGTTCACCGGCTGATCGAGCATCGGGGCAAGGGCACTGCCGCGCAACAGATCCAGCACGGTCGGATCCAGTGGCTCCGCCCCCGGCGGTGGGATGGCCCCGGGCGTCGTCATGACTGCGAGCTGACCGATCCGATGGCCGCGCCCGACGCGCTGTCGGTGACCTCGTAGGTGCTCGCGGCCTGATGCGCGGTCAGCGCGGTGCCCGCGTGCACCGCGGCCAGTTCGGCCACCGAGCTCAGGTGGTTCGCCTGCGCGAACGCGAACGAGGCGAGGAACTCCTGGCCGATCAGGCCGAACACCGGCACGACCGTGGCGATGGTCGCCGCCTGGTCCACCGCGCCCGCCGAGGCGACCCCCGCGGCCATCGCGGCCGAGGCGGAGCCGTAGGCCCGAACCGCATCCGGAACAACTTCAATGTGATTCATGACTGACGTCCAATCCCGTAACCCCACATGGGGTTTCGACAAACCTTACCTATCGGAGCAACACTTCGCTGTCACTGTGTGCGCATCATCCGGTCACGTCACCGCGCTTTCCTCGTTGTACGCCGTGACCAGCTCGGCGCGCTCGGCGAAGGCGCGATATGCCGCCGCCTGTGCGGTGTCGACCAGTGTCTTCTCGAAGTCGGCCGGCGACAGCTTGGCTATCGCACCGCCGAGGCTCAGCCCGACCAGCGCGCCGTTGCCGTCCACCGAGGCGGTCACCGCCCCGTCCGGTGACGTCTCGGTCGCCAGGATCCCGGCGGTCGCGTCGTTGAGATCGCGCAACCGGTACATCTGCTTCTGCACCCGCGCGAGCAACTCGTCCATCGTCTCGACCATGACTACCTCCCGAATCCCCGTCCCAGTCAGACTGATCGAAGCCAGCTCTGCGGCTCGGTCTCGTACTCCTGCTCTTCGATGATCTCTTGTCTGGCGACTTCCTGCTCGGTGGGCAGACCGGTCATCGACAACATCTCGGGAGTGAATCCCGCTTCCTTCAGCTGCGCCCGGCGCGCCATCCCGGCCCGATTCGCCGACTGCTTGCACAGCCGCAGGATCTCGGCGGCCAGGGCTTCCGGCGCGCGTCGCAATTGGTCTTGGTCGAGCTTGATGCCCAGCGGCAAACCCTGTTCGGTGGTGCGCACCGCGATAGAGCCGGTGAGCGAGGTCACCGTGAATTCCGTCGGAAACTCCTGCGGCGTATCGCCTTCGGGCGTGCTCATTCCCGTCCCCTCCCCGTAGCTGGGATCAATAACAGCGTCTCACGCATGTCAACCCCTTATTCGCTCGTCTTTGATGGCGCGAACCACCTCGGCGATTCGGGTATTGACCGCTGCAATCAGGCGTTTTCGATCACTGGCCATCGCCACCGGCGGATTGCTGTCGTCGATCAGGTAACGGCCGTCGTTCTCGAGATCCCGCCATTTCAGCCGATGCCGGGTGGTGCCACGCGGCCCGAATATCGATTGCACTTGGATCACGTCGATGCGTCCGACGCAGGGCGCCGGTGTCGCGAGAAACTCGGTGGCACGATCACGGACCGATCCCTCGAACGAATCGTGCACCACCGAACGGCCGTACCCGTAGTCCATTTCGTCGCCGTAATCTTGCGTGGCGAGTGCGATATCCGCGCGCTTACCCGGTTCGGCATCGGGAAGTGCGTCGACCACCACGTCGGCCAGCTGCACTGCCTCACATTCGGATACCGTGAAGCCGGAGCTGTGCTCCACCGTCTCACCCGGCAACTGGGTGACCAGGAAGCCGCGCTCACCGCGGCGGGCCGCGAGCAGCCGGATACTGGCCTTCGTGTTGGTCCAATCCCGAGCGTCCCAGCCGCGTGCTTCGATACGAATATCCGGCTGCCGAATCGCGGCGAGCACCTCGTCGAATCTCGGATCCACGGTGCCGCGCAAGGCATCCCGGGTCCGCGCCCGCTCCTCCATATAGTCGTTCCACATCGGAGTTCTACTGGTAAAGCTCAGCGGCCGAGGTAGATACGCGTTTTCCTCGCCGCCCCAGAGCACGGCGAATTCCAGGTCGCTGAACTTCCAGACGCGGCTCATCAAACTCGACATCAATTCTCCACGACGGGTTTGACCACAACCGGAGCCTCGCCGATGGCCTCTTCGAGATGTTCGTTGGAATCCAGGTAGTCGGCGCGCTTGTGCTCCTTCGTCTGTCCCGCCGCGCCGGGTCCGGGGCCGGGGCCCATCGCACCCATGCCGGCGCCGGTCGACGCGAGCCCTGCGCGTGCCGCAGTCGCGGCGCTGGTGGTCGTCGCCTCGGCGCGCGGGAACAACTTGGACGCCTTGTCCAGCTGGCCCAGATCGGCGGGTTTCGGGGCGCCGCCCGGGCCCGCACCGCTGCCCGCGCCACCACCTTTCGAGCCCGCGGCACCCATGGCCTTCTTCGCTTGCTCCTCCAGGTCCTTCAGGCTCGGGATGCCGGGCAGACCGGCCAAGCCGGCCTGTTGCGCCGCGTTGGCCAGCTGAGAACCCATCTGCTGCGCCGCCTGCGCGACCTGCTGCCCGATCTGCTGGGCAATCTGTCCCGCCTGCTGCGCCGCTTGCTGCGCGGCCTGTTGCGCGGCGCGCTGTTGTTCTTGCCGCTGCTGCTCCTTCGCGCGCTGCTCCTGCTCCAGCCGCGCCCGCTGCATCTGCTCCTCCATCGCCTTGCGCTGCGCTTCGATCTCCTTGCGCTGCTGCTCGGCCTGGGCCTGGAGTTGCTTCTGCTGATCCTTGAGCTGCGACTGGTTTCCCGGCACGCCCGGCGAGCCCGGGGTGCCCTGCTTCTGACCCAACCCCGGGGTGGCACCCGGCGTGCCGGGCGTGCTGTTGCCCGGGCGCGACGGCGGCGGCTCAGCCGGCTTCACGACGGGATCGGGGAGGATCGGAATCGCCGAGTTCGTATAGCCCAAACCTTTGACGTACCAACCCGAGAACCCCGGCCGATGCCAGAGGGGGACGCAGTCGCCTTCGTCGTCGGGGCCCATTCCCTCGCGGTCGACGTTCGATCCGCCAGGCATGTATTGGCGTGTCTCGTTCAGCCAACCAGCGGTGAAATTCAAGTTCTGGCTCATCAGGACCAAATTGTCCGCGAGCGAATTGGCCTGGGTACGGTATTTGTCCGCCGCGGCGAGGGCGGCGGCCATTCCTTTGCCTTCCCAGGCCTTGTCGGTCTGCATGCGAGTCAGCCGATTGTTGAGATTGCCGAACGCGTCGCGCAGCTGCTCGCTCATCCACTGGTAGATCGCGGCGTCTGTGACGAGCCCGTCGGGCTTGATCGCTTCACCGAACGCTTTGAACCACGCGTCGTCCTTGTTGTCCGGGTTCTCGGGCTCGATCGGGCTCGAGTCCTTTCCGTCCTTCCCGGCGGCGAATTTGGCGAGCTCGGAATACTCCCCCTTGCCCTTGTAACTCCCGTCGAGCTCCTCGATCTTGCCCATCTGGGAGTGTTTTTCGCCGGTGAAGTCGGGGACCATCGCGTCGGTCGGTCGCGGCGGCGAGCCGGGATTGACGAGCTGCTTGTCCTTCTTGATTTGTGCGAACTTGTCCTTGGAACTCTGATCCGTATCTTTGTACAGCTTGCCTGCGGCGACGAAGGTGTCGCCCATCGCGTTCAGAATTTCCAGGTAACGTCCGAGGATTCGGTCCAGATCGCCCGCGGCTTTATTGAACTTCGCCTGCAACGCATAACCCGACTCCAGATTGCCGAAGCCGGTGGGGTTCTGCAGGTCGGGGACGGACTTCTTGACCAGTTCCACCACGTGAGCTGCGGTCGCGGCGTAACCCGCCGCTTCGTTGGCCGCGCCCTCGGCGAGGGTCAGCGTGCCATTGTGTGCCTGCTCGGATAGCGCCGGCCACGGGTTGTCGGTTTCGGGCTTGTCTTTATCACCCATGGTTCACGCTCCTGCTAGCTCGAAGTTCCGAACGCGACGACGGCAGGCTTCCCGCCTGCCCTCGGCACCGAACCACGCTCTTGCGCTGGATCCCTCATCCGCTACTGGCCCTCCTCATGGCTGCGCTGCTGAAACCCTGCGCCTCGCACGTCACTGGCGCAGCCAGTACTCACAGCGTGCCAACGATTCTATGAGTACTAGTGTCAGGCCCGCATGTACAGACCCGAATCCTGGTGGCACGCTTGCAGCGATAGTGCGATGACCAGCGAGTAAACCTCTGGTTCCAGCGCTGCGGCCGATCTTGGTCACTGCCAGGTGCTCGATGGGCAAGGATGCGTCAGCGATCAGAAGTAGCGCAGGTACGCCTCGCGGAACGAGGCGTCGAGGAGGTCGTAGTCCGGCGGGGTGTAGTTGTTGGCACGGACGTGCTGGACGAATTCGTCCGGGATGGCGAGGGGGCTGGCGGTCAGGTACTCGATGGAGTCGGTGCGCCAGATCCACTCCCCGTCGGAGTGCAGTGAGGAGCCGCCCGGGATCCAGCCTTCGCCGGTGACCAGGTTGGGTACGGCCTCCATGACGTCGAAGACCTCGGGGGCTTTGCGCAGATACTCGAGAATCCGGTCGCGGTCATCGAGTTGCTGGTCGGTGGGCGTCTCGTGGATCGAGGGGAGATCGTCGTGCCCCCGCTTGTACATTTCGCGATATATGCCAACCGGTTTCAGGTCCGGCATGTCAACCTCCCCGGCGACGATCAGCAGACGACAATTCCCCGCTCACCCTAGCGCCCAGGATTCGTTCGACCGCACTCACTGGTTCTGCTCGAACGCACGATTGATCGCGGCCTGCCGTGCCGCCGCGTTGGAGCCGTCCAGCTGGCCCGCGAAGGCGGCATGCGCGGCGGCGATCAGCTCCTCATGGATGTTCGGATAGGCATCGACGATCTCCCACAGCGCGTTGACGGTGCGGAGGTCGAGACCATTGTCCGAGGAGACTCCACTCCCACTGCGGGCCGCGGCGAGCGCCGTGGCGAAGCTTTGCCACAGTTCATCTTCGGTCGGATGGTCCAAGAGCATGATTCCTCCTCACGATCAGTTGAAGACACCGACACATTGTCGCGGGTCGGCCAATATGTCACGGATCAGCAAGCCGAAGTCGGTACCGCTCCCATTGATCGGATAGGGGAAGTCGACGATGAGTTCCCCCTCGACGCGCACCAGGAACCGGGCCTGTTGTGGACCCAATTGCGCCCAGCCGACGTCGACGGCCGGGGCATCGAGGTCGAACTCGTTGGGGCCCAGGCGCAATGTCAGACGGCCCGCCTTGCGGTAGAACACGGCCAGGACCTCGCCGAAGTAGCCCAGGACGCCGCCCACCGGGCCGGTGGCTCCTGCTGCGGCGCGCAAGGATCCTGTCTCCGGATCGAAGGTCGCCAGGCGGCCGCCGTCGAGTGGCTGGATGACGATTTGGGTACTGCGCACCGGGTTCTCATCGGGCCAGCGGCGACGCTCACCCTCGCGCCCGCCCGCGCCGCCCGCTGACGGGCCCGCCATCGGCGGCATCATCGGCGGGACCATCGGGGGCAGCATCGGCTGCTGCTCCGGGTCGCCGGTGGGAGAACCGTTGGCCTGCGCCAAGTGCAGTGGCGGGCCGTTCTGCCCGGACTGACCGGGATGGCTCGGCTGCGACGGCTGGCCGGGGAGTCGGGAGCTGCCGGGCTCACCCGGGTACGGGGAAAGGTTCGCCTGCACCGGAGATGGGGATGTCGTTGGGGCCGGCTCAGTCGGGGGTTGCGTCGGCGACTGCGAGGGATCCGGAGACGTCGGGGGGGTTGTCGGCGGTGTCGTCGGGGGCGTTGTCGGCGGCGTGGTGGGAGGCGTTGTCGGCGGCGTGGTGGGAGGCGTCGTCGGCGGCGTCGGCGGCGGCGTGGTGGGAGGCGTCGTCGGCGGCGGCGTCGGCGGTGTGGTCGGCGGCGGCGTCGTCGGCGGCGTCGTCGGCGGCGTCGTTGTCGGCGGCGTCGTCGGCGGCGTGGTGGGTCGCGGCATTACCGGAATGTCCGTCGGTGTCGGCGTCGGTGTCGGTGTCGGTGACGGACGTCGAGGCGGAACCGGTGTCGTCGGGGGCTGCGGTGGCACGGGTGGCCGCGGCGGCTCCTTGTGCTCCGGCAGGTCCGGCATCGGGGCGGTCGGTGGCAGCGGCGATACCACCGGCGGCGGGAAGTCGAGCTCGAACTCGTGCGGCGGATGCGGTATGTGCGAACGGAACACCGGCGGCTTCAGGTCGGCACCCGGCGTGCGGTCCCGGTCCGCCCCGTCGGAATCATCGTCGTCGGTCCCCCGGTCCCGATGCTGACCCGAGCCCGAATCACCCGACGGCTCCGCACCCTCGGCATCGCTCTCAGCGCGATCGCGATCCGAGCCACCCTCGTCCGATCCACGAGGCCGGCGGCGGGTCGACTCCGAATCACCCAGTGCTTCCTGCGGGTTGGCGTTCTGCTCGCCCGGACGTGTCCGATCCCCGGTGCTCGGATCGGAGGGTGTCAGCTCCTCGGCGCGAGTCTCCGCGTGTCCGAGCTCCTCTTCGATGCGCGCCACCTCGGCCTCGGCGGCCAGGTAGTCCTTAGCCGCCCGCTCGAGCTCGGCGACCTTGTCCAGCCGGGCCTGCTGCTCGTTGACTTCCAACGTGCGCGACCGCAATTCTTCTGCGCGCGTTTCGATCTCGGGCTCGGAGCGCAGTTCGTGCGGCTCGATCGTCATGGACAAACTCTCGGCGGCCGCACGGCGCTCGGCCTCGGCCCGATCGAGCCGATCCTGGGCCTGCACCACCTCCAGTTCCAGCCGCTCCCGCAGTTCCGCCACTTCCCGGCGTACGTCGGCATCGGGATCGGGGTGCACGTCACCGTCCCGCGACGCGGCGGCTTCGGGCCGGGACGGGGCGGCCTCGGGTCGATCGCCCTGCGGCGTCTCCGTCACCGGGCCGGACAGTTCGTGCTGTCCACTGCGCTCCAGTGCCCGTGCCCGATCGAGCTCGGTGTCGTGGCGATCGAGGTTCTCCTCGTGGCGCCGCACCTCCGCGGCGGCGTCCTCGAACTCGTGGAAGGCTCGCGCCAGATCGTCCACCCGGCGTGCGGCGTCCGCGTCCGGCTGTTCCGCTCGCAGCTGCGCCAATCGAGTGTCGATCGGCTCCGAGGAGCCGAACAGCCAGGCGGGATCGATCCCCAAACTCTGTTCCAGTGCGAGCAGCGCGTCGGTGCGTGCGTCCAAAACGGCGCGCGCCTCGGACAATGCGAGCTGGTAGCGATCGCGCGGCAGGAACGGCGTCGTCTCGGGCAGCGGGGTGGCGGCGTAGGGAATGTCTTTGCGCCAGCCGGTCAGTGGCGGACGGTCCGCGTCCCAGTGGAAGCCGAGAGCGACCGCGTGCGTGTTCGCGTCGTGCCAGGTCTTCTTCCAATTCTCCGGGTCACGCAGGAACTCCGATTCGGCCAGCGCGTCGTACAGCAGCACGATGTCCTGCTTCAGCGGCTCGCCTGCCACGAGGCGGTTGATCGCCTCGGCGACATCGGCCAGCTGATCCATTCGCCTGCGCACCACTCTGCCGCTGGGGTCGGCGTAATCGGTGACCAGGTGTTCGTCTTTCATCAGGTGATCGAGGATCTGCTGGATCTGTTCCCTGGTGAAGTGCGGCGGCGGCACGGCGCGGTCGGCGGTGGCGTCGTGCCACATGTTCGGCGCCAGCTCCCGCGCTATCTCATCGATCTGTTCGTCCGTGATGCGCCCGGCGTTCTGGGCATCGACCAGCAGGTTGCGAATGTCGGCGATGGTGTCGCGCACCGCGATCGGGTCGTTGCTGTCGAACATGGCGAGCGTGCGCTCGGCCAGGTCTTCGATCTGCCGGTCGACCCGGTTCAGTTGCTCGGCGACGTCGGGCCGGGTCGGGTCGATGCCGCGGTGCGCGTCCACCAACTCCTTGCGCACCAGGTCGATGACCTTGCGCGCGGCGGCCGCCTGCTGGTTCTCGCCGTAGCGCGCCAACTGATCGGCGATCTTGTCGGCCAGCTGATCGTCGGCGCGGAAGCGATCGTATTCACCGTCGGCCCAGTCCTGGACCCGCTGCCATTCGGCAGCCTCCCGCGCGAAGACCTGCTGCAACCACTCGGGGATCTCCACGTGTAGGTCGTGGCGGGAGTGCTCGCTCGCCTCCCAGTCACGGAACATCGGCTGAATGTTGGTCTCCGGCGGCTTGTGCCAGTCGAAGCCGGACCACACCGTGCCGAACGGCGGCAGCTTCTGCAGCCACGGCCGCGCCTTGACCCAATCCCCGATCGCCGGATGCCGCTGGATCCATTTCCGGACGGCGGGATGGTCGATCGCCGCGAGCAGCGTGCGGATATCCCGTTGGATGGCATAGAAATCCGAGCCGATATGCACGTTGACGAGCGCATCGTCCGGTATGTCGCCCTGGAAGTACTTCACCGGGACGTTCATCGGGTTCATCGGCAGCATGTTCTTCGCCATCTGCCCGGGCGGGATATCGGCGAAAGGCGTTGCCAGATCATTGATGTAGTCGGCGAGGCCGGCCCACCAATCCGGGTCACCCGGGTCGTAGCTCTCCAGGTCGGCGCCCCGGCGCAGCTTGCCGTCCTCGCCGACATTGACCGACCAGTCGGGCCGGGTCGGATCGACCCAACGCCAGTTGCCCTCACCGTCGCGCCAGCGGACCGCCAGGACACCGGGGTCGCCGTTGATCCAGCCCGTCGCCATGTGCTCCAGCGGCGGACCCGGGTGGACCACCGTTTCTCCGCCGGGGGTGGTCTGCCGGTATTCGATCCGCGGATGCCGCAACATCGCCTGCGCGATCGAGGAACTCGTGCGTATCGCGTGTTCGAGCGCGGCATCGTGCAGGGCATGCGGACGCGCCGACTCGGGCTGCTGACCGAAGACGACGATCCGCGGCGGCTCGCCGTCGATGATGCCCACCCGGTCGGTCGCCATCCGTCCGCCCTCGGCGCGCAGGGTGTCGCGCCACTCGACCACCTCGTGCCACCGCTCGGTGAGCTGCGTCATCTGCTCCTGCAGACGAGTCATCGCGGTGTCGGACCTGATCACATCGATCGCGGCAGCCTCGAGCTCGTCGAGCATGCTCTGCCGGTCGGGATCGGTGTCATCCTCGATGCCTCGTTGCTGCCGCATCGTCTCGGCCAGTTGCCGTGGATCCGGGCCGAGTTCGGACAGCGGCACGTCCAGACGCTCGGCCAGGTCTTCCAGCACCGTGCGCCGCGGCCTGCTGTGCTGGAAGATGGCCGCCTGCTCGCGGGCCAGCCGATCCAGCGCCGCGACAACGTTATCCGCGAGCGGGCGGTCCCGGTTCACGTTCTCGCGGTGCAGTTCGTTGAGCCTGGTGTCGATCCCGTCGACGACCTGATCGAGCCGGTTGAACTCCTCGACCGCCTGGACCATCCGGCGGATGGTCCGTTCGCGCATCTCCCGCTCCGGTCCGGCCACCGGTTCGTGGGCGACCCGGCCGGGGCTGTCGAGATTGCCCCGTACCCGCACCGTCTTGGTGCGCGCCTCGTTGTGCAGCTCGAGCACCCGGCGGTCGAACGCGTCGCCGGTCAGGTCGGTCACGTTGAGTCGGGCGGCGAGGTCATCCCTGGTCGCGCGCGCAGCTTCGCGGTCGCGCGCCCGCTCGGCCCGTTCATCGAGCAGGCGATCGTATTCGGCCTCCCGGGTTTCCCTCGGGCCCGTGTCCTCGGCATCGAGCGCCGCCAGTTCGGCGTTCAGCCGCTCGATGGTCGCCGCCGCCTCGGGCACCCGATTCGACAGCCGTTCCAGCTCTTTGACCCGGATCATGTCGTGCGGCAACCGCTCCGGCCCATCGATGCGGTGGTGGTTCAACTGCCGCAGCGTGTCGGCGAGAGTGTCGCCCGGCCGCAGTGCCGCCCAGTCGTCGGCCGGGTCGACGCCGAGGAACTCGGCCAGTTCGTTGCGCCTGCGGAGCGCGACCTCGTGGTCTCGGATGGCGACGTCGCGCGCTTCGATCAGTTCGGCGCGGCGTTCGGCGTCGTCCGCCGCGCGCACGGCTGCCGGATCGGGTTGCGGCGGGCCCTCGGGTCGTGGTGTGCCTGCCGGATCCGAGGAACCCTCGGGACTCGGTGTGCCACGGCCGTTTTCGGCGCCACCGGGACTGGTGTCGTGTGGTCCACCCGGTCGTTGCGGCCCAGTGCCACCTGGCTTGTCGGGGCCGGCGGACGGGCTCCCCGGCTGCGGCGGATCGCTGTCCGGCCGCGCGTTCTGTTCGATCGTGGTCAACCGGTCGAGCACGGACTGGTGCCAGTCGGGGTGTTGCGCGAATTCCGGTGCCAGCGCCTCGATCCGGCGGCGGATCTCGGCCAGCTCGGCCGCGCTCAGATCATGCTGACGCCAGTGCAGCGTGCCGTCGGGGCCGCGCTCGAAGAAGTGGTGGGCGAACCCACTGCTGGTTTCGGCGTCCGGGCGCTTCCCATTGCCGAACGCGAGACTGTGGTCGATACCGCTGATGAGTCCATCCGGGGTGACCAGCCAGTTCGTCATGCCGCGGTCCGGCATGCGGATCAGCACATCCAGCAGGCCGAGACGAACACCGCCCGGCGTCTCGGTCAACCCGGTCTGCTGCGGGCTCCACGCGCCGGGATGCAGCGCGC
This sequence comes from Nocardia ninae NBRC 108245, assembly GCF_007990755.1. Lineage (GTDB taxonomy): Bacteria > Actinomycetota > Actinomycetes > Mycobacteriales > Mycobacteriaceae > Nocardia > Nocardia ninae. The sequence goes on along the minus strand of NZ_BJXA01000008.1, from coordinate 158,778 downwards.
TGGCCCAATCGCCGGGCATGACCTGCATGTAGATCATGTTGTCGCTGACCCGCACGATGTGCGGCACGTTGGCGCCGACGGCCCGGCCGACCAGGGCCGCAAGCACTTCCGCGTCGGCGTGCCGCGGATTGCTGAGCGTCTTGCGGATCAACTGGGTGCCGTCGTCGAGGGTGATCAGCTCGACCCGCTCGGCCATCAGCAGCGCGCCCTCGCTGAGCACCTGGACCTGGAGCCGCTCGCCCGAGGTGGGCGCGGCCTCGACTCGTGCGACCGCACGGGCGATCGCCGCCGCGTCCGGGCTGGATGTGCTCGGTCGATCAGCGGAGCTACGATCCGGCGGACGGTGCGCTCCGTCGTCGCCCGGGTCGCCGGCCGGCGGCGCCGTCGGGGGTTGCGGCGGTTTCTTTCCGCCACCCGCGCCGTCGGCCACCGGCTGGGCCGGCTCTTCCGGTGTGGCGGCTTTGACCTCGCCGGGGGCCGACACGTTGTCCGTGCGCGATCCCTCGCCCGGTTTGTTGGTTCCCGTAACGTCATTCGGCTCGCCGGCGCGTGGCGGTGCTTCGCCAACAGGCCGTGCTGGTGTGCCAACGCCCGGCCGCGCCGATGTGCCACTGGGCTGTTCGGGTGTACCGCCGCCAGTGCGTGCCGGTGTGGCGCTGGGCTGTTGCGGTGTGGCGCTGGGCTGTTGCGGTGTGGCGCTGCCGTGCGGTGCCGACGCGCCACCAGGCTGTCCCGGTGTACCGCCGCCAGGGCGTGCGGGGGTGCCACCCGGCTGTCCCGGCGTGCCACTGCCGGGAGCGGGTGGGGGTGTCTGCGGGTTAGTTCCGCCCTGCGGGTCCGGGCCGCTCGGCGGCACCAGGTCGACGATGGACACCTGTCCCTGGTCGTCGACCAGCACTTGCCGGTAGATGACCTCGACACCTTGTTGCGCCAGCGTCTCGCGAAGGTCGGCGCCGATCACGTGCTCGGGGTCCCGGAACGGCGAGGCCACGAGCACCCGCTGCGGATCGCCCGGCAGTATCGCGACGCCGTCCGAACCGGGGAGCGGCTGTCCCTCGGTGGCGAGCACGTCCCGTGCAATCACGGCCGCAGCCTCGGCGCGCAGGTCGTGCGTGGCCCGCACCGACTCGTGGTACTGGTTGAGCGCCCTCGACACCGCCACGGTCGCCCGCGCGCTGTCGGCGTAGTGCTGCTGCGCCGCGCGCAGATCGTCGAAGTACTGCACCATCTCTTCGCTCGGCACGTGGGCACGGTTCTGCAGTTCCTCGGCCCGAGACTTGGCGCTGTTCAACACATCTCGGGCCTGCTGCTCCAGCGCGTGCGGGTCCAGCCCGTCCGGATCCGCGCCGAGCGCGCGCAGCATCGCGCGCGCCTGGTCGAGGAGCTGCCGACCGGTGTCGGCGGACGCGGTGATCCGGTCGACCAATCCCTCGAACTCCGGTGTCCGGGTAGTCGGGTCGTACGGTCGGGGATCGCCGACCGTCGACCACTGTCCGGGCTGAGCGCCCGCGGGCGGACGGTTGCTACCCGGATCACCGGGCTGCACAGCGCCCTCGGGAGTATGGCTATGGCTGGTGTTGCCTTCTTCGCCGGACGCAGGCGGCTGCGGCGGCTTCTTCGCTCCGCTGTCCGTGCTCGGCTCGGGTGCCTCGGCGACAGGCCTTCCCGCCTCGGCAACGGGCTTACCCGCTGTACCAGCCGGCTTATTGGCTTCCCCCGCAGGCACGTTCGGCTCGCTGACCGGCTTCTTCGCCTCTCCAACAGGCTTACTCACCTCGCCCGACGGCGTATTCGCCTCGCCGACAGGCTTCTGTGCCTGAGCGCCGGGCTCTTCGCCCGGCTTACTCGGTGCCGCAGTTTCTTTCGGCGCCGGAGTGCTCGGCCCGTCGCCGGGCTGCGGTGCCTCGCCGGTCGGCGGCTTCTTCGCGGCACCACCGTCGCTCGGCGCGTCGGGTTCGGGGCGGGGTGCGGCCAGCGGGGGCGCGTCCGGCGGATCGTTCCGGTGCACCTGGGTGCGGCCGTCTTCGCCGGGGACGAGGCGGAAGACGATGGCGTTGTCGCGGTTCGGTCCGACGAGGTCGGCGAGGTCTGGGTGTAGCGCGACGGCGCGATCGATAAGCGTTGTGGGGTCGGCGGATTCACCGCGCACCACCACGGCGACCTGCCGCGGATCGCCGGGGATGACGCCGACCTGAGGCACCTCGGCGATCGGCTGCGCGCCTGCTTCGAGCAGGGCCCCGTCCCTGAGCTGCTCGGTGAGCAACCGGTCCAGCTCGGCCGCGTCGCGCACGGCATGGCGTTGCCGCTCGAAAGCGTCCTCGGCTTCGGCCTGGTCCCGCGCCTGCCGCAGCTGTTCCTCGGCCTCGTCCCGGACGCGCAGCGCCTCGGCTTTTTCGCGCTCCAAGCGGTTGATCTCATCGCGCCGTTGCTGTGCGTCGGCCTCGGCGGCCCGTTGCTGCTGCGCGGAGGTCTCCTGCGGCGCAGGCGCTTCCGGCAGCGCGTTCGTTTCCGCCTGCACGGCAGGAAGTTCCGGAACTCCGCCGCGCGCCACCGCGCGGGCACGTGCCCGGTCGGCGTCGTGCTGTTCGAGGCGCTGTTCGAGGCGTGTCACCTCGGCACCGGCATCGTCGAATGCTTCGAGCGCGCGGGTCAGTTCATCGATGCGCCGCTGTCCGTCGGCGTCCGGCTGCTGCGCCCGCAGGTCTGCCAAATGGGCGGCAGGATCGTCGGCGCCGAACAGTGCGTCCGGATCGGCCCTGGCGGCCTGTGCGGCAGCGAACAGCGCGGCGGTGGTCGCCTCCCAGCGGACCCGGGCCTTGGCCAATTCCAGTTCGTAGCGGTCCCGCGGCAGGAACGGTTCCGGCGTCGTGAGCGATTCCGGCGTGCTGAGTGGTTCCGGCGCATATGGAATACCCGCGCGGGGGCCGGTCAGTGGCGGCCGGTTCGCATCCCAGTGGAAGCCCTCGGCGATCGCGTGCGCGTTCGCCTCGTGCCAGGTCGCGTCCTCGTTCGCCGGATCACGCAGAAAGTTCGACTCGGCGAGCGCGTCGAGCATGAGGACGACGTCCTCCGGTCGCGGCTTGCCGTCCACGATCCGGGTGATCGCCTCCGCCACATCGGCGAGCTGATCCATCCGCACCCACACCAGGCGGGCGTCCGGGTCGGCGTAATCGCGGGCCAGATGCTCGTCGTGCATCAGGTGATTGATGATCTGCTGCACCTGATCCCTGGTGAACTCCGGGTATTCAGGCCGGGGCGGTGTCTGCTCGCCTTCGACGGTGGAGCCGCGCGGGAAGGGATCCGGCTTCGCGTGGTCTTCGATCTTCGGCAGCAGCGGGCGCATGCCCGGGGTCAGTTCGTCGACGATCCTGGTGATGTCCGCATCGGTGATGGGGCCGACGTTCCTGATCTTCAGCAGTCGCTTCCGGATATCGGCGACCGTGTTCCTGACCTCGGCCGGATCGTCGGTCGGGAACTTGTCGAAGGCATCTCTGGCGATCAGATCGATGGCCTGGTCGATCATCGCCAGCTGCCGGTCGACATCGGGACGGCCCAGGTCGACGCCCTCGTGCGAGTCGACCAGTTCCTTGCGGATGCGATCGACCAATTCCTGCGCACCGACGCGCCGCTGCTGTTCCCGATACTCGTTCAGCGGCTCGACCATGCGGTCCGCGAGCTGATCGTCGCGGCGGAACTTGTCGTATTCTTCGTCGGCCCATTCCTGCACCTTCCGCCAGTTCGCGACATCCCTATCGATCGCGCGCTGCAGCCACTCCGCGATCTCGGCCCGCTGCGGATTGTTCGAGTGCTCGTCGGCGTCCCACCGGCGGACCATCGGCTGAATGTTGGTCTCCGGCGGGCGATGCCACTGGACCGACGACCACTGGGTGGAGAACGGGGGAAGTCGCTGCAACCAGGGTCGCGCCTTGATCCAGTCGCCGATCGCCGGATGCCGGTGGATCCAATCCCGCACCATAGGAACCTTGACCACGTCGAGCAATGTGCGCAGATTCCGTTGCACGGCATAGAAATCGCTACCGGCGTGCACGGTGGCGATGTCTTCCGGCGGGATACCACCCTCGAAGTATGTGATCGTCGCGCCGATCGGGTTCATCGGCAGCATGTTTCGCGCTATCTGTCCCGGTGGGATATCCGCGAACGGTGTCGCCAAGTCGTTGCCGAAGTCGCCGAGCCCGCCCCACCAGTCCGGGTCACCCGGGTCCTTTTCATCCTTCGGTTTGCGGCCGACTTCGCCGCGCCACTCGGCTTTGGTGGGATCCACCGCATGCCATTGACCGCTCGCGTCTTGCCAGCGGACGAGCAGCAGCCCGGGATCACCGTCGATCCAGCCGGTGGCGATGCGCTCCATAGCCGGACCGCGCATCGGCACCTGCTGCCACGAACCGTCCGGCTCGGTGACAACCTGCCGGTATTCGATGCGCGGCTGCCGCATCATCGCATGTGCCACAACGGGTTCGGTAAGGATGGCGTGGGCGAGGTCCCGGTCGTGCCCGGCCCGCGGGTTGTCGAATTCCGCGCGCGGACCGAACACGATGATCCGCGGCCGCTCGCCGAAGATGATGCCGACCCGGTCGTTGACCATCCGGCCCATCTTGCCGCCCTCGGCCACGATGAGGTCGCGCCACAGGCCGGTAACCCTGGCCATCTCGTCCTGCAGCCTGCCTGCGGCGTTGTCGGCCGCGAGCACGTCGCGCGCCGCGTCGTGCAGCGCGTCGAGCAAGCGGTGCCGCTCGACGGACGCATCGGTGTTGTCCGTGATCCGGTTCCGCTGATCCCGCAGCGTTTCTTCCAGTTGATGACGCTGCGGACCGAGATCCGACTCCGGAATCCCGAGCGACCGGGCCAGATCCGCCATCAACGAGCGCCGCGCCTCGATATCGCGGAGGATCTCGGCGTGCTCGCGGGCCATCCGATCGAGGTCGCCGGTGAGATCGTCGGCCGACGGTCGATCACGGCCGATGCCCGCGTCGTGCAGCTGCGCCAAGCGCGCGTCCGTGTCGGCGACGGCCGCGTCGAGACGGTTGAATTCCGCGACCGCATCGACCAGCCGCCGGACCGTCCGGTTGTGCTGTTCCACGTCGGCACCCGAAACACGTTCTCGCACAAACTGTTCCGGGGAGTCCAGCGTGCCGGGGATCCGCGTCCGTCGGGTCCGCGCCTCGTCGTAGAGTTCGAGCATCCTGCGCTCGAACGCGTCGCCGGACAGCTCCCGGATGCCGAGGCGGTCGGCCAGTTCGTCCCGCTTCACCCTGGCGGATTCGCGCTCCCGTGCCAGCTCCCGCCGCTCCTCGAGCAGGCGGTCGTACTCCGCCGTCGGGGTCTCGCGTCGAATGGCCGCTTCGCGTTCGGCGGCCAACCGCGCCAACTCGCTATCGATCCTGGCGATGTCGGCATTCTTGTCGGCAACCTGGTTGACCAGCTGCTCCAGCTGGTCGATGCGCGCCAGCTCGCGCGGCATCTCCTCGCGCACCTCCATGGTGCGACCCCGCAGCTCCTCCAGGGTGCGCTGCAAGAGGTCCGGGTGCAATGCGATCCAGTCGGCCGCCGACGAAACTCCGAGTCGCCCCGCCAGCTCGTTGCGCTGCTGCAACAATGCGTCGCGTTCGGCGACCATACGATCACGTTCAGCGTTCAGCGCGGCCTGGCGCGCCTCGATCGTGTCTTCCGGTCGCGGTGTGCCCTCGGCCGGAGTCGGATCCTCGCCGGGACGCCGGCCGTTGTTCGCGCCTTCTTCACCCGGATCTCCGACTGGCTGTGGCGATTCCGGCGGCTTCTTGCCTCCGCCCGCGCCTGCGGCCTCCGGTTCAGGAGCTGGGGCCGAATTTTCACGCGGCCATACCTTCACATCACCCGGATGCGGGACCTCGCTGCTGGGTTCGGGCTTGTTGCCGCCCTCCGGCCGCACACCTATCGGCTCATCGGCAGCGTCCGAGGACGGCTCCGCCGCGCGGGGCAGCACGCCGTCGGCGATGTCGCGGGAGAACTCCGCGCGCATCGCCAACATCTGCGCCGTCCATTCGGCGTGGTCGGCCCGCATCTGCGAGGCCCAGTCGACGGGTTCGATATCCGCGATCCGCCGCATCTCCACCGCGTGCTCGGCGGCCATCCGCGCCCGCCATTCCGCGGTCTCGGCCCGCATGCGCGCGGACCACTCGTCGGTGGTCTCCCGGCGACCGCCGCTGTCGTCGCCCGCGGCGTCCGGGTCGCGCGGCCGATCGGCCGCCATCCTGGCCGGTGCGTCGGCGGCCGGATGCGGTGCGCCTTCGGGCACCGGAATCCGTTGTGGCCGAGCGCCGTCCGCCGGCGGTCCCGCCTCGGCACTCGGCAGCCGTGGGGCCAGCGCGTCGGGGCCCAGCTCCGCCAAGTCGGTCAGCAGCTTGTGCATGACCTGTGCGGGCTCGCTCGCGCGGTCGCCGTTCAGCTCGACGTCGCGGAAAGCGTCGGCCACTGCTTCGCCCGGGTTGAAGACGCCGTTCACGTCGAAGCTGTAGCGACTGAGCTGGCTCAGCCAATTGTCGTAGCCCGCTTTGGTATTGGGAAGCGTGGGGTCCTGCGCGGCCAGCTGCTTGTAGTGGTCCTGCAAAACCTTGTCGACATAGGTCAGCGAGTGCGGGTCACTCGGATCGATCGGTCGCAGGCTGGCCCGCTGGCCGTGGAAGTCCACCACGTGGCCGTATTCGTGCAGGATCATCTGGAAGACCGGGCGATTCGTGAGGGCTTGGTCGAATCGTCCCTTGTTTACGCCCAACTGGACTTCCTGCCGGAAGGTATCCAGGCTGCCGACGAAATCCCTGCTGATCTTTATCGATTGGGCGTATCGCGCGCCGGTCTCGGGGTTGATGGCCGGCATGACCTGGGCCAAGGTCCGGTGACGGAACGGCCCGATACCGACACTGCCCAGCGCCACGTGCGGGTACTTGGTCCGCATTTCGACGACGCCCCTGGCGATTTCGCGGGCCACCGCGGGATCGACACCGGGTTGGTCGAACCCGTACACCAGCAGACCGGTGTCCTTGGCCAGCTCCTCGCCGACTTGCGTGGCGTCCATCGGCGTCCACTTGTCGACGATCGACGACTCCGGCTGACCGCCGTCCGGACGGTCCGCGCCGTCGGTCACGTCGAGAGGGGCTGCCGGGTCGCGCGGCGTCAGCTGCGAGGCGGACTCTCGGTCGCGCGCCAAATGGTCCGTCGACATCTTCGCCGGATCGTCCGCTGCCGGACGCGGCCTCGACTCGGACGCCGAAACTTCTTGCGGGCGAGTCGGATCCACCGGACGCGGCCCCGACTCCTCGGCAGCGGGGCGCGGCCTCGGCTCGGCTGCCGAATCCTTTTGCGGGCGAGACGTATTCGGGTCTACCTCCCGTGCGCGACCGCCGTCGACCTCCCCGACCGGCGGGGTTTCGGACGTCTTGCTCGGCCCTGCACCGTCACGCGCAGCACGATCGAGGCTGCTCTGCAGGGTGGCGTCGGCCGGCGGGTATTTCGTGTGCCGATCGGTGGCGCTTTCGGCCCCGGCGAGCATGTGGTGGCAGTTGGCGCAGAACGGCGCGTCCCCGGCACGGCCGCCGAACGGAAACTGCGGAGCGTGCAGCAGGGCCGCCATCGCGCTGTGGTCGTCGGACAGTCCGGCGGCCCGTCGATCCCACAGCATCTGATTCGTGGCCTTGACCTCGGCGTGGCCGAGCGGATCGTCCGGATGCGGATACTTCTCCGTCGCAGGCACATTCGGGTCGGCGTCCTGGCTGTACAGCTGAGATTCCATGCGCCGCAGATTGTCTACCAGAGTCGGATGCAGGTCCGCCTCGGCGATGACATCGGACCGCTTACCGTTCGCCGCTTCGTAGACGCGCCCGGTCTCGCGGTCGATGCCGACGGACATGCACGCGCCCTGCGCATTTCGTGACAACACCTTGTCGGTCGCTGCCTGCCGGTACGCGTCCGCTCGCTCAGCGCCGAGCCTGCGAACGAAGTCGTCGACCGGCTCGGCGTCGACATGGGTGATGAGACCGGTGTCTGCGTCGCGAGTTACCCGTGACTCGTCGAGGGTGCCCAGTGGATGACTCTGGACCGACGGTTCCGGCAACGGGCCGCCGTTATCCGGGATGATGAACGACGACGGAGCAGGCCGGGGCGGCTCGTCGCTGTTGGACAGGTGATCGTCGTAGCTCAGTGCGTCGTCGCGGTGCTGATCCGGATCTCGTTGCGGCCCATTTTCGTTGCCCGCCGGCTCCTCCGATGGCCGGGGGCGCGTTCCGGACTCCCGGTCGGCGGTAGCGGTACCGGGATCCTTCGGCCCGCGATCGCTCGATCCGTTCTCGTCGGACGGGCGTGGGCGTGCGCCCGAATCCTCCTGCGCACCAGGGTCTTTGGAGCCACGATCGTTCGTCGACCCCGCGTCGACCGGCGCGACTTCCGCCGGTTTGATTACCAGATAGCCCTTCTCGCGCGCCTGCTGCTCGCTGAATATCCCGGCGACATCCTTGACCTTCGGGATCGGGCTCTGTCCCTCGTGCACGTCGACGAGCTTCATCAGCCCCTCGGGCGTGGTTGCCGCGACGTCGAGATCGCTATCGGCATGGAACGGCGCACCCGACTTCTCCGAGATGCCCGTTTGCCGGCTGCCGAAAATCACCAGTGGCTCACCGGTTTCGGCGACCGATCGCCGTGCGGCGTCCAGCATTTCCGGCGTCACGCCGGGACCCGGTTCGCCGATCACTTCGACGTCGGGAAGACCGGTATCCCGCCGTCCGTCATCGACCCGGTTGGGCTCGTCGGTATCGGCAGGCGGCGAAGTGTCGGTGAGTTCGTGGCGCGGACTTCCGGTGCCGTCGTGCTGCCTGCCGTCGACCGGCCGACCGACCCGGTCGCCACTGGCCGCCGCGTTCGCCTCCGCCTCGAGCATCCGGATCCGATCCGCGTGGCTGATCGGGTGATCCGGGCGACCCTCGGGCCCGCCGAGGACGATGGCGCGGGTGCCGCGCACTTCCTGCGGTGTCCGGGGCGGGTAGCTGTGGTTGTCCAGACCGGCGCCGATATCGCGGATGATGATGTCGCCGCCGACGTTGAGCATTTCGTAGGCGTGCGCGCCGACGCCGTATTCGTCGCGGCTCGCGTACGTATCGACGATCAGCGCCGAGGACCCGTCGCCCAGTTCGAGCAATCGCTGGCGGACAGTGTCATGATCGGTAGGCCGCAGCTCGCCGCCGGCCAATGCCTCCAGCTCCCTGGACGTCATTCCGTCTGGGCCGATCGTGCGCTCCGGCAACCAGATCTGGTCGCCGTGCCGGTCGCGGAGGTCGATCAGGGAGTCCTCGCCGCACCGGCCACGACGATCGTCCGGCTGGCTGGTCTGGTCGTCGGGCGAACGCGGATGCGGGCCACCGCCGTTGTCGGGCGAAGCAGGCTGCGCCGGAGTGTGATCGGATTGGATCTCACCGATGGTGTCCATCCGGACCGCAGCGCGATCGCTCGGGTTCAGGCCGAACTCGCTGACCTTTATCTTGCCGTGGATATCGACATGGACCTTGTGGTACTCGATCTTCAGCGTTCCGTCGTGGTGCGCCTTCAGCAGCTCCTCACGCGCTTTCAGCAGATCTCGGCCCGCAGGCGAATCGAGGTCGATGCCTCTGGCGCGCAACGCTTCCGGGGTCTCCGTCAGGATCGTCTTGAGATTGGCGTCCATCGCCAACGTACGCCGCAGGTATTCCGGCGACCCCTGCTGCGCCCGCCCGTCCACGGTATTTGCCCCACCGAGCCCGGAACCGACACCCTTGGCCTCGATGATCACCAGTTTCGGTGGACCACCGTCCGGATCCGGCACCAGCACAGCGAGATCGACCAGATCGGGGCCGTCCTTGGCGCCAGGGAAATCGGTGAGATTCACCGCGTCGGGATGCAGAGCCCGGTCCAGACCCCATGCCCGCGCGCCGAGTTCGCCGAGGTCCTTGGAGACCTGGACCATCCGCGGGCCGAGATCGTTGTAGTTCTCGGCGGTGGCCTGCAGATCACGCAGCAGGGCGAGTTTGGCGACCTTCTCCGCGGAGCTCAGCTCGGAGTCGTTCCGGATCTGATCCTTCAGATCACTGATCACGTCGTCGAGCTTGCTGGCCTTCAGTTCCGGGATCTCGGAGAGCCCGTACTTCGAGAACTCGGGTATGAGCCGCTTGACGAGATCGTCGGCGACCCCGTCCCGCTCGGTCTGCAAGTCCAGTCGTTGCTGGGACAGGTCGTGCAGCTGATCCTGCAGCAACGAGTCGGTCAGGGTCATCGGCTGTGTCGGGTGGTACGGGCTCGCCGGACCCTGATCCGCCAGGAAGGTGAACTTGTTGGTGCTGAGGTGGTCCTCGATGAACTGACCGGTGCGGTAGTCGTGCAGGCGGAAACGTCCGTCGCGCCACGTGTTGTCCGGGTCGGCCGGATGGTGCCACTGGGCATCCGAGCCGCGGTAGAACTGTTGACCCGCCGGCTGCTGACCGATCCGTACCGGATCGACGGGGTGGTCCCCGCCCGCCATCAGTTCGTCGCGCACATGGCTCGGCACCGGATCGATCGGGGTGCCGTCACCGTTGAAAAGGATGGCAAGCGAGCGACTGACGTCCCTGGTCGGCGCCCCGCCCTCGTCCCCGGTCAGCGTGGCGTCGCGGATCACGATCTGGCCGTTCTCGTGCACCATCAGATACGCGTGCGCGCCGACCCCGTGCCGGTCCGCAGGGCCGCTGTAGACGTCGACCACGAGTGCCGTCGCGCCCTCGCCCAAACTCATCAGACGGTTCGCGATGGCGTCGGCGCCACGGAATTCGCGCAGCGAACCGCCTGCGGCCGCGACCAATTCGCCTGCGGTCATGCCGTCGACGCCGATCGTGCGGGTGGGCAGGCGGAAGTTCTCGGCGCCGAAGCGTCGGATCAGATCGACTACCGACAGGAGGCCGCACTTGCCGCGCAGATCGTCGTCGCCGCGTGGGCGCGGAGTCTCGCCGGAATCGGTGTCACCCTCGGGTCGTGGCGATCCGTCCGCGCGAGGTGCGTCACCACCCGGATGCCTTGCGGGCGGGGCACTCCCGTCCGGGCCGACCAGCAGCGGGACCAATGCGGGGTCGTCGGAACCGCGGCGGCGGTCACTGTCGGCGTCGTCTGGGCGGGTGGCCGGATCCTCGTCACTGCGCGGCGCCGAACTCTCGTCGCGGGGTCGGGCATCGCCCTCGGCGAGCAAGCCCGGGTCGCGGCCGGTTCGCGGCGCTTCACCACTTCTCGACCGATCTGGTTGTGGCGCAGCATCTTCCGGACGCTGGACCCCGTCTTCCGAGCGAGGGGCATTGTCATCCGGACGCGGCGCGACATCGTCAGGACGCGGAGCAGCGTCATCAGGACGCGGGGCACCGGTCTCCTGCCGTGGCGCACCAGCTTCCGGACGCGGGGCACCGGCCTCATGCCGTGGCACACCGGCCTCCGGACGCACGGCGGTGGGTCCGTCCGGCGACTCGGCACGGACCTTGGCGTGCTCTCCCGCCGCACCTGTCGATCGCTCCGGTGTCCGTGGCGCCTCGGACCCGCCCGATTCCGCACGGATGCCGGGTGACGAACCGCGGTCTGCCGCACGGGGATTCGTCTCTGCGACGCCCGCGCGCGAATCGACACGCGGCCGATCGCCGCCCTGTCGCGTCTCAGGTGAGCTCGCCCGCGAATCACCGGTTCGCGGTTCGGCACCAGACTGCGCGCGAGCGGGATCGGCGCTGCGCCCCGGATCAGTGCTGCGGGCCGGTTCGGCGCCGCTGGTATGCGGACGTGCCTCGCCCGGCACGCCGGACCTCGGCTGCGACCCGTCGCCGCCCGTCCTAGCCGGGTCTGAAGTGAGTGAATTCTGTTGGGGGCCAGTCTGTCTCGACTCCGGCGGCGGCGCACCGACGTCACCACCCGCATGCTGCTGTGGCGCCACGCCACGATCCGTGCCGTTGGTTCCGGACTCGCCCGCGCCTCGGTCGTTCGCGCTACCACCGTGATCGCCTGCGGTGGTGGAACTCTGGTCCGCGCCCGCGGCGTGTTCCGGTGCGACGCCGGCGCGACTCTCGGATCCGCCCTCTTGGCGGCCGCCGTCCGCACCGCGATTCTCCGAACTGCCCCCGCTGTCGCGCTGCTGTGCTCCGCTGTCGCTTCCACTCTCGCGCTGCTGAGCTCCACCGTCGTGCTGCTGCGCTCCGCTGTCGCCGCGACTTTGCGCGCCGTCGGAGCGGCTCGCCGATCCATCGTTCGAGCTCTGCGACGTGGGCGCGTCGGCGGCCGAACTCCGGGGCGAGGAACCATCACCGGTCGACGTTCGCGACGACGAGCCGTCATCGGTGCCGCCCGAGTTGCGAGTCGAGTTGTCGCCCGCGCTACTCGATCGACCATTGCTTCCGCCGGTGCCCGTGCCGTCGCCACCGGCCCGACTCGATCCACTGCCTTGCGAACCACCGACCTGAGAACCACCAGAACCGTTGGTGCCCAACCCATTTGCCCCGGCGGGCTGAACGCCGGGCGCGTTCGTTCCGGCACCGACACCGGTCGGTTCGAGCGTGCCGAGCGAGCCGACCCGTGGCACGCCGATCGGATCTACCCGTACCCCACCGCCCCAATTCGGGGACGAGCTGAAGTAGCCGTTCGCTAACGCTTTGTTGCCGCCCGACATCGCGCCGTTGGAGATGCCCGCGGTGAACATGCGCGGATCGAGATTGCTGAACGCGCTGTCCCACCCGTTTTTGTAGACATCCATGGCGAACTGCGGGATTGCTCCGGCGACGGCACCCACTGTGCCAGCGGCCATTCCGGTGACCGCACCGGCGAAGAAGGGACGCATCTTTCCCTGCAGTGCCTGCCCGAGCCGGTCACCGACCGGGCCCGCCGCGGCACCGCCGAGGCCGGAGGACAAAGCCGTCATCCCGACCTGACCCCAGTCGACGCCCTGCTTGCGGTGTCCCTGCCACACCTGCATCTGCTGAATGCCGAGGTCCTGCATGGTGCCGAGCGCCAGGTCGATGGCCACGTGCTTCATGACAAACTTGGCGAAGCCCGCCGTGAGCATCCTGCCGAGGGCTCTGGAGATCGCGGCCATTACCCGCTGTGCGATCAGCCGAATTCCGAATCGCGTCGCCGCGATAAGTCCGACTTGCACGGCGGGCGCGGTCGGCGGAAACAGCCATGCCGCCGCGAGTTCGATAGCGAGCAGACCGAGCGAACTGGCCATCATCCATTTGGCGTATTCGATCTCATCGCCGACCTGCTCGGCGGAGTCACCGATCCCGTCGAAAAACTCCGCCATCTTTTTGAGGTTTTGGTTTTCCTGCTCCTTGGTGGCGCCGGTGCCGTTCCACAGCTTGTCGAATACGCCGGCGATTTCGTCGCGCGCCACGCCTGCTGGATACGCGGCGAGGGCCGCGTTCTTAGCGGCAGTGATATCGGCTTCGATACCGCGAATCGCCTCGGCGGCCGCATGCCAGTCCCCGCCCAGGGCCCGCATACCACTCTCGGAGCCTTCCGGCCAGTCGCTACCGGCGACCCAGCCGAGTACGTCGACGACGCCGTCCCAAAAATCCGCCATATCTGGTCACCAACCGATCACCAACCGGAATCGGTGACCCCCGGCTTCGTCGGCTTGGCCCGCTCGATGGGTTCCACGTTCTCGAAGGTCATCCCCGTGTCTTCGGCCGCGACGCGATCCGGCGCGTCGGGTTTGGACTGCGGTGCGCGCTCTGCCGTGGGCATCAGCGAACTGACATCCGGCATGCCTTCGACCAGGTCGGACAGTTTCGGCAACCGCGCGCGGTCCTGCTGGATCGGCGCCATCAACTCTTCGGCCTGACGCATCACATCGGCGGTGGCATCCTGCGCGGCCTTGAGGATCGCGCGCGCCAGATCCGGGTATTCCAGATCTTCTACGCCGCGCCCGAATTTGAGGTCGATGAGGACACCGTCGGCGTTCACCGACACCGTGACCCGGCCACCGCGCTCCGAGGCCTTGCCGACCAGGGCCATGCGCTGGCGCTGCACTTGCGCGATCGTCCGAAGCTGCGACTGCACTTCGTCCATGAGCCCCGCGACGTCTCCCCGCGAAAAATCATGCGTCACAGCGATCGACCTTCACTCATCGGTATTCGAAGCCCTGGCGGTTACGTTCTTCCAAGAGAGTCTGGATGTCGTCGGCGACCTTCGCTTGGGAGTCGGCCAAGCCACTGAAGACACCGGACATCCCCTCGCTGCCGTTCTCGCCGATGGCGAAGTCGTGCATGTTCTTCTTCGAGGCGGTGTAGCCGGGTTGCCCGTCGGCGCCGTCGCTGAACTGCTTGCCCAGCTTGTCGTTGCCCCATGGTTGCCCACGACCGGCGATCGTGGTCTCCAGATTCGACCACACCCCGGCGACACGATCGCCGACATGCCGGGTCTTACCTGCGGCTTTACGGAATGCGGCGGGATCGACCTCGAATTTTTCCGTCATCGCGAACCCCTTCCTCACTACCGACCGGGGCCACGAAGCCCTCGTTCACGATCCACTCGCCGGTTCATGCGTTGTTCATGCGCGAACCGGCGATCGGTCAAACAACCGTAACACCAACAACACTCGCCGACCACTCCGAACAGGTGAACCACCGCGCCCCAGAAACTAGGGGCATACCTGGTCAGACACCTTGTTCACCGGCACCACCCGCGGCGTCCGGTTGGCCGGTCCGCGGGATCTCATCGATCAGCACCCCGTTTTCATCCCACTTCTTCCTGGAGACCAGCTTGCCGGGTCCGTCGAACACACTGACCTCTTGCAAACGTCCATCGGGGTACCATTCACGCCACTCGCCGACGGGCCTATTTCTAGCGACCATTCCCGTATGTTTCGGAGCGCCATCGGGATACCAGCTCTTACTAGGCCCCTCTTCGAAGCCGTCGACAAATGTCCACAAGCCGATGATCGTCCCGTCGGTGCCCCGTTCTACCGCCTCACCGGTATACCGTTCGCCCCGATAGAACATCTGGCTGTATTCATTGGACATATCCGCGTCCGGATCGTCGACGTCGATCGGTTCACTGCCGGTCATCGCGTTGCCTCCACCGCGCTGTGCCGCTGTTGGAATCGTTGCTCGAACTCGGCGATATAGATGGACGGCGCCACCGATGAGGAAGACTGCTCGAGCACACCGTCGTCAGCGATGTAGAAGATCGCTCGGCCGATCGCGATCTCGCCGGGCTGGGTCGGCACGTACACCATCCAGCCCACGCTGATCCGATCCGCGCGCAGGTCCTCCAGTGGGTAGCGCGAGGTGTCCGTGCCGCTGTCGACAATGAATTGACGGACCCGGGCCAGCGCGTCCTCCTGCGGCATCGGTTCCGGCAGCGTCAATGTCACGCCGGCCATGGTGAGCTGGAAGAAGGCGCCGTCGACGTCGAATTCACCGTCGGCGCCGAAAACATCCACCAGCGTGGCGCGGGTGGCGACCCCGATCTCCGCGGCCGACACCAACGTCGCGGCAGCCGCACGCTGCCGCTGCGTCACCTGCTCGCCCAGCACGCCGCAGACAATATCGACGACCGTCTCCGAGCTCCACATGCCCGGTACCGCATCGCTCAGTTCGTCCGCGATCGGTGACTCACCGCGATACCACTTGCCGCCCTCCCACCAGTAGCAGAACGACAGCAGTCCACCCGCCACGCGCGCGTTGAGGACCGGGTTGGCGACCCACTCCGGCGCACCGGCGTACAGCCGCGGCATCGGCTCCCCTTGGTTGTAGACCCGGTCCAGCGCGGGGGCGTTCCACACCCCGCCCGAGAGCACGGCTCGCCCGCCGGGCAGCGAGTACAGGGTGGAGCCGCTGCGCTTGAGCCCCTCGAACCAGCTCATCGACGGCAGCACCCGCGGTCCGAGTTCCGATCCGGCGGCGACGAACGCGGCGGCGATCACCGCCCACCGCGCGGCCAACAACGGAAAGGCGGGGAAGTCGTCCTGCGACAACACGCCGCGCCTGCCGACGTCCCGATCCGCCCTGGCCTGCACCGCGGCCTGCTGCGGCGTGCGGGACTGGCGGTCACCGTGCGTGAGGTAGGCGCCGAGCCAAATCGGCAGGGTCGCACGGGGATACACCTCGAGGTCCGCGCGGTAGATCTCCGGCGGAAACAGCTGCTCGTCCGGGAAGGGCTCGTCGCCATAGTCGTAGTCGACCTCGACCTGGCCGGTGTTGGTCAGGGTGAGCAGGTAACGCCACCAGGGTCCGTCGCTCAGCTGGGCTGAAAGGTGCCGGTGCTCCCGGATCAGTGCGAGCACCTCCTCCGGCGGAAAGGCGCGCGCGACGCGGTCCTGCTCATCGGTGAAGACGACCAGCGCCACCTCGGCGCCCACCGCCATCGCGAAGACCGCCTCCAGCCTGGTCCAGCCCTCCGGGCCTGCCGCGCCGAGTTCGCGGGCCACCTGATGGCTGATCGCGCTCGCTCGTTCCGCGACATCCTCGGTCGGCGGCGCGGCACCGGCGAGAGTGAAACCCACGTCGGGAAGCTCACCCTCGGGGTCGACCTCCGCTTCCTCGATCGAGTCCGCGTCCTCGGACACCAGGAATCGGCGCATGAATGCCAGTTGCTCGGACGTCGTTTCGTCGGGCGAAGACGAGCCGGGGTGCTCCTGCGTCGTAGCCGGTTCGGCGCGGGGCTGGTCCTGCGAAGCCTCGTCGTCTGATCTGGTCACGTCGCGGATCTCTCCTCAAATCTGGCACACCGAACACCAGCCGACCCCGCTGGGCAAGCCGCTCGAAATCATCCTGGCACAGCGAGCGGCGCGGCGAGCGACGAACATCGCGCGGGCGGGCGCAGCCTCGGTGAGTTCAGCCGGGGTGGGCCGACGTCAGCTTGTCCGGGACAACCCGAGCGACGGCAGTTCCATGGGGCTGTTGCCTGCGTTTTCATTCCACGCGCGATAGGCCAACGCCGAGGGTTCTGAAATGCGGTACGCGTCCCGTAATCCGGTTACCACCATCGACGCCAGCCGCCGATAATCTGCCGACGCCAGCGGCCACGGCGACTCGATCCACCAATTTCCGACGTGGTCGAAGTCCGGCGGCTGCCAGCCCGCGTTCGCGATCAGCTCATTACCCTTTTCGCCCGCCTGTACGGCCGGCTCCAGCCACCTGTCGCCACCGAGCTCCGCGGCGAGTATGTCGTCGAATTGGCGGAACTGCGCGTAACGCGCGACCTCCGAGGTCGGGGCGGCCTCGGCGATGATCACCACCGCGCCCGCGGGCAGGCCCGCCAGCTCCTCGGCCAGCCCGTCTGCGAGTTCTTCCCACCCGTTCAATCCGTGTCCTGACCTTCGAGCTCGACGGCCTGGTCACGCAGCGCGAGCTTGGCGTTGGTCAACAGTGTCAACTCGACCGCCGACTTGAGTTTCTGCAGCACCAAGGTTGTTTCTGTTCCCGCCCAACGGATCTCGGGGGACTTACCCGGCTTCCGCGTGGTCGGCTCGCCGAGCGCACCGGTCAGCGTGGCGCTCATCCTGACGAAAGCGTCGCGGGTCTGCGCCTGTCCGGAAGATTCGTCGCGCCCACCACCGGTTACCTCCACGGTGATGTAGTCCGCCCGGCCGTCCCAGCCGATGATTCCCGCACTGTCGAACCCGAAAATGGCATCGAACATGACGAACTTCGGTTCGGCCACCGCTATTTCCCAGCCGAACGTATCCGCTACCTGAGCAGCGTCGTCCATTCGCCACGACCACTCCAGGGAACGCAGCTTGGTAGCCAGGTCGACGATCTCCTCGTCGGTCAGTGCGCGCCATTCCGTCATGCGATTACCCTAGTTGTACCGTCGGACCTCGTCTTTCCGCGCGACCGACTGTGCCACAACGGGTAGGCATATTCAACAGGGACGGTCGAACGTCGGCGGACCGCTACGCCGAGCGCGGACCGCGAGTGAGCTGCGCCTTTTCGATATCGGCGACGAACTGCTCGACCGCGGTCAGGGCGGCGCGGGCTTCCGGCATGACCCGATGTCCTACCTGGAACACGTGGAACATGCCCGGCCACAGCTGCACCTCGCAGCGGCCGCCCGCGGCGCGTTGCGCGGTGCCGAAGTGCTCGGCGTCGGCGCTGAGCATTTCGCTGGCCCCCGCTTGGAGCAGTATCGGCGGCAGGTCGGGGCCGACGTGGGCGGCCACGTTCAGCCGCGGATCGTCGAAATGGGTTGTGCCGGTGTAGAGCCCGGTCATTCGGGTGGCGAGGCCGAAGGACATGAAAACGTCGTTCACCTCGGCGCGGCGGGCGTCGGCCAATGACCAGGTCGGATCGACCAGTGCCGAGAAGCCGACGACTGCCCTGGGTTGCGGTAGGCCGAGTCGGCGTAGTTGAACGCATAACCCGAGGGCCATGTGGCCACCCGCCGAATCACCCATGAGCACGATGTCTCGGGCGGCGTGGCCCTGTTCGAGCAGCCACAGGTAGCCGTTGAGCACGTCGTCGTGGGCGGCGGGGAAACGGTGTTCCGGGGCACGGCGGTAGCGCAGGCTGAACGCGGGTCGATCCAGTCGTCGTGCCAGTTCGGAGACCAGGCCCCGATGGGTGGCGGGACTACAGCCGACGTAACCGCTGCCGTGCAGGTAATAGATGAACGAATGCCCCGGTTCCGGTGCCGCGCCGACCCATTCACCCATGGTCCGACCACGCGGGCCAGGGACATCGACCGGTGTGGTCGGCAGTGTGCGGTCGAACCAGATCCGGCAGGCGACGGCCAGACCGAGCCGTGCGCCGGCGACTCCGTACCGGTTGGCGGGCAGTCGGGCGCCCAGCGGGCGGAGCGTGGACTGCATCGCGAAGATCACGCCACGACTGGCCATGGACACCGGATCACCTTTGATCATCTATAGATTGAAGCAATCTCGGCGGTTGCCGGCAATAGCGGTTACAGCAACTCGGCAGAGTGCACAAAAGCAGGTACTACCTGCTGTGTCGTGGCACATCACGGGCGATTACTTCCGGCCGTCATGTGCCCCTGCGAGTCACGCGAAGATGGTGGCGCGGCGGGTCGGATCGGCGACGACGTCACGGACCAGCAAACCGAGATCCATGTCGGCGGGTAGCGACCGGTAGGTCGATGTGGCGGCCACGACGCCCGCGACGCTGACCACGAATCTGGTGTTGCGCTGATCTGCGGGGTACCAGTCGACGGTGACCGGGTCGTCCAGATCGATGTCACGGTCACCGATGCGCAGCGCCAGTCTGCCGTGGTGGCGGTAAAGCACTACCGAGACTTCGCCCAGATCGCCGTAGACGCCGCCGAGGCGACTCATATCGGCGGGGGTCGCGCGCAGCGAACCACTTGCCGGATCGAACTCGGCGAACACGCCGTAGCCGACGTAAGGCCGCACGACAATCGTTGTGCCGCTGCGGTTGTCACTGGTGTACGACCGCCGGCCATAGCCGTTGCGGCCGCCGTTGCCACCCGCCTGCGGTCCACCGCTCGTGGGCGGCAGCGGAGCGAAGGGCGGCACTGGCGGCAGCGACGATCCCGGTGGAATCGGCTCGGCCGGTGTCGGATTCGACGACCCGGGTGACCACGGTGGCGCGGACCCAGAAGGGGCGGGTAGATCCGGGGACGGAGTCGACGGGTGCGGAGATGTCGTCGGTGGCGGTGCCCACGCCTGAGGCGGCCCGGGTTGCTCCGGCGCCTGCGGCGACTGTGGCAGGTAGGGCAGTTCAGCAGGCACAGGCACGTCAGGTCGTGCCGGCAGCTGCGGAGCGGCAGGCGGTTCCGTTGGCCGCGGCACCTCGTGCGGGTTCGGCGAGCCGGACGGCTGCTGTGGGTGCGGCAGCTCAGGCGACACCGGAGTCTGGGGCGGCACCGGTAGACCAGGCACCTGTGGCGGCACAGGCGAACCCGGCAGAAACGGCACGTCCGGCAGCTCAGACGGCAACGGCAAACCCGGCGGCAGCGGCGGGCGCGGCACCTCAGGCGGCGCCGGAATCTGCGACGGCTCTGGCAAATCCGGCGGCACGGGAACTTGCGGCGGCTGCGGCAAATTCGGCGGGACCGGTACCCGAGGCGGCACAGGCGGACCCGGCTGCGACGGCAAATCCGGCGGCACCGGTACCTGAGGCGGCGGCAGGTCCGGCGAGACAGGCAAACTCGGCGGCACCGGAACCTTCGGCGGCACCGGCAGATCCGGTGGCGCAGGCAGATCCGGTGGCACCGGCAGCCACGGGGGCAGCGGTGGGCGCGGCACTTCAGGTGGCAACGGCGAATCCGGCGGAGCGGGCACCAGAGGAGGCGACGGCAGGTCCGGCAAGTTCGGCAGCACAGGCACAGGCACAGGCGGAGGGACAGGCAGACCCGGGGGCACCGGCAAATCCGGCAGCTCCGGCGGCCACGGGGGCAGCGGTGGGCGCGGCACCTCGGGTGGCAACGGCAGGTCCGGCGGAGCGGGCACCTCGGGAGGTGACGGCAAATCTGGTAGCTCTGGCAACTGCGGTGGAATAGGCAGATCTGGTGGCACCGGCAGGCCCGGTGGCACCGGCAGATCTGGTGGCACCGGCAAGTCCGGTGGGTCAGGCAAATTCGGTGGCAGCGGCGGCCACGGAGGCAACGGCGGGCGCGGAGGTTCGGGCGGTACCGGCGGGCGCGGAGGCACCGGCGGTTGCGGTGGCTCGGGCGGTACCGGCGGGCGCGGAGGCACCGGCGGTTGCGGTGGCTCGGGCGGTACCGGCGGGCGCGGAGGCACCGGCGGTTGCGGTGGCTCGGGCGGTACCGGCGGTCGCGGAGGCACCGGCGGTTGCGGTGGCTCGGGCGGTACCGGCGGTCGCGGAGGCTCGGGCAGTACGGGCGGACGCGGAGGGACCGGGGGACGTGGAGGTTCGGGCGGCCGCGGAGGCTCGGGCGGAGTTGGTGGTTGTGGGTCGGGTACGGGCCATGGTTTCGGGGCCGAATTGAACGGCTCGGGGAATTCGAACTCGTAGTCCTTGGGCGGGTGCGGGATGTGCGACCTCAGGGCTCGGCCGGGCAACTGTGGGATGCGGCGCGAATCTCCTTGGCCGGTATCGGATTCCGGGGGTTCACCGGCGTTTCCGCGATTCGTCCGTGGACCGCCCTCGGCGGGTTCGGGTCTCGGAGCGGATTCGTCTGCCGATCCTGGCGTGCGCTGGGAGGGGTCGGGATCTGTCCCGGATTCACGGTTGGCTGACGGGCCAGCGTTGTCGACCGACGGATCGCCGACCGCAGCAGGATCCGGGTGCTGTGACGGAAATCGGGGCGTCGCCCCGTCCGGGTCGGTCTCCGGTTCGCGGCTAACTGACGGCTCGGAGTCGGTGGCCGAAGGGTCCTCGCCCGCAGCGGGATCCGGATGCGCCGGTGGGATGCGGCCTGCCGATCCCGGCGGGTTCGACGGCGGATCCTGTGGTGGGACGGCGGTTGTGGGTGGTTCCTCCTCGGGGCCATGGGAGTCGCGCCGCGCGAGTTCGTCGAATTTGGCGGACATCTCGCGGTGCGCGTTCTCGAGATCCGCCATCAGGCGCTGGTGTTCGCCCTGGGCGGCGAGATCGTTGCGGATCCGTTCCAGGTGGTCCAGGACTCGCCGCAGTTCGACATCGGCTGCGTCGGCATGACGGCGGTAGGCCTCGTCCACCTTCGCCAGCTCACGCGCCAGTGCGGCATCGATCCGGGACTGCGGGTCGGCTGAATCAGGCTCGGGCCCCGCGTTATGCGTATCGAGCTGCCCGGTCAGCTCGCGACCGATTTGCTCCAGATGATCGAGCACCCGCTGCAATTCGGCGTCGGCCTCCGCCGAGTGACGCCGATACGACTCGTCGAGGGCGGCTACCTCACGCGCTAATGCCTCATCGATCCGTGAGCGCGGATCCGACGAATCCGACTCCGGCACAACATCATGCCCGTCGGCGCGCCCGGATATCTCTCGCCCGACCTGCTCGAGATGATCGAGTACCCGCCGCAGCTCGGCGTCGGCTTCATCCGCATGACGCCGGTAGGCCTCGTCCACCTTCGCCAGCTCACGCGCCAACGCCGCATCGATCCGCGACGGCGGGTCAGCCGAGTCCGACTCCGGAACAACATCACCCGCATCGGGCTGACCTGCCAAATCGCGACCGACCTGCTCGAGATGGTCCAGCACCCGCTGTAACTCGGCGTCGGCCTCCGCCGAGTGACGCCGATACGACTCATCGAGGGCGGCCACTTCATGCGCCAAGGCTTCATCGATCCGCGAGGGCCCGTCCGGTTGCGTGTCCGAACCGGGTCGGTCGTCGCGTCCTTCCGGTTTGCCGGTCGACGGCCCCTCGGGTGTGGGCGGCAGTGTCTCGACCGGACGAGTGGGGCCGCCGGGTCTGTTTTCCGAATTCTTCTGTCGTGCAGCATTATCCGTTGCGTCGTCCGTCTTCGCCCCGGGCGTTCCCACGAGTGGCTGACCATTGCTACCCGATCGTTCGGCGGCACCGCCTGACCCGGGTCGACGGGGCGGCGGATCGCTGGGAGTCGAGGCCTGGGCGGGCCCATCCTCATTGGGTCCGCCCGACGGGGGCGGCGTGGCAGGACGGTCACCGGGTCGGCCGGACTGCTCGCTCGCCCCAAGGGACTCGGGTGCTCGGTAGAACTCCGCCGCCAGGTCGGCGAGGTCCCGGATCTGCGCCGCCCGCTGAAGCACCTCGTCGCGCATCTTCGCGATTTCCGCGGCCAGCTCGGTGGGACTCAGCCCCTCGTGCTTCTCGATCTTTCCATCGCGGTACGCCTCGTACACCTTGCGGAATGTGGCGTCATCGGCACCGGCGAGATCGACGCCGACCAGCCGGGCCCAGTCCCGGTTGGGGTCGGGTCTGCTGCTCGCGGGGTCGCTGTCGCGATTCCATGCACCGTCGCCGTCCGGTTGTCCCGGATGGTCCGCGAGCGTCTGTCCGAAGTCGAGTGGATCTGCGGAACTCAGTGCGTCGCGGATGATGTCGCGCAACGCGTGGATCGCGTCGGGGTCGTGCACCGGCGGCTCACCGGTCACCCGCGGATCAGCGGACAGGTCACCGCGCGGCACATCGGAGTACGGGTCGCTCCTGATCAGCGCGTCTGTGTACTCGGTGAGCGCGTCGGTCAGCAGCTCCTGCTTGCCGTCGCGTTCCATCCGGGCGAGCAGCTTGCGCAGCTTCTTCGGATCCAGGCTGTTCGAGTCCAGCCCGTGCACGAGCCGGCCCGCTTCGTTCTTGGCGTACTTCGGCGGGAACAGCTCGGACGGCGCCACGCCGAGCCGCTGTGCCAGCTGGTCGCGGGCGGCGACGAAGGCGGCCGGGTCGAGATCGCGGAGTTGCTTGGCGTAGGCGACGAGGTCGGCTACCTGCTGTGCCCGCAACGCATTGCGGAAGTCGTTGTCGGTCAGCCCTTCCGCGAGACGCTGCGGGGTCAACTCCGCCTCCGGGATGCCGAGGCGCAGGGCCAATTGGCTACGCGCATCGCTGATGTCGTTGAAGGACGCGATGTCGTTCATCGAGCGCGCGAAGTCGGCGAGCGCCTCGATCTGCCCGGCCCGAACGGCGTTGTCCAGCTTCAGATCCGCGATCGTCTGCGCGAGCCGATCGGGGTGCAGCGACTCCGGGCCGAGCCCGAGTGTCTGCGCCAGATCCACCAGCTCCCCGAGGATTTCGGCGCGGGGTCGCGGCGGCGCTTCCGGAGCATCGCCGACGACGGGCTCGCTGAGCGGTACGTCGGCCGGGTCGAGCACGACGGGCCGCCACTGACCGTCGCTGTCGCGCAACAGAGTTACCGCGAGCTCGCGGCCATCGATGGTTTCCCGATGGTGGTAGACGTCGGGAGTATCGACCGGGTCGAGGTAGATCCGACCGGACCGGTCCGTGCGCGCGGAGTGGTAATCCACTTGGACTTCACCGCGATTGAGCGCCTGCGCGAGGTCCGGGTGCTCGGCGAGCGCTCTGGCCAGTGCGGCGGAGCGATCCTGTGGCCCATCGATGACGACGAGCCGATCCGGCACGCCCTCCCCGACCGGGATGCGGACGACCTGGTCGCCGTACGGCTGCCCGATGGGCGGCTGATCGTCCGATGTGGGATACAGGCGGAACTCGGCGGCATCGGTGAATTCGGCGACCCGCTCGGCGCGTGCCTGGTTCTCAGCTCGCAGCTGGTCGAAGAGCTGCGTGCTGAGCGTGTCCAGGTCGAGCCCGAACATCTGTGCCCAGGTAGACAATTCGTCCCGGAGCTGATCGCGGCGCAGCGCATGCTCGAAGAACGCCCGCGGTCCTTGGTCCCGACCGAGTTCGTCGTCCTCCGGCCCAATATCACCCCACTCCTTCAGCGGGTCCGCGCCGTTGCCGACCGGCGTGTAGTTCTGCACGCCGGGCGAACCGTTGAAGGCCGCATTGATCTCTTTGAGGAACCGGCCCATCGGGTTTTCGTCGAAGAAGCTGACTTCATCGGCGTACGGGACGGGCTGACCGGCCGGGTCCGGCCGGCCACGCCGGACGGGACGCTGGTCGGACTCGTCGAAATCGTCGTCGTCGAGGAAGAAGTCGTCGTCCTCGTCGCGCCTGCGCGCGTCGGGCCCCTCGAGTTCGCCGGGTGGCCGATTCCGCTGCTCACCCTCGCCCAGTGCCGGTCGCGAGTCTCGGCCTGCCACATCCTCTGTGGTGTACGGACGAGTCTGTTCCTCGTTGTAGCGGCGGAACGCGTCCGCGAGTCCTTCGATCGCCGCGGCCTCGCGCAGCGTGCGGTACTCCTGCTCGTCGATGAGCCTGCGGACCGTCGCCGGATCCTCGTCGGGCAGCTCGAAGCCGAGCCGATCCGCCAGCTCGGACAGCGACTCGTGCTCCGGTGGCGGCCCATCCGGCTCGGCCACCGGCTCCGGCTGCGGGGGCGGCTCCTGCTCGAGTGCCCTGGCCTCCTCCTCGGACACCAGCCCCAGCCGTTCCATATCGTCGACGATCCGCTGACGCTGATCCGGATCGGCAACGGAGAGTGCGTCTTCGAGGACGCCTCTGGCTTCCTCTGCCGAGATCCGTTGCACTTCATAGAGATCGGTGATGGTCTGCCGAACCAGTTCAGGGTCGGCGTCGCTGACCCAGAACCGGTACTCCGCGCCGTCGGCGGTGCGCGGCACTACGTAGTCACCCACCGCGTCGGGAACGCGTCCCGACAGCTGACCAAGAATGGGGACGTGTTCCCGGTTCAGCCACATCGTCGCGCCCTCTTTGAGGATGCGAGCGACGTTGGGCGCACCGCCCGAGCCCTCCGGGGAGGGGGCGGGCCCCATGGTCGGGAGGTCTGGGTTGGGCGGCGGGGTCGGCGCCGGGGCCGGAGGTGGCGGATCGAAAAGGTCCGGTGCGGCGACGGCCCCATCACGCAGCGCCGTTTGTCCGCGCCCGTCCTCACCAGAGCCCGACGGGTATTTGGGGTTGTCACCCTGGTAGCCGCGAACATAGGTCCGGTCCCGAAAGCGTTCCCACGCGTTGCGAACTCGTGACTTCTTCTCGACTTCGCCGGAGCCCTCTCGCTGAGCAGGCGAGTCACCCTCGTCGGCGGGTACTGCGCGCCAACGGTCTTCGCCGTCCGGATGCAGCGCCAGCGGCACCGGTTCACCGTTGATGTCGAGGGTGAGCGGATGGGCGTCGTCGGCCAGCACCACCGAGTCCGGCTCCAGCACGGGGGGTCCGCCGGAGTCGTTGTCGTGCTTCGGCTTCGATGACGAGTCGTCTCCGGGGTCACCGGGAGAAGCGGGCGGTTCGATGGGTGGCTTCCGCGCGCCGCCGTTCGAGCCCGAGGCCGGTTCGACGGGTTCACCGTCCGGCTCGGGTGGCCGTTGCCCGACGTCGACGTTGCGCAGTGCCGGTTCCCGTGACGGCACCTCGGCATCATCGCGCTGTTGCGGAATTCCGTTCTCGTCGAACAGGATCGTGCGCGTGAGCTGCACCGGATAGTCCGAACCCGGCAGGATCGGCGGGAACGGGTGCCGAAGTCCGGATGCCGGATCGTGCACGACGATCTCGCCGTTCTCCTTGACCAACACGTAGGCGTGCGCGCCGACGTTGTGCTCGTCGGTCTTGCCGTACACGTCCACGACCAGCGCGGCCACCCCGTCGGGGCGCTCTATCGGGTTGCCGTCGGAGTCGAGGATCAGACTTCCGTCCGGCCTTGTCTCGTACATCAGCGCGTCACGAATCGCATTGTGGTCCGCGACATCTCGTAGTGGTGCCTGCGCTGCCTGCTCGATTTTGTCCTGGGACACGCCGTCCGGGCCGACCTCCCCGGTCGGCGGTTCGATCACCGGGCTGCCGGTGATCCGGCGGATCAATTCGAGACTGCGCACCGCACAGTCGCGCGGATGGTCGGTGTTCGCCGGATCAGGTTGCGCGGCGGCACTGTGGTCGTCGGTGCGGGCGACGGTCTCCGGGTGCGCGGTCCGATCCGATCGTGGCGATGCCTCCGCGCCCGCTGGTGCGGCCAGCGGCAGCAGGCCGATCGCGTCGACAGCGGACGGATCGCCTGCATCGCGAGGTTGCGGCCCATCGGTGGGCACCACGGACTCGGGGTCGACCGTCTGCCGTACCGGCGCGGAACCGTCCACCCCGGCTCGGATACGCGGGGGCTGCGCACCGGTGGACTCGGACTGCAACGCCGATTGGCGGTCTGTACCGTGCGCCGCTGTATCTGCGAGACCCGTGCGGCTCGACTCCGTGCCGGAGTCGGTGCCGTCCGCACGGAGGTCGCCGGCCCGGGGTCGATCGCCCACCGGGCGAGGTTCGCCGGCAGCGCGGCTGTCCGGGGCTCCAGCCCGCGGTTCCATACCCGTTTGCGTGCGCGGTTGGTCGACCCGCGGTGTGTCGGAACCGGTCTGCACGCGCACGTCCGGCGATGCCGTGCGCGGAGTAGTGGAAGATGCTGGGGTGCTGCGGCTTTCGCCGCCGACGGGATTCGCCGTGGTCGGCTGCGCGGGAGTAGATCCCGGGTTTGCGGTGGGTGCGGTATGGGCCGGTGTGGTGGCGGCCAAGCCGTCACCGACATTGTGGTGCACCGAAACCGGGTCGTTGTTGGTAGATGCCGCGTCGATCAGGCCATCGGAGCCTGCTCCGCGCACGGCATCCGCCTCTGGCGCAGCTCCTGCCCGCTGGGTTCCGGCACCGGCCGAATCAGACTGTGCGGCAATGTGATCGGCACCCGCGGGTGCGCCATAGATCGATCGCGTACTGCTGTCGCCTGCCCGAGTTTGAGATTCACCGGTGGAACGAGTGTCCGACGTCTGATCCCCAGCGGCGCGGTCTTCTCCCCGGGATGTGTTGCCGCTCGACCGATCTGCGGCATTGTTAGATACGGCCTCATCGGTCGATCCCCCGCCGTCGCCCGACCTGTCGGTTGCTCCGGTGGCCTCGCCCGAGTCCCGGCCGTTGGCCGCGTCCGCTCCAGTCTGCCGCGCACCAGCATCTCCCCCGGTACTTCTGCCGTCGGCATCCGAAGTTCCGGCGGGCCGGGTCGTGTCGTCACCCGCCGCACCGCGGCCATTGTCGCCCGCCGATCCCCGGCCGTCGCCACCTCCGGCGCCCCGGCCGTCGCTACCGGCCCCAGCCCGGCCATCGTCACCTGACGTACCCCGCCCGCTGCCATCCCCAGCACCGGCAGGCAACCCGGCACCGTCGGGCCGAAGCCCCACGCGCGCGCCGTCATTCGAACTCGAACCGTCACTGCCCGCCGTATTGAAGACATCTTCGAACCGGGAACCGAAACTGGACCGGCTGAACATCTCCGGCCGCATGCTGCCCCAAGCATGCTGTGCCCCAACTTTGTTCACCGCCGACATCGCACCGTTCGAGGCGCCTGCGGTGAACATCCGCCAATCGACCTGAGTGTTCTTCAGGTTGTCCCAGGCATCACCCCACCCGTTCTTGGCAGCGTCGATCCCGAACTGCGTGGCGGTCGCGGCAACGAAACCCGCTCCGGCACCGGCCAAACCGGCGGCGGGTCCGGTGATCGCGGCACGCATCCACGGCTTCATCTCCGCGCTCAGCTTGTTGCCGAGCCAATCGCCGAACGGACCTGCCGCCGCACCGCCCGCGGCCGAGCTGACGGCGGTGACCGCGACCTGCTCCCAGTTGATCTCCTTGCGATTGCCCTGCGATACCTGCCACTGCTGGACGCCGAGCTCCTGCAGCGTGCCGAGCACCGTATCGATCGCCACATGCCGCAGCATGAATTTCGCGAACTTCGACGCGACGAGCTTGCCGACGTGCCGGATGATCGCGGCGACCACCCGCTGGCCGATGATCCGCACCGCCACCCTGGTGATGCCGATCGCGGCCGCCTGCACCGCAGGCGCGGTCGGCGGAAACAGCCACGCGGCAGCGAGTTCGGCGGCCAGCAGGCCGAGCGAACTCCAGTACATCAGCTTCGCGTACTCGATCTCGGTGCCGACGCTGTGCGCGGATTCACCGATCTGGTCGAAGAGTTCGGCCAGCTTCTGCACCGACTGATCCTGGTCCGAGCCGTCGCCGGACCGCATGCTGTCGAAGCCCTTGATCATCTCTTCGACGCCCTCGCCGACCGGGTAGGCGGTCAACGACGCACTCTTCGCCGCGTCGATATCGAAGAGCACGGCGCGCAGCTCGTCGGCGGCGGTGTGCCAGTCCTGGGCCAGCGCCCACATCTGGTCCTCGTTGCCCTCCGGCCACTCCATGCCGACGATCGGCTCGAGCCATTCCAGCCAGCCAGGTAGTTCGATCATGTTCGGTTATCCCGCTGTCAGCAGCGCGACACGGTGTCCGGGCCGCCGCACGCGACGATCTCGGCGACCGGACGCGCTTCGGCTTGCCCGGTCCTCAGCTGCGCACGGAGCGTGGATCAGCTGAAACCATCGCGGTTGCCGCGCTCCATCTTTTCCAGCAGCTTGGCGCTCTTGGTCTGGCCGGTGGAGAAGTTGCCGAGCGAACCTGCGATGTTCTGCGCGCCCGTGATGATGTTGTCGCGTGACGAGGTGTAGCCGCCGGAGCCATCCGCCCCGTTCGCGAAGCTGCGGCCGAGTGTGTCGTTGCCCCAAGGGTTGCCACGGGAGTTGATCGAGGCCTGCAAGGTGCTCAGTACCCCGTTGATCCGGTCGCGTGCGTCTCCGGTCTTCTTGGCCGCCTTGAAGAACAGCTCCGACTCGTACTGGACTTTGTCCGCCACCGCGTTCCCTCCGCGTACGTGCGGTCACCCGCACCCACTTCAGCTCGTACGCCTCCGACGATGACAGTCGATAGCAACTCCCCTGTTGCCCGCACATGAACGGAGAGTGCCGCGACAGTTACATGCAACAGGTGGGTACACCTAGCCGTCGATCCAGCGAAATGTGCTATACGCGTTGATGTTCGGTGAGCGGTCTGATATCAGTCGGCACCGCGGGGACCGGCCGACGACGGCACGGTCACGTAGTAATAGGAACGCAGGCGAGCGCGGCATCTCGGCACGCCGCAGCCGGGAGCGGACACTCGAGCGAGCGGCCCGGCCATAAGGTTCCGGGGGCATGCTCAGCTTGGCGTCGCTTTGCGCATGCCCCCAGATCCCAACCCCGACGCTACATTGAACAACGTACCGCTGTCCAGCGGCAAGTTATAGGCGCGCACGAGCCCCCGGATAAGGCCGATCCTTCTTACTGACCCGGGAACTCGTCAGCCAACTCGGGGATATCGCGTTCGAGATATTTGGCGACGAATCGATCGACCAGTTCGGCCGCCACCTGACCAGGCACAACCCGAACGGCGGCAACGCGCTCGGCAAGTTCGGCCCGATCCGCCGACGTGCGCCCCGATTGCCGGAACGCGCGCCATGCCGTGCGCTCGAACCCGTCTACGAACCGACGCGCGATCCGGTCGCAATCGCCGCGCAACCGCTCGACCTCGTCGAGCACCTGGGCCGGCGGCGCACCCGACGCCGCCAACTGCTGCGCGATCCGAACGAGCTGATGGTCCGCCACGCGATAGGTGGCGGCGTCGAGTGGCTCGTACATGCCGGACGCGACGACCCGCGCGAGCCCTTGCGGGACGTCACGGTACAGATCCGCGAGTTCTGTTGCGGCAATGACCATTTCACTGACCGCAGGCGGCGCATCGGGGTGGATCGGCACCGCGGTCTCGGTCGGCATCGCGACATGCGCGAGGGCCTCCGGCTCCGGAACGCCGAGGATGTCGCCCAGGTCGTCGCCGCGATCCCACGCCTCGAGCAGTTCCCGGATGCCGTTCAGCTTGATGCCCCGATCCAGCAACCGGCCGATGGTGCGCACCCGGTTGAGATGGTCGGACCCGTAGAACCCCGTGCGACCCTTCACCTGCGGGGGCGGCAGCACCCCACGCTCGTGATAGACGCGCAGACTCCGCACGGTCGTACCCGCCTCACGCGCCAGCTCGTCGATCGTAAACTCCGTACCCGCTGCCATATCTCAAGGAAACCACACCGAAACGTGGGTTGATCCCTGGTCCGAGGGTGCGGTACTTCACCATTGCGCCGCAGCCATGGACCGCAGGCCGTTCGCTGAGCCCACTCTCCCGCGCCGATGTGCCGAGCGAAGCCGCCCGAAACGGTTTGCCCTCCGATAGCCGTTGGCTCTCGCCAGATGACGATCTCGTGTCCTCAGATGACAATCATGTACGTCTATTGAACGTGCCGTTAAACAACGGTACGTTGTTGGACGTTATGACTGCCGTCACAGGAAAGGCCACGCATGACTATCGTTCGACCTCCCTCAGCGACGCAGGAGCAGGCCGCGCGGGCGCTACACGCCGAGGATGTGGGATATCACAAGGCGCTGCGCCCACGGCAGCTCCAGATGATCGCCATCGGTGGCGCGATCGGCACCGGGCTCTTCCTCGGCGCGGGCGGCCGGCTGAAGGAGGCCGGGGCGGGGCTTTTCCTGGCGTACGCGGTGTGCGGCGTGTTCGTGTTCTTCATCCTGCGGGCGCTCGGTGAGCTGATCCTGCATCGACCGTCCTCCGGCTCGTTCGTCTCCTACGCCCGCGAGTTCTACGGCGAGAAGCTGGCGTTCGGGATCGGCTGGATGTACTTCTTCCACTGGTGCATGACCGGCATCGTCGACATCACCGCGATCGCCACCTACGTGCACTACTGGGGCAGCCTGCAGGTCATCCCGCAGTGGACCATCGCGCTCATCGCGCTGGCGCTGGTGGTGAGCATCAACATGGTGTCGGTGCGGTGGTTCGGCGAGATGGAGTTCTGGGCGGCGCTGATCAAGGTGATCGCGCTCATGGGCTTCCTGATCGTCGGCACTTTCTTCCTCGCGGGCCGGTTCCCGATCGAAGGCAACACCACCGGCATCAGCGTGATCAGCGACAACGGCGGCCTGCTCCCGAACGGCCTGATTCCGGTCGTGCTGTGCACCACCGGCGTCATCTTCGCCTATGCCGCAGTGGAATTGATCGGCACCGCGGCCGGTGAGGCGGAGAACCCGGAGAAGATCATGCCGCGCGCCATCAACTCGGTCATCGCCCGGATCGCGGTGTTCTACGTCGGCTCGCTGGTGTTGCTCTCGCTCCTGTTGCCCTACACCGCTTTCAAGTCCGGCGAGAGCCCCTTCGTCACGTTCTTCGCCAAGATCGGCATCGACGGCGCGGGCACGATGATGAATCTGGTGGTCCTGACCGCGGCCTTCTCCAGCCTCAACGCCGGGCTGTATTCGACCGGGCGGATTCTGCGTTCGATGGCCATGAACGGCAGCGCGCCCAACGTGGCGGCGCTGATGTCCCGGCGCGGCGTGCCCTACGTGGGCATCCTCGCGACCGGCGCCGTCGCGCTCGTCGGTGTGGGACTCAATGCCCTGGTCCCGGAGAAGGCCTTCGAGATCGTCCTGAACATGTCGGCTCTGGGCACCATCACGGCGTGGGCGGCGATCGTGCTCTGCCAGCTCAAGCTGTGGCAGTGGTCCCGCGAGGGACGGCTGGTACGACCCACCTTCCGCCTGGTCGGCGCGCCGTACACCAGCATCGCGACGCTGGTGTTCCTCGCCGCTGTGGTGCTGCTAATGCTGCTCAGCGACAGCGACGTGCAGCGCGGTGCCGTCATCGCGATGGGCGCGATCATGGTTCCGGCCCTCGTCGGCGGCTGGTTCCTCGCGCGGCGCCGGGTTTTGCATGTCGCGGCGATCCGCACCGGCTTCACCGGCGCGTTCCCGGTGCTGGCCGAGCGCCCGCTGGAGCACCGCGACCGCCACATCGCCGATATATCCGGCGCAAGCAACGGCACGACACCGCACGATGAGGCAGAATCGCGCTAAGGCCGACCTGTCCCGCCCCGCTCCGCAGCTCGGCGACCCACCGGGGCTGCGGGGCGTGGCGGTGTCGGCCCGATGTTGTCTTCGTGGGTGTTGAGAGGGTCGAATGCCGGACTTCAGTGGCTCCGACGATCCTCCCCCCGTCGCCCACGCCAGCACACTGATTCGCGACCCCACCGAAATGGCGTACCGGGCCACCTTCCCCTGGGCGACCCGACGGGTATCGGCGACCGAGGCGTGGTCGTCCGACGACGAGGATTCGATCTCGTCGGAGGCCGAAACCCGCTCCAGCCGCAGCGTTCGGTCCCGCAGTGTGCGCCGCCTCAGCGCGGGCCTGGTCGAGCTGCCGCGGGTGTCGCTGGTCGACCCGGCGACCGCGATGCTGCGCAATCCCGAAGTTCCCGAGGACAAGCGGTTCTGCTGGAAATGCCAGAAGCCCGTCGGCCGCTCGGCCGGCAACGGAGACGGCGCGTCGGCGGGCAAGTGTCCCCGCTGCGGTTCACCGTTCAACTTCCGGCCACTGCTGGCCCGCGGCGATCTGATCGCCGGTCAGTACGAGGTGCAGGGCTGCCTCGCCTACGGCGGAATGGGCTGGATCTTCCTGGCCCTCGATCGCAATGTCAGCGACCGCTGGGTGGTCTTGAAGGGGTTGCAGAACCCGCTCGACTTCGAGGCGCACGTGGTGGCGCTCGCCGAACGTCAGTTCCTCGCGGAGATGGCACACCCGGGGATCGTGAAGATCTTCAACTTCGTCAAACACCGGTCCGCGGAGGGCATTCCGTGCGGGTACATCGTGATGGAGTACGTGGGCGGGCAATCGCTGAAGACGATGCTCGATCTCCGTGCGCCGGAACGCATTCCCGTCGCCGAGGCCATCGCCTATGTGATGGAGGTGCTGCCCGCCCTCGATTACCTGCACTCGTTCGGCCTGGCCTACAACGACCTCAAACCCGACAACATCATGGTCACCGAGGACGAGGTGAAACTCATCGACCTCGGGGCGGTGGCGGCCAGGGAATCCGGCGGCAGCCTCTACGGCACGCACGGGTACCAGGCGCCGGAGTTCACCCAGACCGGCCCGACCGTGGCCTCCGACATCCACACCGTCGGACGAACATTGGCCGCGTTGACCCTGGATATGCCCACCGAGCCGCACGGCCCGAAACTCCCCGGCATTCCGTCGGCGGACGAAGAACCGGTGCTGCGTCGCTATCCGTCCTTCGAACGGCTGCTGCGACGGGCCACCGATCCCGATCCCGCCCAGCGCTTTCCCTCGGCGTACGCGATGTACCGCCAGCTCGCGGGCGTGCTCCGCGCGGTCCTGGCCGAGGACACCAACCGCGAGTATCCGCAGACCTCCGCCGTATTCGGTTCACCGCGTGGCGATTTCGGTATCGACACACTGATCCGGCAGAACGTCGGCTTCGTCGACGATGCCCATCGCCTGCCTGTGCTCGACACCGCGAGCGTCGTCGCCGCGCTGCCGGTGCCGTTGATCGACAGCGAGGACCCGAGTGCGGAGCTGCTGTCGCCGTTGTTGCACGGTGATCCGCGGCAAGCGCTCGACACACTGCGCCAGAGCACCGCCGACATGAGCGCGGGAGTCGTCGGCACGCCCGAAAGTTTCGACCTGGAAGGGACATTGACCGCGGTGCGGGCGCACCTCGATCTCGGGGAGGTCGAGCAGGCACGGGAAAGCCTGGCGCGCTTGCGGGCCGACTATCGCACGGACTGGCGGCTCGACTGGTACACCGGCATCGCCGAACTGTGTTGCGCCGAATACGAATCGGCGTACGAGCAGTTCGATCGCGTGCACTCCATGGTCCCCGGTGAGATCGCGCCGCTGCTCGCACTCGCCGCGACCGCCGAGCTCCTCTTGCAGACGCAGGAGAACCCCGACGAGCCGGATCGGTGGCACCGGGCGGCGACCGAGCATTACCGCTCAGTCTGGCGGAACACCCGCGGTGTGGCGAGTGCCGCGTTCGGTCTGGTGCGACGGCTGGCCGTCGACGGGGATGTCGCCACCGCCGTCGCGACGATGCAGCAGGTGCCGGATGCCTCGCGGCACCACAATGCCGCCCGGATGACCGCGTGCCTGCTGCTGGTCACCAGACCGGTGGACGAGCTGACCCAGGCCGACCTCGATGCGGCAGCGGCGCACCTGCACGCGCTACCGGACGAGCCGCGACTGATGCAGTTGCGGGCGATAGTCCTCGGCGCGGCGCTGGCCTGGCTGAACCGGGGTGGGCGACCGGAAGCGCCGCCCACCACGATCCTCGGCTTCCGCTATACCGAGGCGGGTCTGCGCGGCGGACTGGAGTCGGTGTTGCGTGCGGTAGCGCGCACGACACCGAATCGGCTGCATCGCTATGCACTGATCGACTTGGCCAACGAGATTCGGCCTCGTTCCCTGTGGTAGCCGAGGCGCACTGCTTCCACTGCCCTGCCGCACGGCATGATCAATGGCTGTGCGCGTCCTACTGCAACGAGTGACCTCAGCCCAGGTGAGCGTCGACCACGAAATCGTCGGCCGCATAGATCCGACAGCCTCGGGAGTTCCGCACGGGCTCGTCGCCTTGGTCGGCGCCACACACGGCGACACCGAGTCGACCGCGAAGACACTCGCCGACAAGGTATGGCGGCTGCGCATTCTCGACGGCGAACGCTCCGCCGCCGATCTGGCCGCGCCGATCCTGGTGGTCAGCCAGTTCACCCTCTACGCCGATACCGCGAAGGGCCGCCGACCGTCCTGGAACGCGGCCGCACCGGGCCCCATCGCCGAGCCCCTCGTCGAGGCGTTCGCCCGAGCGCTGCGCGAACTCGGCGCGACGGTAGCCACCGGTCGATTCGGCGCGCACATGCATGTCGAGCTGGTCAACGACGGCCCGGTCACACTGCTGCTGGAAGGTTGAGCGACACCACCGGCCCGAAGCACACCCCGCCCACATCACCCGCAGAAGATCCTCGTGCGCCGAGCCGGTAACCGTGACAGACTCGTGCGCAGAAGGTGCGGGTGGCGCGATGCCGCCGGTTAGCGGAGGATCATGCTGGAAACGAGGGACGCGATGGATCTGGACGCGCTGGAGCGTCGGGTCGCCGCGGATCGGTATGCGGCGCTTGATCGTTCGATCGAGGCGGATCTGCGACTTGCCACCTCGCTCGCCGATCTGGCGAAGGGCTTCATCGCCACCAAGACCGACGGGTCGGTACGGGACCGGACCAGGGACGCGCTGGCGCCCGCCGAAGAGGCGGTCGGTATCCGGCTGCGTTTGCTGTCCACCGGACAGGTGCTGAACGCGCGCTTGGCGGGCGAGCTGAACGAGGCGTTGCGGTCGGTCGAGCTCGCCGCCAGGCACAGCGGTCGCCGGGAACTTGCGACCACCACCATCCGGCGCGCGTGTGACGCCTACCGGCAAGTGGCCCGGATTCATCCGGAGGTCGCGGGGCTGTGTGCCGACGGGCTGTCGAAGTGCGGTGTGTGGCTCGGGCGCCTCGATCAGGACGCCGCCGTCGCGGCCACCGAGGAGGCGGCCCGGATTCGCGCGGCACTGGCGGCGGCGAATCCGGAGCTCTCGGGCAAGTACCTGGCCAGCTTGAGCACGCTGCTGCGGACCCTCATGGTGGGCCGGTCCCGCAAACAAGCCCTCTCGATGTATCGCGAGCGGTATTCCGCGTTCACCTCGATGAGCATGTCGATCCGGTTGCGCGCGTGCGGGATTCAAGATCTCGATCTGACCCCGAAGTCGTACAAGGCGCTCGCGGAGCTCGGTTGCCGCACGCTGGAGCAGGCCGGACGGCTGACCCAGCAGCAGATCCTGTTCAAATCCTCGGGCGATCTGTCGACCGTCGAGGAGCTCAACTGGAAGCTGGCCCTCGTCGGTCTGCGACCGTTGCTGCCGGGCGCCGAGCCCGATCCGCCGTCGATGCCGGTGCAGATCGGCACCAGTTTCGGGGCGCTGAGCGTGTACTGCCCGGTGCCGGACGCGATCGCGCAGATCCGCGCGGCGATCATCGGCGCGTACGCGACCGACGACGCCTATCCGATGGACCGAGCCAGTTACCTCGGTGAGCACGAACAACATTGGAAGATCACCGACGCGGAGGTCAACACCGCGGAGAAGCTCGGCGACGATGTGGTGCTGATCGATCAGCCCTACGGCGGCTGGGTGACGGTGATGAGCCTGAACTGGGAGCTCACGCCGGTCGGCAAGCATCCGCTCGCGATGCGACTGTCCCAGGACTGGCCGGTGGCCGCGATCACGGTGACCGAGCACGTCGCCTACGAGCTGTGCTGGTACGAACACGGCGCGGCGACCCAGTACGCCGCGCTCGGCCGGCCGGCCGGGCAGGCGCCGCTGGATAAACCGTTGGCGCCGTTGGACTTCAAGATGCTGGCCGATCTGAACGCCGATCGCGCCAACGAGACGAAGCTGCGTGCGGCGTTCGGCAACACCCAGATGTTCGCCAACCTCACCTATCTTCCGTCGAGCGGTCTCCGGCAGATCAGCGCGACCACCCCGCTCGCCGAGCACGGTGATCGCGTGTTGTTCTTCCGTACGACGCCGTGAGGTGTCAGAGGGCGGTGTTCGGCCGCATCGGCTGAATGGTCGAGTTGCGGCCCCAGATGAACCACACCACCGGGCCGAGGAACGGGAACGCGAGCATGAGTAGCACCCAGATCGCTTTGCCGGCGGCCTCGTAGTTGCTGGACCGTAGCGCGCTCACCACTCCCGCGATGAACAAGACGAGGGCGCCGATCGCGACGGCGACGGCGAAAACGCCGAGGGCGATCGAGCCTGCCGTTTCGGCGGCGCTGGCCAAGGCCGGGGCGGAAGCTAGAGCAATCGTTGTCATGCTCATCAGCGTAGGGACGGGCCCTGCGCAGCACATCGGTGACTAACCCTGAATTTGCTACGCCCCCAGGGATCGCGGTGTACGCCTCGGGGATGACTCGGGGTGCGACGTCGGGGTGGTGTGTGCCCGCTTCGGCGTCAGGGTAGCCCGAAAGTCAAGTATTAAAGTACCCCGGGTTCGCAATCTTGCGCCGCGCGACTGATGCCGGGAATCCAGTGGCGGCGTGCAGCTGCACGGATCTGCACGTCAACCCGGCAGACGGCGCGAAACTCCCAGGCAAACTTCTCGAGAACTAATTGAACGGAACGTTTATGCCCTGCCATGGAGTGCTCTACTGAGATCACGCCCGAACGGTGTTGTAGGTCACCCTCAGTGTCCATAACGCACCAGCTCGGGCGGCTTCACCAGACACACGATGCTAGTCGAGGCTCTTCTCATGGACCAACTGGCGTTGGCGGAAACCCCAGCCGCCCGATGCGCCTATTACCGACACACCTGCGACCTCCCCGCCGGATTCCTTCCGGAGATCGGCCGGATCATCGTCCGCGCCGGATTCGTCGGCGCGATAACCATGCCCGCCGCGCTCGGTCAGCAGGTCCACGACGATTTGATACATCATCGAAATCCGTTGGGCCCCGTCATCTCTCATGTGCGCTCGAAGCGCTGGACCTTCCTGGTCCGGCCGGATCTGCCCGACGACGTACGGCTGTTCGCGGAACTGTTCCGGCTCAACGTCTCGATCGTGCCGATCGGTGGTGAGATCGCGCTGCCCTCGCCTGCTGATGTGCACGCCGGGTATCGCGAATGGATTGTGGCGCCGGAGAACCGCTTTCGGCCCTCCGGTACGTCGATCGTGGACACCGTGCGCTCCTGCCGGAACACAGGTATCCGATGACCACGGGCCAACTCCCCGCGAAACATCAAGTCCTGCAAGCATGCCGAGGTGAGCACCCGGAGAACAACCCACTCCTGCGGTGCGCGCACGAACTGACCACGCTGCACGAACGCAGACTGGGCGCGGGTCGTGAGGTCACCGACGAAATCGACGCGCTCCGAGCGAGTTTGGTGCGTGACATCGACCGCTGGATCACCGTCCAGCTGCCGCCCGCGCACGGTGCCGCACACGTGCACACCGAGACGGTCGGTGCCGTGATCGACCGACTCGCCCAGTTCACGGCCAACGCCTACGCCGCGCTGGCGAGTGCCTCCGAGTGGGACCTGTGGGACGCCTGGCAGCGGCTCGCGGAATTGGCCGTCGGCTACGACGACCTCGCCGCCGAGGTGTCCGCTGGCGTACGGCGGTTACCAGGCGCGTCGTAAATTTCACCCGCGCGGCGGCGACCCGGACTTAGGGTGGGCGCATGGGGAATACGACTGATCGAGATGCGAGCAAGCGTGCCCTGCATGCCCGGCGGGCCTCCTCCTTCGGCGCCCACGCCATGGACTATGCCGAACACCGGCCGGACTATCCCCTGGCGGCCATCCGGTGGGCGCTGGAGGCGGTGCCGACCGTACCGGCGCCGATCGTCGTCGACCTCGGGGCGGGCACCGGCAAGCTCACCGAGGGGCTGCTCGCC
Organism: Nocardia ninae NBRC 108245; assembly: GCF_007990755.1. Classification (GTDB taxonomy): domain Bacteria; phylum Actinomycetota; class Actinomycetes; order Mycobacteriales; family Mycobacteriaceae; genus Nocardia; species Nocardia ninae. The sequence continues at coordinate 120,090 of NZ_BJXA01000008.1, read as the reverse complement.
GCAGGCGTGTCGGTGGTCGCCGTGGAACCCGACGACGGCATGCGCGTCGAGCTGATGCGGCGACTGCCGGGGGTACGTGCGCTGGAGGGGTCGGCGGAGGAGATTCCGCTCCCGGACCGATCGGTGGACGCGATCGTCGCGGGGCAGGCCTTTCACTGGTTCGATCAGCAGCGCGCATTTCCGGAGTTCGCCCGGGTGTTACGCAAGCGGGGGACCTTCGCGGCGCTGTGGAACACCGACGACATGCGGGTGGGCTGGGTCGCCGAATTGGGGCGGGTCGCCCGCTCGGACGCGTCCGCCCCACCGCCGGAACTCGGCGACGTGCAGCTACCCGAGCACCCACTGTTCGAGATCTTCGAACGCGCCGAATTCCCGCATACCCAGCGGCGGACCGCGGAGTCGCTGGCCGCGACCATCGGCACCCATTCGCACACCCTGGTGGTGTCACCGCAGCAACGAGCCGAGGTGCTGCACCGCGTCACCGAATACCTGCGCAGCAGGCCGGAGACGGCGGAGGGCGAATTCGACCTTCCCCTAGTGACTTTGGTGCTGCGCGCCGAACTTCGAGACGACTGAGCGACTTCCGACGATCTTTCGCGCCGCCGGTGTCGCCGCCAAGCGACTACCTGCCGCAAGGGAATTCGCACACCACACACACTTTCCCGATGCCCGTGCTCGTCGTGCTGCAGGTGACGCGGGCCCGAACCGCGTGGTGCGCCAACCGTATTCGAGTAGTGGCCTACTCGCGTCGGCCCTACCCACCCGGACATACGCTTTCAGCAGAGTTCAGGTACCGGAGAAAGTCAGAGTTCAGGTACCGCAGGATCAGGCACAAATGTCGACCTGATTCGACACCGAGCAACGCTGCTCGGCACAACGTCACGGTCGAGCGCAGCAGGCGCAAGGAACGACGACACCGATCCAGCGACGCAGCTGGGTATCGTCCACGATTCGGTAGCGGCAGCAATGTGCCGCAGGCGAATCACGAGGCGAGATCGTCCAGCGGGGGCCGCAACCCTCGCCGGCGTCGGTGCGCATCGACTCCTCGCCGCGCGTGTCACCGGCCGCCAGTGTCTGGCGCAAACTGTTGCGCCGCCCGACCTTCCGCGTGGAGGGGCAGGAGTCGAGCGGCGCCTATAGTCGGCGCGCCCGCACTCCGCCTACTCCGGGCGGAGGGTGAGGATGCGCGGGCCGTTCTCGGTGACGGCGACGGTGTGTTCCCAGTGGGCGGCGCGGGTGCCGTCGACGGTGACCACGGTCCAGTCGTCGTCGAGCACCTGGGTCTGCGTGGTGCCGAGGGTGAGCATCGGCTCGATCGCGAGGACCGATCCGACCACGAGTTTCGGTCCCTTGCCGGGGTCGCCCTCGTTGGCCAGGAACGGGTCCAGGTGCATTTCGCGGCCGATGGCGTGCCCGCCGTAACCGTCGACAATGCCGTAGGCGCGGCCGTGCTCCTGCTCGGCGGCGCGGGTGCCCAGTTCGATGGCGTGGGAGACATCGGAGAGCCGGTTGCCGGGCAGCATCGCCGCAATGCCGGCCTCCATGGACAGCTTGGTCGCTTCGCTCAGCAGCCGGTCGGCTTCGATGATGTTGCCGACGCCGAACGTCCACGCCGAATCACCGTGCCAGCCGTCCAGAATGGCACCGCAGTCGATCGAGACCAGGTCGCCCTCGGTCAGGATTTCGTCTGCGGTCGGAATCCCGTGCACCACACGGTCGTTCACCGACGAGCAGATCGAACCGGGGAAACCGTGGTAGCCCTTGAAGGACGGCACCGCACCCGCATCGCGGATGAGCTGCTCGGCGACCTCGTCGAGTTCGAGGGTGGATACCCCCGGCTTGGCGGCCGCACGCACGGCGACCAAGGCGCGACCGACGATCGCGCCCGCCGCGGCCATGGCATCGAGCTCGCCTGCCGTGCGGAACGGCACGACCTTCTTTTTACGGTTGAAGACCATTCGGCCTCAGTGTCCCAGCGCACGCAGTGCGCGCGCGTTGACCTCGTCGACCTCGCCGACGCCGTCCACCGAGACGACCAGTCCGTCGTAGTGCTCGAGCAGCGGCTCGGTCTCCTCGCGGTACACCCGGAGCCGGTTGCGGATCACGCCTTCGTTGTCGTCGGCGCGCCCGCGGGCGAGCATCCGCTCGACGACGGTGTCCTCGGCGACGACGAAGCACAGCACCGCGTCGAGCTTGGTGTCGATGTCCTTGAGGATCTTCTCCAGCGCGTCGGCCTGGTCGACCGTGCGCGGGTAGCCGTCCAGGACAAAGCCGTTCGCGGCGTCGGGCTCGTTGACCCTGGCCTCGACCATGCGGTTGGTGATGTCGCTCGGCACCAGATCGCCTGCGTCCATGTACTTCTGTGCTTCACGGCCGAGCAGTGTCTGCTGGCTGATGTTCGCGCGGAACAGATCCCCGGTGGAGATGTGCGGGACGCCCAGTTTTTCCGACAGGAGGACGGCCTGGGTGCCCTTGCCGGCACCCGGCGGACCGAGCAGTACAACTCTCACTTGAGGAACCCTTCGTAATTTCGATTCATCAGCTGACTCTCGATCTGCTTCACCGTGTCCAGGCCGACGCTCACCATGATCAGCACCGCGGTGCCGCCGAACGGGAGGTTCTGGGTATTACCGGAGGCACCGATGTCGAGGAACAGATTCGGCAGGACAGCTACGAGACCGAGGTAGATCGAGCCGGGGAGGGTGATGCGACTCAGCACATGATTGAGGTAATCCGCGGTGGGCTTGCCGGGGCGGTACCCCGGGATGAAGCCACCGAACTTCTTCATCTCGTCCGCGCGTTCCTCCGGGTTGAAGGTGATCGCGACGTAGAAGTAGGTGAAGAACACGATCAGACCGAAGTAGATCGCGATGTAGACCGGGTTGCCCGGGTTCACCAGGTATTTGGCGATGATCTCCTGCCACCAGCTCGGGTCCGGGTTGTTCTGCGAGGACGTGAGCTGGGAGACCAGGTTGGGCAGGTACAGCAGGGAGGACGCGAAGATCACCGGGATGACACCGGCCTGGTTGACCTTCAGCGGCAGATAGGTCGAGGAGCCGCCGTACATCTTCCGGCCGACCACGCGCTTGGCGTACTGCACCGGAATGCGCCGCTGGCCCTGCTCGACGAAGATGACCGCGGTGACGATCGCCAGCGCGGCGACACACACCAGCCCGAAGACCAGACCGCCACGGCTGTCCAGGATGGACTTGCCCTCGGTCGGGATGCGGGCGGCGATACCGGCGAAGATCAGCAGCGACATGCCGTTGCCGACACCGCGCTCGGTGATCTGCTCGCCGAACCACATGACCAGCGCGGCACCCGCGGTCATCACCAGCACGATGATGATCATGGCGAAGATGCCGTTGTTGGAGATGATCTCCTTGTCGCAGCCCTGCAGCAGCTGGCCACGGGAGGCGAGCGCGACGAGGCCGGTGGCCTGCAGGACCGCGAGTGCGATCGACAGGTACCGGGTGTACTGCGTCATCTTGGTCTGGCCGGACTGGCCTTCCTTGCGCAGTTCCTCGAACCGCGGGATGACGACGGTCAGCAGCTGGATGATGATGCTCGCGGTGATGTACGGCATGATGCCGATCGCGAACACCGACAGCTGCAGCAACGCGCCACCGGAGAACAGGTTGATCAGCTGGTAGATACCGGCGTCTTCACCGCCGGACACCTGCTTGACGCACGCCTGCACGTTCTTGTAATCGACGCCGGGGGACGGCAGCGCGGCACCCAGACGGTACAGCGCGATCAACCCCAGCGTGAAGAGAATCTTCCGCCGTAAGTCCGGAGTCCGGAAGGCCGATACGAAGGCGGAAAGCACAGATCCTCCTGGCGAACGACATGGTCAGGACATGGAAATTTCAAGCAAACCCCAGATCCGACGAATCGGCATCTGGGGACGCTGAAAACCATGACGAGGCTTGGCAGACAACAACTTGAACTCTAACAGTGGCACCGGACGAGCTTTCACTCGTCCGGTGCCATTGTTTGTCAGAGTACCGTCAGCCCAGCTCGGTGACGGAGCCACCGGCCGCGGTGATCTTTTCCTTGGCAGCGCCGGTGACCTTGTCGACGGTCACCTGGACCGCGACGCCGATCTCGCCGTCGCCGAGGACCTTCACCAGCTGGTTCTTGCGAACCGCGCCGGCGGCCACGAGCTCGGCCTTGCCGATCTCGCCGCCCTCGGGGAACAGCTTGGCGATGGCACCGACGTTCACGACCTGGTATTCCGTACGGAACCGGTTCGTGAAGCCCTTGAGCTTGGGCAGCCGCATGTGCAGCGGCATCTGCCCACCCTCGAAGGCGGCCGGGACGTTCTTGCGTGCCTTGGTGCCCTTGGTACCACGGCCCGCGGTCTTACCCTTGGAACCCTCACCACGGCCGACCCGAGTCTTCTCGGTCTTGGCACCGGGCGCGGGGCGCAGGTGATGCAACTTGATGGTCATGTCAGACCTCCTCAACTGTCACGAGGTGGCGCACGACGTTGATCAGGCCACGGTTCTGCGGGTTGTCCTCGCGAACCACGGTCTGCCGGATCTTGCGCAGGCCGAGCGTGCGCAAGCTCTCACGCTGGTTCTGCTTGGCGCCGATCGTGCTCTTGATCTGGGTTACCTTGAGATCTGCCATTACCTGGCACCTCCCGCAGCCTGGGCGCGCGCACGCAGCATGCCCGCAGGGGCAACGTCCTCGAGCGGCAGGCCACGGCGAGCCGCGACCTCTTCCGGACGCTGCAGCATCTTGAGCGCCGCAACGGTCGCGTGCACGACGTTGATGGCGTTGTCGCTACCGAGCGACTTCGCCAGAATGTCATGGATACCAGCGCATTCCAGCACGGCACGCGCCGCGCCACCGGCGATCACACCGGTACCGGGCGAGGCCGGACGCAGCATGACGACACCGGCCGCCGCCTCACCCTGAACCGGGTGGACGATGGTGCTGCCGATCATCGGGACGCGGAAGAAGCTCTTGCGAGCCTCCTCGACACCCTTCTGGATGGCCGCCGGAACTTCCTTGGCCTTGCCGTAGCCGACGCCGACCAGACCGTTGCCGTCACCGACGATCACGAGGGCGGTGAAGCTGAAGCGACGACCACCCTTCACGACCTTGGAGACGCGGTTGATCGCGACTACGCGCTCGAGCTGGTTCTTCTCGGCCTGCTGGTCGCGGCGGTCGTTGCCACCGCGGCGGTCGCGGCCGCCACCACGCTGGTTGTCGCCGCCACCGGCGGCACCATTCTGCTGTCCGGCGGGTCCGTTGCCGCCGTCACGCCGTTGACGTCCCGGCATCAGACGTTCCTTCCGTTGGTCTTGATCATCAGAACTTCAACCCACCTTCGCGAGCAGCGTCGGCGAGCGCCGCGATGCGGCCGTGGTAGTCGTGACCACCACGGTCGAACACGACGGCCTCGACGCCGGCAGCCTTGGCACGCGCGGCCAGCAGTTCGCCGACCTTCTTGCTCTTGGCCGACTTGTCGCCGTCCAGCGCACGCACGTCGGCCTCGATCGAGGACGCGGCGGCGATGGTCTTGCCGATCGAATCGTCGACCAGCTGCGCGTGCAGGTGCCGCGAGGAGCGGTTGACCACCAGGCGCGGACGCTCGGTGGTGCCTTCGACCTTCTTGCGCAGACGGAAGTGACGGCGGGTCTTCGACAGACGACGCGTCGTGGACACGTCCTTGCCGCGCGGCTTGCGCTTGGCGATCTGGTTTTCGGTTTGCGCCATGATCACTTACCCGTCTTTCCGACCTTGCGGCGAACGACCTCGCCGGCGTAGCGGATGCCCTTGCCCTTGTACGGGTCGGGCTTGCGCAGTCCGTGGATCACAGCGGAGATCTGACCGACCGCCTGCTTGTCGATACCGGACACGGAGAACTTGGTGGGCGACTCCACCGCGAAGGTGATGCCCTCCGGCGCCTCGATCGGCACCGGGTGGCTGTAACCCAGAGCGAACTCCAGGTTCGAGCCCTTGGCCTGCACGCGGTAACCGACGCCGAAGATTTCCATCTTCTTCTCGTAGCCCTTGGTCACGCCTTCGACCATGTTGGCGACGAGGGTACGGGTCAGGCCGTGCAGCGAGCGGTTCTGGCGCTCGTCGTTCGGGCGAACGACCTCGAGCTGGCCGTCCTCACCCTTGGAGATGGTGATCGGCTCGGCAACGGTGTGCGACAGGGTGCCCTTGGGACCCTTCACCGACACGCGCTGGCCGTCGATGGTGATCTCGACGCCGGCCGGAATTGCGATGGGCTTCTTGCCAATACGCGACATTTGTCCTACCTCCCCTTACCAGACGTAGGCGAGGACTTCCCCGCCTACACCTTGCTTGGCCGCCTGGCGATCGGTGAGCAGACCGGTCGACGTGGAGATGATCGCCACGCCGAGGCCGCCCAGGACCTTGGGCAGGTTGGTGGACTTCGCGTACACACGCAGACCCGGCTTCGAGACGCGGCGCAGGCCCTGCAGGCTGCGCTCACGGCTGGGGCCGTACTTGAGGTCGACAACGAGGGCCTTGCCCACGGTCGCGTCCTCGGTCCGGTAATCGGCGATGTAGCCCTCGCGCTTGAGGATCTCGGCGATGTTCGCCTTGAGCTTCGAGTGCGGAGCCTTCACCTGATCGTGGTACGCCGAGTTGGCGTTGCGCAGACGAGTCAAGAAGTCCGCGATCGGATCAGTCATGGTCATGGTTAGACCTCGACACCTTTCTCGCTACGGTTCCCATGCAACACCGGCGAGCACAAGGCATGCCGATCGTGGGCCTACAGCAATTGGGCTGGTCCGGTCGACGCTTGCCGACCGGAGTTGAGTTCTCTGAACGAGTTCTCGGTGCCAGGACGGGCCGCACGTCGATGCAGTGCACCAAGACATGCAGGCACAGTTGTGCCCAGGCAACCGGTCTAGTGTAGACAACGCCCAGCTGGCGGCCAAATCGGGGTAGAACTCGGCCCACCAGCCCGTGATACGTTCTCACGGTGCGCAGCAGTCCTGAGCAGATGCACACCACTGCGGATCGGATGGCGGCAAGAGCCGAAGAGTTCTGGACCGACATCGACGCGTTGTCCAAGCAAGCCGCCGCGCTGATGGCATCGGACTGGATCGGTGAGGCGGCCGAGACCCACGCTGCGTTATGGACCGAGTGGGTGGATTCTGCTCGTAAAGTCGCGGTCGCGCTGAGCGAGGACGCGGTCCTGATACATCAAGCCGCGAACGCCCTCACTAAGACGGATCAGGCCAACGCGGACGACCTGACGTATATCCGATTCAACCTGGATGATGCGTAATGGCGTCATACAGGGTCGACACCGACCAGATCCTGGCCCTCGTCGCGAAAGCCCGGCTGATCGGCCAGCAAATCGAGCAACGCATCGCCGACGTCGAGCACGAAGTGGCCGACCTGCATATCGAGTGGCAAGGCAGTGCCGCCGAAGCGCATCGCGCCAAACATGACACTTGGCACCGCGAAATGCAGGACATGAAGTCGGCTCTCGCGGACCTCGAAACAGCCGCCAGAGCGGCACGTGACAGATACCTGGCCAACGTCGAGCACAACAAGGGGATGTGGCCCTGATGGCGCCCATCACCATGAACGCGAACCTGCTTTTCGACGCTGCACGGCTATACGAAACAGCCCGAAACAATGCCGACAGTGTGGTCAAGACCCTCGCCGCGGCACTCGACAAAGACTGGGGCTGCGCGGGGAACGACAGCGCTGGTCGCACCTGGGCGAGTAGTTACGATCCGGCCGCCTTCAGCGGAGTGAGCGGCGGAACAAATATCGTCAACGCCTTCGGCAAGTTGCACGATCTTCTCGCCTTCACCGCGGTAAATCATGCCAACACCGAGAAGCTCAACAAGACGCCACCGGAGACACCCGATCCCGATCCCGCGGTTCTCCCCGCTGCAACCTCGCCGACGTTCAAGGGCGCATTCGGTGGCGACACCGATCCGCCATTCGGCTGGGAGATGATCAGCAGTTGGCTGCAAGGCCACACCTGGCCGAACGGCGATCCGGACAAGTTGCGCAGACTCGGCACCGCGTGGCGAACCGCAGCCAAAGGACTGCGCGATGCCAGCGATGGGACCGGGCAAGCCTGGGTGAATCTGGAAGAAAACGCATCAGAAGAGCTGCCCCAGGCGCTCGCCCAAATGGACGCGGTATTTACCGCCGCCGATAACGTCGCAACGCAATACGAGAATCTCGGTCGCGCATGTGACGATTGGGCACAGCAGATCGAGGACGCACACCGCAAGATCCTTGCCATCCTGGCCGGGGCGATCGGTGTCGGCCTCATCGCCGGCGTGGTGGTCGGCTTCTTCACCGCGGGCACCGGCGCAGTGGCAACGACCGCTGCTACCGGTAGCTCCGCAGGCGCCGCCGTCGTCACCGTGCTGATCGCGTTCGACGCTGCAGCAGCTCTCGCAACAGGCGTCACCGTCGCGGCAGGTGCCGCGGCCATCGGCGTCGCCACCGACCTCCAGCCCCTCTTGGAGGCCAGCCCGACCCAATTCAATGCCAGCACAAATGCGGGCGGGAACAGCCACAAGTATGTGCCGCCACCGAAAGGTGGGCTGCCCGGGTTTCCGAACGCACGCCCGGTCAAGAAGGTCGGGCCGCGGTACAGACAGCGATGGAAAGACGACGAAGGCAATCTCTACGAGTGGGATTACCAACACGGTGCCGTCGAGAAGTACAGCAAGAACGACAAGCATCTGGGTGAGTACGACGCCAATTCGGGTACGCAGAATAAACCGCCAGAGGCGGGCCGTAAGCCCGGAAGGTAAGTTATATAACGGCTGACGAATGCGATTGCGCCGCAACCCCCTGGAGAGAATGTGAACTACCTGGAAGCCTACGACAAGAAGACCGGGACGTTGGTCGTCGAATATCCGCTACACGATCTGGAACTTCCGACCCTGAAGAACATGCTCGGCATCGAAGAAGGCATAGAAATATTCGGCTATGACGTTTCCCATGCACAGGCAGCAGCGCTCGGGAGATATATACACGAGCCTTTCGCAGTAGACGAGGCATGCGACTACCAAGTCGGTTTTTATCGCGAGTAAAGCGGTCAGCACATTCGGATAGGTCGGAACTCAGGAGCCATCGTGGATTACTTGGACCAGTGGAACGACGAGCAACGTCGCGCAGCGGCCGAATGGCGTAGCAAAAATGAAGCTCTGCAGCGCTCTCTCGCACAGATCGCGGTCCGCGCCGGATCACGCAACGGCGAGCTGAGCGCCACGGTCGACGGCCACGGCAACGTCACCGATCTTCGCCTCACTCCGCAGGCATTGCGGCTTGGCGAGGTTCAACTGCGCCGCCTACTCCTCGAGGCGATTCAGAGCGCCCAATCCGACGCACGGAGGCAAGCTGAAGCCGCGGCGCGCCCCCTCACCGACGACCCGGCCAACGCAGACGCCATGACCTTCATCCGCAAGATACTGGACGGCGATGCGCCGCCACTGTGATCCAGAACCCGCTGCTGAGACGAGCCAGATGTGCAGATGAGTGCTGATTGCCCGGGCCATTCGCACTGTCAACTCGTCCAACGACTCTGCCGCTCGTCTCTCCTGCACAAGATGACGGACCAGGCGATCGGATGCGACGCGCAGCACGTCGGCCACGGCCGCGAGGAAACCGACCGAACCAACCCCGCGACCCCGCTCTCCAGCCTCGGCCGTCGACCGACCCCGAGCTCATTGCGCCAAGCGCTACACGGGTCCGCCGGCAATCTTGGAGCTTATTCAACGCAACAAGATCGCAATTCACCTGCAAGCGGGCGCCCTACTGATCTTCAGGTTCACGGATACGCGATCCAGCAACCTCCAGAGGACATCTCAGCAAACGGCACGTGACCTCTATTGCGCGGAGATAGAGCTGCGCACACTGGTTGAGTACTCCCGACTGGCGTAACACTCCGAACGCGGGTCACGGTGTACCGACCGGAAGATCTGAAACATCGTTGAGGAGGAACCGCGGGTGAACGTCATGGTCGAAATGACTGCCCTGACTCTGAACCGCCCCACCGCCGAGGCCGGCGACATCGAACGCGCGGCCTGGTACGAGGCGAAAGCCAATCTGCACACCTACCTCGCCGGACAAGGTGGCTCCGACGCTGCGCGGGAAACCGCCCTGGCAGTCAGCGCGCACCAGCGCTCGCTGGAACTGCTGGGTCAGCAGAACTGAGTCCCCTGCCGTAAACCGCCAGCGGTCGCCCACGCGCAATCAGACGTCCAGATGCGTCTTGATCGCCGGGGCGACTCGGGCGATCAACTCATCCAGGCTTTCCGAGGCGATGGGCTCTACCCGCAGGATGTAGCGCAGATAGGCGATGCCGAGGAGTTGGGCCATCGCCAGGTCGATCCGCAATTCCGCATCCGGGCCGGGTAGTGCCGCCGCGATCTGGGCGTACACCTGGCCTTGGATGAATTGCCGGACCAGGTTGGCGGACTCTTCGTGGGTGGCGGCGCCGCGCAGGATCGCCGACAGCGGGGCGCGGGTTTCCGGACGCTCCCAGGCTTCGAAGAACACCCGTGTCAGCCGCTCCCCTATCCCGCGCGGGTCACCAGCGGTGATCCGGGTCGCGAGGTCCGCAGGCTCGAACGGCCATCCCATCGTCGCACGGAACAGGTCCGCCTTGCTGCCGAAATAGTGCCTGATCAGCGCGGGATCGACCGCGGCTTCCGCAGCGATCTCCCGCACCGTCGTCTTGTCGTAGCCGGCTTCGGCGAATCGGCGGCGCGCCGTCGCCAACAGAACTTCCCTGGTATCGGCCTTGCCGGGCCGTCGTCCGATCGGAGGCATGGTGCCAGAAACTCTACAAGCGTTGATTTCCTGCCGCCCGCAGCGATACGCTGGCAGCAGTAATTCCACAACTGAGGAGTTCCTGGAATGCCTGCTCCACGCTGGATCGCCCGCGTCAACCGGGTAGGGCTCAACCGGATCACCAGATTCATCGCACCCTGGGCGCCGGGCTGGGCAGTGGTGATACACCGTGGACGCAAATCCGGCCGAACCTTCCGCACCCCGCTATGGGCCTTCCGACGCGACGACAGATACGTCATCGCGCTGACATACGGCCCCGAATCCGATTGGGTGCGAAACGTTCTCGCCGCCGGAGGATGCCAACTCGAATCCCGACGGCGCTGCTACGAGGTCGACAACCCCCGCGTATACCGCGACGAAACCGCCGCCGAGATGCCACCGTTCATCCGCTTCATGCTCCGCCGCGTGATCAAGGCGCCGGATTTTCTCAGCCTCAATGTTCGTCACACAGTGAAATCAGCGCGCTGAACCTGAGGTATCCGAACCAGGTGCACCGCACGACAACGCCACTCGAGCGGCGCACCCAAACCCACACCGGCGGGCAGTCCCGACCATGAAGCATGAGTGCTTCGCATAAATTTGCACTGATTGTTTCTAGCCAACCGATCTATGCAAATTTGTGCTTGCCATATCCATATGGATGCCAACCGCGTACGCGGTCTGATCGCCGGTGGATAGACGCTGACCACCGAGTTCAAGCGGGGAACCGCCAACAAGTTCAACGACAGCGAGCTCGATGAGGCCGCTGTATGCATGACCAACGGCGAGGGCGGCGTACTGATCATCGGGGTCGAAGACGACGGCCGAGTGACCGGCGCAGCCCGCGCCACAGTGATGCGACCGACCCCCGCACGATCTACCGCGCCATGGACAAATCCCCCGCCTACATCCGAGTGCGCGGTGCAGATGCGATTCAACAGGAGCGCATGGTGTTGCAGTACGTCGAGTCCTTCGGCTCGGTCACCAGATCGCAGGCCGCCGAACTCTGCATGATCACATCTCAACAAGCCAGCACTTTGCTGCGCAGGATGGCCCGTGCGGGAACGCTCGTATTAACGGGAGAACGGAAAGGCGCACGATACGTCGCGCCGGCAGATACCGTGCCCCCGGCCTAATGGTGCCTCGTACGGGCTACAGGGACCTCGCCACAAGACACTGCGGGCAGTGGTACGAAGTACAGGCCGCTTCTTCATCGAGCCATAGATAATTTCAGCGCTCTATCGCGGAACTCTCGCTCTTGCCCAGTGCGCGAGTGGATCTCTTTTCCACCACGCTCCAGGAGGACGATCGACGGCGCCAGGACACCCTCGATCAGGACCTTTAATACCGAATTCCCGGTGCTGAAATATGTTTCATACATCGTCTTTACGAGATTTTCGAAGGCATCGATATCAATGTCCCACATATCAGAAGATATCGCACTCAACCCAGTGGGGACACCCAGAACCGATCCGACATCCTGCAGCATTCGCACGTACAGGTCGCCCACTCGCAGGGAGGGACTCCAAACTGTCTCATCATCGATATCGAAAACGTAACTCAATGCATTCTCTCGAATCTATTCAGCACATTTAAGGCGTAGCCATATGTCGGCAACCACCTTCCACAGATACTCCACCCAAAGACACCCGAAGATCGATCACCATGCGTCACAGCATCTGCTCCGGGTCAGCATGCCACGAAGACATCGGTAACCCGAATCGGATACACCTCGACCGTTAGCTCTCCGGACAGGTCAGGTCCCCTCGTGGAGATTCTGATGATCCCAGCGCGGTCAACGGAGATTCGGGTTACCTGCTCACGAAAAATGTCAGCGAGGAGCACCGAGTCCTGAGTCCATCGCACACGGGCAGACCGGGCGATGACGTCATAGGATAGTCGCAGCTTGTTCCGTTCGTCGGCGACGATATCCACTACAAAAGAAGCGACTGTTCCCGCAACCGCCACGCGCTCTGCCCCGAAGGTTTCGAGAAGTTCCGACTCCTCCGGCTCGATGAACTCATAGTCGGACATTTATTATCCTCTACGCTTCCACAGCGTCACGATTTGCCGTGAATCGAAACGCCGATCCTCCAGGCCACCCACCGTAGCCGACAGGGCGTGGGTTCAGTCGGTCCCAGAAATTCGAAACTCCGGATCTGGACTGCTATGAATATGCACTCTTCCCCAGTCACCCACTACCGTATATATCCCCTCCGAACTGGTCAAGGAATCGATGTTTCCCAGATCCTCGGTACCGGTTGCATCTTTATACTTCCGGAACGAGCGATAGACCCACTCGACACGGCGCACTTCGCTGAAAACGAGATCACCGCAAGCGTAGCAATACTGCTCACCAGCCCCAGGCGGATGGTACTGTGGATGTTCAGGCGTCAATACCGCTTCGAGCACAAACTTGATCTCGGAAGCCCTCTCGACAATGTCCGTCACGTAACTGTCCTCCAGATAGAGGCCAGTAAGATATGGACAGTCTACGTAATCATGGGTCACGGCAGTTCCGATCAATCGATGTTTGGCTAGCTTCCGGGAACTCACACTCGCTGGCCATCGAGTAGTTACGGCGTATATTCGTGGAACTCCCACCTGGCGAGTTGACCAATCTGCAACGCCAACTCCTGCCACGTTGGTCGTTCGATGTCCTTCAGAAAGTCTTCCACGTACCGCTTGATCAGTGCAGGATCGATTCGCTCGAGTACCAACAGATAGCGGCTCGAGTCCGGATTGCTCTGATCTACGACCGAATCACGTGCCTCCGGTGTGCATACCATGAGATCGAAGGATTCCTCGGCGGGGCCGTCCGCAGGACCGATCATCAGCTGCACGAACAGCGCGTCCGAAGGCACCGGCCCCCTCTCCAAGTCCGCATCCGGACTGTGGATGTATTTCAGTTCAGCCTTCATAGCCGCTCCGTGCCGTCAGGATTCCCATGCTTTTGAAACTCGAAAGCCTGTCGCAGGAAGCAGAGGAAAGAGTTCGCCAGCCGTTGATTTTCCGGGCATCCCTCTTGGTATGCGTATACCGCCTCGGAGCCCGGGTCGAAATAGTACACCTTATAGCCCTGATGGTGTCCGATGAAGAAGCGATTCTGCAAAGACAGCGTCTCTCCCGGTCCACTGCTTACATCAGCCGCCGCCTCGTTTGCCGCTAGCAATGAAGGAAAGAACAGGTCGGTTCCCACGAAGAAACCTCCAGCACCCCTGCCCAGTATCTCCAGGAATGCAAGATATTCGTCCGGAATCGGAAATCCGTCCGGGGCACTGGATACAACCTCAGCGACCTCGTCGGCAGTGCAGCCAGTGATCTCGTCAACCGTCGCCAACCCCGATCCGACTAGGTCTCGACATAGAACCAAGACAGCCTCAGAGGCCAGCATATCGACTTTCATAAACTGGGTCAATCAGCATTAAACTGAGGCTGGCCGGCAACACTGGAACGAAAATCCGCGCAAGCAGAAGTTCATTCGATCATGTCGATCTCGAGTGCGAACCACTCGGGCGGCAAGCCTGCCTTGAAAGTAGATTCGATCTGCCGATAGTTCATCACGAGCGGATGCGAGAATCTGACTGCGTCAATTTCTCCGAGGTGGCCCCGATCGACGACTTCGTCATCGACATAGAGAAGTCTATCCGAATACTCGAGAGTCGGGTCTACCTTTTCGAGCCGCACACGGGGATGAACGCCTTCCCGATACCACCTTGTACCGGGCGCCTCAGCGCGGAACCTTCCCACGTAAGGCACTCCCCCCATCAAGCACAGGAGATATTTCTCCATGTCGGCGAATCTGCGAAGCTCACCAACAGGACTAGGGAGATTTCGCTCGTCTTTGGTTAGCAGCCAGCCATCTCCGGAATCAGCAACCACCCAACTGAGTCCACCGATGTCGAGATACAGTCGACCGCCTTCGGAACGCGGCGCGTTGGCGAGCCAGAATTCATACTCTGGATCAGCTCCGGGGATTCGAGTTCGACCGAGGTCCTTGCCTTGACTGCGCACCGAAGCAGCCTGCCATTCGTACCAACTGCGCACTACCCGCCGCATATCCGAAGGAAATATCCGTAGATCAATCGCTGCGTGCGTCAAACCATCCGTCCTTGTCTGCTATAAAACTCGAAGTCACACGGCCGCTCGTCAGATCAGATATCCACAATCTATTAGATCCGCCACACTTCCTTCGACCTCGGGACTCTTCGACTTCAGGATCCGATATTGGATCCCGCCGCCCTCTTCGCCGAACCAGGAAGCTACCTTCGATTCCTCGATGGTCCACCCAGGCGGCAGCTTTGCGCCGGGTGCCACTTCGTAGGTGTTGTATGCCTTGGTTGCGAGGGTGTCCGGCGGCAGCGAACGTGCGGTTAGCGGGGTCCCCTCCGGCGATAGCCAAGACCCGTATTCCGATCCGTACCGATCGATCTTCATCCCCGGAGGAAGATCGGCATCCTGTTTCGTCCCGGGAACAGCATAATCTTTACCTGGATACTTCCAGTTGCCCGGCTCGCCATACTTTGCCACGTACTCCGCATCCGTGAGATTCTCGCCGGAGGGATAGGTCTTCCTTGCTCCTGCCTTGCTTGGCAGCTTGGATCGCAAGCGTTCATACAGGTCCTTCACGGCCTGTTTTCCCTTTGCCAGCACGGCCTTGGCGTCGTCAGCCAATCCCTTGAGCTGCAACGCCTTCCGTGCTCGCCAGGCAGTGACGGTTGCTTTGATCTTCACCGCCCAGCGTCGTGCCGACTCGACAGCTTTGGCGCCAGCGATCAGACCACCGACTCCGGTGAGGCAGGTGGCGACGACGGTGACCGCTACGTTGATCGCGGCTTCTTGGATGATGGCTTCGATGAAACCTTTGACCTCGTTACGTAGCTCTTCGATCGATTGCTTGTAGTCGAGGCAGGTTTTGCTGATCTGCTTGCAGGTGTCGAGTAGAGCTCCGATGGAGCTCTCCAGGGTCTTCAGGTCTTCGCGGACCTGCACCGCATCCTTGGAGGTCACTCCGTCGAAGAGACTCGCGGAGATCGTGATTTTGTCTTTGGCGTTGGTGTTCTGGTAGATCGTGCCGAGCCGATCCCAGGCGTCGGCTGCTTTGGTGAGTGTGCCGGTGTTGCCGTCGGGGAGGGGGCAGTTGATGGCGTCAAGTACTTCGATGGAGGTTTTCGCTAGGCCCTGTGGGGTGCCGCCGGCGGCTGATGCGGGGAGGGCGTAGGGGCCGAAGGTCAGTGTTGATGGTGCATCGGCCGGGCGGTCGGGCTGGGCCGTACCTTTCAGCGCGGCATCGGATTTGGCGTGTTCGAAACCTAGGTCGTTGAGGGCGGTGCCGTAGGCGCGCAGGGTGGAGAAGGTTTGGTCGAAGAAGGATACGGTTTCGCGGGCTGACTCGTCGTAGGAGGTGGCCCAGGCTCGGCCGTCTTCGTCTCGGCCTGCCATTTGCCCGCAGCTGTTGAGTTCGGCGAAGACGTATTTGAAGCTGTCGTTGAGGGCGGCGGCGGCGTCGAAGCAGTTGGTGGCGGCCTGGTAATAGACCTTGGGATCCACCTCGAGTTTCTCGGTCATATGCCGAGAATCCGGAGGGTTTGGGAGGCGGCGTTGGTGTAGCTTTCGTGGGCTTTTTTCAACGCATCTTCCAGAGCCGCGAGCCCGTCCTGCATGTCGGTGACACCTGCTGCCCACTCGGTATGCGCCTCGCTATAGGCCACCGCTGCCGCGCCGACCCACACGCCCTCGACTTCCTTGGCCTTCGCCTCGAGCTCGGCCAAGCGATCGGCGACGGCCGCCCTGTATGCGCGCATGCGAGCGGCCAACTCCTCGAGTTTGGCGAGGTCGACCGAGAATGCTGGTGTCTCACCGGTCATCAGATGCCCCGATCAAGGAAGGTCCAGGGAGCTGAGGCCTTCGGCGTAGGACTGGTCGGTCGTACGGAGGGTTTCGGCGGTGACCCCGAGCTTCTCGGCCAGCTCGAACAATGCGTCCCACACCTGGTCCGCACCCTCGTGGAACTCGTCCCACGCGGCCGTGAAAGCACCTGCGTTGTTCCCTGCCCAACTGTCGATCGTGACCTTCGTGTCGGTGACCAGCGACGAATACCCGGACTTCAACTCGTCCGCGATCTGGTAGGCCATCCGCCCCAACGCTTTCACCTCTTCGGGCTCGACCGATAGCTCTCCCATGGCCCACTCCTCTCGATGGTGACGCAGGCGGTGATCTGTCCCCGTTTCTTGTATGACGCACCAGGCGCCGCCGCGGTTCCGTTGGATTCGTCCCACACCGCGAATAAACGCGCAAAGGCACGGCCTCCAGTGGAGGCCGTGCCTTTGTACGGGTTCCCGCTTACGCGGGCGCACTCACGAAGAGCGCAAGCTCACCAGGAGCTCTTGTGCACGCCCGGGAGCTCACCGCGGTGCGCCATCTCACGAAGGCAGACGCGGCAGAGGCCGAACTTGCGGTAGACCGCGTGCGGGCGACCGCAACGCTGGCAGCGGGTGTAGGCGCGAACGGCGAACTTCGGCTTGGCCTCAGCCTTGATCCGCAGTGCTTTCTTGGCCATCGTCAGTTCTCCTTGAACGGGAAGCCGAGGTGCTTGAGCAGGGCGCGGCCCTCTTCGTTGTTCGTCGCGGTGGTCACGACGGTGATGTCCATACCGCGCGGACGGTCGATGGAGTCCACGTCGATCTCGTGGAACATCGACTGCTCGCTGAGGCCGAACGTGTAGTTGCCGTTGCCGTCGAACTGCTTCGGCGACAGGCCGCGGAAGTCGCGGATACGGGGCAGCGCGATGGAGACCAGGCGGTCGAGGAACTCCCACATGCGATCGCCACGCAGGGTGACCTTCGCGCCGATGGGCATGCCCTCACGCAGCTTGAACTGCGCGATCGACTTGGTCGCCTTGCGGATCTCCGGCTTCTGACCGGTGATCAGCTCCAGGTCCTTGACGGCACCGTTGATCAGCTTCGCGTCCCGGGCGGCGTCGCCGACACCCATGTTCACGACAACCTTGACCACGCCGGGGATCTGCATGACGTTGGCGTAGTTGAACTCGCTGTTCAGCGCGTCCTTGATCTCGGCGCGGTAGCGCGCCTTCAGACGCGGCTGGGTCTGCTCAGAGGTAGTCATGTCAGATGTCCTTCCCGTTGTTACGGGAGATCCGGACCCGCTTGCCGCTCTCCTCGTCGGTCCGGTAACCGACGCGGGTCGGCTTGCCATCGGAGTCGACGATCATCACGTTGGACACGTGGATCGGAGCTTCCTGGGTCACGATGCCGCCCGAAGAGGCGCCGCGCTGGTTGGCGGAGTTCGCGACGTGCTTCTTGATCCGGTTCACGCCCTCGACCAGGATGCGGTTGCGCTCGGGGTAGGCCTGAATGACCTTGCCCTTGGCGCCCTTGTCCTTACCCGAGATGACGAGCACGGTGTCGCCCTTGTGCACCTTCATGTCAGAGCACCTCCGGGGCCAGCGAAACGATCTTCATGAACTTCTTCTCGCGCAACTCGCGGCCGACCGGGCCGAAGATGCGGGTGCCACGCGGGTCGTTGTCCGCCTTGATCAGCACGGCCGCGTTCTCGTCGAACTTGATGTACGAACCGTCCGGGCGACGGCGCTCCTTGGTGGTGCGCACGATGACGGCCTTGACGACCTCACCCTTCTTGACGTTGCCACCGGGGACAGCGTCCTTCACGGTAGCGACGATGATGTCGCCGATACCGGCATAGCGACGCGACGAACCACCGAGAACGCGGATGCAAAGGATTTCCTTCGCGCCCGTGTTGTCGGCGACGCGCAGTCGCGACTCCTGCTGAATCACTTCAGCTCCTCCTGGACCTGGATGTATACGCACGCCGGATTGCCGACCCGACGGGCATGGTCAGTTGCCCTCCGGACGCGCGCCTGCCAGCGGTTTCGTGGCTCTGAATGTGCAACTCGAGAACCAACCACTGGGGGTTCACTGCCGGATTGCGGGCATAGCTCCCGCAGGCAACCGGTCTAGTGTAGGTGAATCCCCAGGTCGTTCCCAAATCGGGGGTCCGCGACGAATCCAGGGGGTGCGGACGCGCACCTGGAAACTCGGGCTAGCAGGCGCGCGCCACTACCCTCGGATCGAGCAAGATCAACGAAGCACCGTTCGGCTCGACCGTACCGAAAAGGGGATGCTCTTGAGCTCGTCCGCTCGTCTCGATCGCCGCGCCTTCCTGCTCGCTCTGGCGGCCGCGCCCGCCGCGGCGGCGTTGGCCTCCTGCTCCCAGCAATCACAGATCTCGGATGTTCGACTCACCGGCGTCGATCTCGCGGGTGCGAATCCGGCGGTCCGTCCGCAGGACGACCTCTATCGCCACGTCAACGGCACCTGGTTGCGCGACTATCGGCTGCCGCCGGACAAGTCGTCGTTCGGGTCGTTCGACGAGGCCAACGATCGCACCGAGCAGCAGTTGCGCGGCATCGTCGAGGGCATCCGCGATCCGCGACCGGGTTCGACAGAACAGCAGATCCGCGATCTGTACGACGCCAGGCTCGATCGCGACGAGATCGAGCGACTCGGCATGACGCCTGTCGCAGACCTGCTCGCGGCGATCGACGGCGCGGCGACAAAGGCGGACCTCGCTCGCGTGATGGGCTCGCTGCCGATCGCGGGCCTGATCGGCTTGCAGGTCGTGGTCGACCAGAAGAACTCCGCCAATTACATCGCCATGGTCAGCCAGTCCGGCATCGACATCAATCTGGACGAGCAGTACTACCGCAAGCCCGAGTACGCCGAGCAGCTCGCGGCCTACCGCACCTATCTGGAACGCATTGCCGCGGGCGCGAAGCTCAATAACCCCACCGGTACCGCGCAGCGGGTGCTCGACCTGGAGACCCGGATCGCGGCGGGTTACTGGGACAGCGTCCGCGATCGGAACCCCGACACCACCTACAACCTGCTGAGCTGGACCGAATTGACCAGGCTCGCACCGCAATTCGATTGGGATCCGTGGCTGACGGGCAGCACCGACCGCCCGAAGCAGCTCTTCGAGAGCATTGTGGTCCGGCAGCCGTCGTTCGTCACGGCCGCAGGAAACCTGTGGGCCGAGGTCGACATCGATCGGTGGCGCGAGTACCTGCGCATCAGTGTCGTCAAGGAATTCGCGCCCTACCTGCCCAAGGAAATCGCCGACGCCGCCTTCGATTTCGTCGACAAGGCGCTGCAAGGCCGCGATCAACGCCAGGAGCCCTGGAAGGACGGCCTCGCGACGGTCAGCCTGTATCTCGGCGAGCCCTTCGGCAAACTGTATGTGGAGCAACACTTTCCAGCACAAGCCAAGGATCGGGCCAAGGCACTGGTGGCGGATCTGATGGACGCCTACCGGCAAGATTTCACCAACTCGTCGTGGATGTCGCCGCCGACCAGGCAGGCGGCGCTGGCGAAGCTGGACAAGATCGTCGCCAAGATCGGTTATCCGGACAAGTGGATCGACTACTCCGGGGTAGAGATCACCAAGGGCAAGCTGGTCGAATCATTGCGTGCGGCAAGGGCTTTCGAGGTCAACCGATCCCTCGGCAAGCTCGGCACACCGGTCGATCGGGCCGAGTGGGGCTTCCCACCCCAGACGGTCAACGCGATGTATGACCCGACCGCCAACGAGATCACCTTCCCCGCCGCCATCCTGCAGTCACCGTTCTTCGACGCCGATGCCGCACCCGCGGTCAACTTCGGCGGCATCGGCGCGGTGATCGGACACGAGATCGGGCACGGCTTCGACGACCAAGGCGCCAAGTACGACGGCGACGGCAATCGACGCGACTGGTGGACACCCGAAGACATCGCCGCTTTCGAGGCCAAGACGAAACAGTTGATCGAGCAGTACAACGCGCTGGTGCCCGACGGCTTGGATCCGAGCAAGCACGTCAACGGCGCACTGACCGTCGGGGAGAACCTCGCCGACCTGCGCGGTTTGCAGATCGCGCTCGCCGCATACCGTTCTGCCGCGCAGCGCGACGGTACGGAACCGGACCTGAAGACCGTGTTCCTGTCCTGGGCCAGGATCTGGCGGCAGCAGGCGACCAAGCAGACCAAGGAGCGGATGCTCACCATGGACGTGCACTCCCCCAACGAGTTCCGTGCCAATCAGGTGGTCCGCAATATCGCCGACTTCTACTCCACCTTCGGCGTCGTGGCGGGCGACAAGCTGTTCCTCGCGCCGGACCAGCGGGTCACCCTGTGAGATGGGGCAGCCGGTAGCACCGCGGGCGGGTAGCCTCGGGCGAACAAATTGCGCCTGACGAGGATGCGGCGGACCGCATCGGGAGAGGAATCCGCGTGACACGTCTCGGACAGCTGGACCGTCGTGCCTTCCTGATCGCGCTCGGGGCGGTGCCGGCCGCTGCCGCGCTCGCGTCCTGCGCGAGCGATACCAAGGAGACGAGTAAGGCGCTCACCAGCGTCGACATGGGTGGCGCGGACGAGGCGATCCGGCCGCAGGACGATCTGTACCGCCATGTCAACGGGAAGTGGTTGCGCGAGTACCAGTTGCCGCCGGACAAGACGTCCTTCGGCTCCACGAGCGAGGCCTTCGAACGCACCCAGCAGCAACTGCGCGAGATCGTCGAGGGCATCAAGGATCCCAAGGACGGCTCCGAGGAACAGCAGATCCGCGACCTGTACGACGCCAGGGTGGACTGGGACACGATCGAGCGGCTGGGCATGACTCCGCTGGCCGGGCTGTTCGCCAAGGTGGACGGCGCGGCGACCAAGGCCGACCTGGCGAAGGTGATGGCAGAGTTGCCGATCGGCGGCCTGATCGGACTCGGTATCGGCACGGACCGGAAGAACTCCAACGCCTACATTCCCTCGGTCGGCCAGTCCGGGCTCGGGCTCGGCGAGCAGTACTACCGCAAGCCCGAGAACGCCGAGGTGCTTGCGCAATACCGGGTGTTCCTCGAACGCATCGCCGCGGGCGCGGGTTTCGCCGATCCCGCCGCGATGGCGCAGCGCGTGTTCGATCTGGAGAAGCGCATCGCGCCCGCGCATTGGGACAATGTGCGCAACCGCGATGCCGACGCGACGTACAACCTGTACAGCTGGAAAGACATGGTCGCTCTCGCACCGGGATTCGACTGGGACCCGTGGCTGGCAGGCAACACCGACCGGCCGAAGCAGCTGTTCGACACGATGGTGGTCGGCCAGCCGTCCTTCATCACGGCGGCGGGTCAGCTGTGGACCGAGGTCGACATCCCCACCTGGCGTGACTATTTGAAGCTCAGCGTGCTGCGCGAGTTCGCACCGTTCCTGCCCAAGGCGATCAACAACGCGAACTTCGAGTTCAAGGGTCGCGTGCTCAACGGGCAGGAAGAGCGGCCGGAGCGCTGGAAGTACGGTGTCGGCATCGTGGATGAGAAACTCGGCGAGCAGCTCGGAAAAGTGTACGTGGAGAAGTACTTTCCGCCCGAGGCCAAGCAGCGCGCGAAAGAAATGCTCGACGATGTCATCGCCGCGTATCGGGAGAACTTCACCAACTCGTCCTGGATGTCGCCCGCGACCAGGGAGGCGTCCCTGGCGAAGCTCGACAAGATCGATCCCAAGATCGGTTATCCGGACAAGTGGGTCGACTATTCGAAGCTGAAGATCACCAAGGGCAAGCTGATCGAATCATTGCTCGCCATCAATGAATTCGAGGTCAAGCGCGCGTTCGCCCGGCTCGGCGGTCCGGTCGACAAGTCCGAATGGGGAATGTCGCCGCAGACGGTGAATGCCTACTACTCGGCGAGCTCCAACCAGATCGTCTTCCCCGCCGCCTACCTACAGCCGCCGTTCTTCGACAAGGACGCCCAGGCCGCCGTCAACTTCGGTGCCGTCGGGGCGACCATCGGCCACGAGATCGGCCACGGCTTCGATGATCAGGGCTCGAAATACGACGGCGACGGCAACCGGCGCGACTGGTGGACCCCCGAGGACCGGGCCGCCTTCGACGCCAAGGCCAAGCAGCTCGTCGACCAATACAACGCATTGGTGCCGGAGGGGCTCGAGCCCAGCCAGCACGTCAATGGTGAACTCACCGTCGGTGAGAATCTCGCCGACCTGCGTGGTTTGCAGATCACGTTGGCGGCGTTCCGAATCGCCGAAAAGCGGCGTGGCATCGACGATCCCGACTACCGCACCATGTTCCTGTCGTGGGCCCGCAGCTGGCGCGACAAGCAGACCAAGGAACTCACGGTTCGCTTCCTCTCGTCGGACACCCACTCCCCCGCCGAGTTCCGCTGCAACCAGGTGGTGCGCAACCTGGAGGAGTTCTATCGCACGTTCGGCGTCAAGGAAGGCGACAAACTCTTCATGGCGCCGGATCAGCGCGTCACCTTCTGATCGCAACCCTCGACTTCCCGCACCCAGCGTGCGGGAAGCGCGGGCTGCTACGTCGAAAGCCACGTCCGATTAGCGCCGGTCCCGGCCAACAGACCTGGGCACACTGGGCACATGACGCGATCCACCACTGCTCCGATGACCGTGTTGACCAGCATGTATGCGGCCGAGGCGCAGTACATGGCGGCGGGTGGGCCGGGCAGTGCCTCGTTCGAGCTGCTCGCCCCGTACTTCGCCACCGACGTGGTGCTGCATCAGGCTGCCGGATTGCCTTACGGCGGAACATGGCATGGGCATGCGGGGATGGAGCAGTTCTTCCTCGCCATGGCGCGCACCTGGGAGATCTTCGAACTGCTGGAACAGAAGTTCCTGGCAACCGGGCAAACACCGGTGGTGCACACGCTCGTCCGCGCCCGCGCACGCACCACCGGGCGGGAGCTCACTTTCCCTATCCTGCAGACGATTACGATCACCGAGGGCCGGATTTCCGAGGTCCACCCGTTCTACTGGGATACGGCGGCTATCGCGGCGGTCTGCGCGCCCTCGCCGGAGGACCGTGCCGCTTCCGCGTAGAAGTCATTGCGCCCGATAGAGATTCATCTCCGATGAAGTCCGATCAGTGCGCGAGCACCGGCACGGCGAGCTTGTCGGCTTCGGCGAGTTCGGCCTGCTCGTCGTGCACGTACTTGTCGCCCGCGAAGTACGAGGCGGCGGCGGCCAGGAACATCATGATGGCGGCGGCGACGAACACGACCACCAGACCGGTGTGGAACGGCCCGGTGAGCAGATGCGGGAAGAACTCCTGGCCGGTGAGGGTGTCGGCGTGCACGCCGGGTTTGGTCAATTCGCCGGTGGGGCCGAGCAATTCCTGGATCGGGTTGAAGCCGAGGAACGCCGCGAACATGCTGGCCACCGGCGGCATCGCGGCGACCTCGGCGGCGGCGCCCACGGAAACACCCTGGGCACGGAGGCCGGCGTCCAGGGCCGAGGGCAGGCTGGCGGCGAGGCCGACGACCATGAGCGAGAAGAAGATTCCCATGGACAGCGCGTTGCCGCCGTTGAACAGGGTGCCGCGCATGCCGGAGGCCGCACCGCGTTGCGCGGCGGGCACGCTGGACATGATGGCCGCGGTGTTGGGCGAGAAGAACAATCCGCTGCCGACGCCGTTGACCAGGATGATCGCGGCGAACACCCAGTAGTTGAAGTCGACGGGGACGATCAGCAACAGCAGGAAGGTGAGTCCGGCGAGAAACGCACCGCCGGTGGTGAACGGACGTGAGCCGTAGCGATCCGACAGCCAGCCCGAAAGTGGCCCTGCCGCAAGGAATCCGATGGTCAGCGGCAGCAGATAGATACCTGCCCACAGCGGGGTCGACTCGAAGTCGTAGCCGTGCAACGGCAGCCAGATGCCTTGCAGCCAGATGATCAGCATGAACTGCATGCCGCCACGGCCGATGGAGACCATCAGATTGCTGAAATTGCCGAGCCCGAAGGCCCGGTTGCGGAACAGGGCGAGGTGGAACATCGGGTCGGCGACCTTGCTCTCCACCACGCAGAACACCCCGAGCAGCGCGATGCCGCCGAGCACCGACCCGAGCACCCACGGACTGGACCAGCCGGTGGCCTGCCCGCCGTAGGGCTGGATCCCGTAGGTGATGCCGGTGAGCAGCGCGGTGAGCCCGAGTCCGAAGGTGATCGTGCCCGCCCAGTCGACCTTGCCCGCCGTCCGGATGCCGACCTCGTGCAGCGAGCGGTACGACCAGAACGCGCCGAACAGGCCGATCGGCACGCTCACCCAGAACACCGCGCGCCAATCCCACTCCGACAGCACGCCACCGATCAACAGTCCGAGGAAGGAACCGGCGACCGCCGCGACCATATTGATGCCGAGTGCGGTTCCGCGCTGCTTCGCCGGGAAGGCGTCGGTGAGGATCGCGGCGGAGTTGGCGGTCAACATCGCGCCGCCGACGCCTTGGATCACCCGCCAGACGATGATCCACATGGCGCCCGCGCCGCCGTGGAACGGATCGAACGACAGCGCGAGCGCGCAGAGTGCGAAGACCGCGAAACCCAAGTTGTACACGCGAACTCGGCCGAAGAGGTCGCCGAGCCTGCCGAACATGACGACGAGCACCGCCGTCGCGAGCAGGTAGCCCATCAGCATCCACAGCAGGTATCCGACGTTGCCCGCGTCGAGCGGATTCAGCCCGATACCGCGGAAGATCGCGGGCAGCGAGATCAGCACGATGGACGAGTTGATCGCGGTGAGCAGCACCCCGAGTGTGGTGTTGGTCAGCACGATCCACTTGTAGTGCGGGTGCTCCTTGTCGTATCGCAGCCTGCGGCGGATGGTGCTGACCTCGCCGAGATCGAGATCGGTGGATGGAATCGTCACGGCAGCCCCTCGCAGGTCGTTATCTCCGCAAACTATATAGTTAGCCGATCTAACCATCAAGGGGCCGAGGTCGGCCGATAGGCTAGATAGGTTAGCCTTGGCTGAATTACGCTGGCGGTAGCTCGACCGGACCGGCTGAGATCTTCCTCGAAGGGGGCCACATGATGGAGTCCGTTCGGACCGCACGCTGGGCCAGAGCGACGCTGGCCACCGTCGCCGCCGCGCTGACGCTGGGCCTGGCCGCCTGCGGTTCGTCGAACGACGAGGCCGGTTCCGGCGGTGAGCCGGTCACCATCACGCACGCCCGCGGCTCGACCACGGTGCCGGGTACTCCGAAAAAGATCGTCGCCCTCGGCAATCAGTGGCTCGACACCACGCTGGCGCTCGGCGTGACGCCGGTCGGCTATGTGGACAATGTCGCCGCGGTATCCAAGAGCACGCCGCCGTGGGCGCCGAAGACGTTGGACGGGGCGAAGGCCCTGAACACCGTCGGCAATGTCGCCGAACAGGTGGCGGCGCTGGAACCGGACCTCATCCTCGCGGACCCGTTCATCGCCGACCAGAAGACCTATGACGAGCTCTCGAAGGTGGCCCCGACGCTGCCCGCGCTCGGCAAGGACGCGGTGGCGCCCTGGCCGGACCTGGTGACCACGCTAGGCAAGGTGCTGCGCAAAGAGGACGCCGCCGCCAAGGTGATCGCCGACGTCGACAAGAAGATCGAGACGATCGTGCAGGCCAATCCGGGACTGAAGGGCAAGACCTTCGCCAGCACCTGGCTGGCCAGCGCCTCGCAGCTCATGGTGCTCACCGATCCGAACGACGGCTCCAGCAAGCTGTTCACCCAGTTGGGCATGAGCATCCCGAAGAACCTCACCGACCTGCCCGCGAACCAGGGGCGACTGGCGCTGTCCCCGGAGCGGATCGACGAGATCACCGCCGACCTGGTGCTCGCCGGCTACTCCCCCGGCCTGGACGAGAAGTACCGGCAGCTGCCCGGTTACGCCGACCTGCCCGCGGTGCGGAAGGGCTCGATCGTGTTCCTCACCACCCAGGAGATCAGCGCGATCAACCAGCCGACCGCGCTGTCGGTGCCGTACATGCTGACCAAACTGGAGCCCGCCTTCGCCACCGCGGCGAAATAGGCAGCGCTACCAGCACATCGGATCGACAAGCGGAGGTCAGCGGTGTTGTCCGCCGTCACTTATCCCGAACAGACCAGATACGCACTGCGCGAGGGCGTCACCTGCCTGACGACCCCGGCGGGGGCGCTGCTGCTCAACCCGCCGCGCAACGAGAAGCTGTCCGGTCTGGGCAGTGGACAACTCCAGGCGCTGCGCACACTGAACCAGGGGCCTGCGACGGTCTCGGAATTGTCCGCCGGCTCGGGCACCGAGGATGTCGCCGGGCTGATGGGCAGGCTGACCGACGGCGGCTGGCTGTCGGTCACCGTGCGCGACGGCGGCCGCAACCTGTACAGCATCCGGCCGTTCGGTCAGCCGCCCGCGCGGCCCGCCACCCGGCTGCCGTGGCGCGCGACCCTGTCGAAATTCGCCGTGCTGCACCGTGACTCGGACGGTTTCGTGCTCGAGCACCCGCTGTCCTGGTGTGATGTGCGGATCCACGATCCGAGACTGCTCTCCCTGCTGGACGGTTTCGGCGCGGCCGAGTCGCCGCTGCCGGTCTCGATCAAGTCGCAACTAGCGGCCGATCTGCACTGGTGCGGATTCCTCGTCGCGGATCCGGAGGACGAGGAGCGCGACTTCGCCACCCGCAGTTGGAACGCCGCCGACCTGTGGTTCCACCGGCACAGCACGCTCGGCGAGCGCACCGTCACCTGGGATCACTTCGGCCCGACGAAATGGGCCAAGGACAGTTACCCGCAGCCGCCTGCGCGCAAGCCGGACTACCCCGGCGAGCCGGTGCCGCTCGCGACGCCCGACCTCGCCGCGCTGCGGGTCGCGGACCCGACGCTGACGGCGGTGCTGGAGGACCGGCGATCGACCCGGGCGTTCGACGACGCCGACCCGATCACCCGAGATCAGCTGGGCGAGTTGCTGTATCGGACGGCACGCACCCGCGGTGTCCGAAGTGCCGGTCCCGGTGAGGAATTGGCTTCGCGCCCCTATCCGTCGGGCGGCAGCGTCTACGAACTCGAGCTCTACCCGATCGTGCGACACGTCGACGGACTCGCGCCGGGCATGTACCACTACGACTCGTTCGACCATGTGCTGCGGCCGGTCGCCGACCTGGATTCGCCTGCGGTGCAACGGTTGCTGCGCGCCACCTCGGCGACCCTCGCGGAAGGCGCCGAACCGCAGCTGGTGCTGCTGCTCGCCGCGCGATCGGGGCGCGTCATGTGGACCTACGAGCAGGTGGCCTACGCCAGTATCTTGAAGCACGTCGGCGTCGTCATGCAGACCGTGTACCTCGCCGCGACGGCGATGGGACTCGGCGCGTGCGCCCAAGGCTTCAGTGACACCGCCGCTTTCGCCGCCGCGGCCGGGGTGGACGAGCTGACCGAGTGCGCGGTCGGCAGCATCATCGTCGGCTCGCCGGCGCCGGATCACTGATCGCGGCGCGAGCCCGCGGCCACTGGCGCGCCAGGTCGAGCAGGTGGGCGAGCTCGGATCGCATGTCCCGCGCCGATATCTGGGGGAAGCGTGATGGTCGCGCGCCCGTCGGCGCGATCCCGTCCATGCGGGCGCGGGCCGCTCGGGCGATCTGCATCGCGTAAGTCTCACCGGATGTCCCCGGCACCTCGTCAATAGACAGATGCTGTTTGAGATGCAGCAGCGCGTCCCTGATCTCCACCGTCGTCCGATACAGCCGTGACTCGGGCTCGCGCGGGCCCGGACCGGCGGGCAGGACGACCTCGGGCACCGCCGTGGTGAGATCGCGCCACAACGGCTCCAGCCTGCGCAGCTGTCGACCGGTCCGATCCCAGCCGGTGCGCGCCAGTATCGCGTGGACCAGCGGTACCCCGGTCACCAGCGCGAGCAGCACGCAGAACAGGCACGACACCGGACTCCACTCGGTCGATATGTAACCCGGTGGTTTGCCGTCGAAGGCGCGCAGCACGGCCAGGCCCGAGCCGAAGAACCACCCGGTCGTCAGCATGAGCAGACCGATGTAGGGAATCCGCTTCAGCAGCGAGTTCTCTACCCGGAGATCACGCAGACAAGCACGGATGATGTGCACCCCGGACACGAGCAGCGGCACATTGAACACGGCCAAACTGACTATCGCGCGCAGCCAGAAGCCAGTGTCGGTCCCTTCCGTCCGACCGACGAGGGCCGTCGCGATACCGGCTACGACGGCGGCCGCGTCGTAGATTCGCTGACGTTCGCGCGCTCGGGCCGGATCGGCGTCGGCGAAAAGCTTTGCCAGACCGTACAGATCGGCGATGGCCAGCACCGTGCAGCAGAGATAGAGGTGGATCGCCAGCTCTTCGTAGCCGATGGCGTCGAGGCACTGGTGCACCACCGAGCCGATCGATATCCACGAGATCGCCCGATTGACCCGCCGCGAGGCGGGTGTCGGCTCGATGACCAGCCATCGAGCCAGGGTGACGGCGCACAGCAGTGCGATCGCCGCGATGATCACCGGCGTCGGGGCCGGCGCTGTCACCGGTGCGGGCAGTGTCATCGGTGCGATCCATTCAAGTGCGGCACACCGATGCGAGCGCCGGGCCACACCCTTGCCAATTCCAGCATTAGTTCGAGGTCGGTGGCCCGGTCCCGCGCGATCGGTTCGTTGCGATCACCGACCGAGACCGGCACCACTGGTTCGTGGCCGCGCAGCTTGTTGTCCGCGGCATGCGCTATCCGCGCGGCATAGCTGTCGACGGACTGCGGCGGTTCCTCCCCCGGCGGCATGTACAGCTTCAAATGTTGCAGTGCGTCCTGAATCTCGATCAGCCTGCGATACAGCCGCGACTCGGAATCACGGCGCACGGGGCCCTGGTCCAGCACGACGCCGGGCACGGCCGTCGTGAGGTCGCGCCACAGTGGGAACAGGCGACGGTAATGACGACCGGTGCGGTCCCACCCTGCCCTGGCCAGCAGCACGTTGACCACCGGGACGGCCAGCAACGTGGTGATCACGAACATGCTGAAGCACGAGGCCAGCGTCCAATCCGCGCTCGGACTGTCCGACGGTTGTCCGGCGAGGACCTGCACCCCGGAGGCGCCTGCACAGTAGAGGCAATACACCGCGACCAGGAAAAGCGCTGAGAACACAAGACGTTCGCGCGTTGTCGCCGTCTTCACCCGAAGATCACGCACGGTAGCGCGAATGATGTTGATCGAGAGGGCGGCGACCGGGATGTTGAACATCGCCCAGAGCAGCGGTGACTTCCAGCCGAAGCCCGGTGCCGTGGGGTCCACCTGCTGACCGAGGAACACGACGATCACAGCACCGACAACCGCGACGGCGTCATACCCGCGCTGCCGGTGGCGGGCGGTAGCCGGATCGGCCCCGGCGAGCAGGGCCGCAATGCCGTAAGCACTGGCGACCGTGACCGCACCGCAGGCCAGAAACACCCGATACGTCAGGTCCGCGAAGTCGGTGCCTTCACCCCACTCCACAATGGCCGCGGCCCCGGTCTGCCAACTCAGCATCCGGTTGACCAGCCGATTGGTCATCGACTCCCGCACCAGCAGCCAACGGGCGACCACCACGACGAACCCGAACCCGATCACCGAAGCCGCGAACCAACCCGGTACCGGCGGGGTCATCGGTACCTCCCTCGACCTCTACATCCGATAGCTCAGCGGCAGCCGATCTTACGGTATCCGGATTACGGGTTCGAGCTCGCTGAAGCGGTGCTGATCAGGTCTCCAGCGCGTTTGCCAGGGCGGCTACGGCGCGTTGCCAGAGGGTGGCGAGGTGGTCGGCGTCGGCGGGGGTGAACAGGGCAGCGCTCCAGCGCCAGTTGGTGGATAGCTGAGGGCCGTCTGGCGTGGTTCCGATGCCGGCGATGACGTCGAGGGCGTAGCGCAGGGGTAGGTCGGGTTCGGGGTCGAGGGGTAGAGCGTCGTTGCGGGTGTCGGTGATCACCGACCACGACTGGGTCGCGTTGCCGCTCAGGTCGACTCGGCCCAGGTAGTTGAACTCGATCTGCGGCTCCGGCGCGGCCAGTAGTTCCGGTGTTCGGGCGCTGTACCGGAGCAGGCCGTAGTCCAAGCCCGCGGCGGGAATCGAGGCGAGTTGCGCGGCAACCGAATTCAACAGCGCACGGGCCGCGGCCGGATTCGCCTCGGCCTGGGCGACATCGATCGAGACAGCGCCGACGCCGAGGCGCACCGGGAAGACGCTGGTGAACCAGCCGAGGGTATTCGTGCTGTCGGTGCCGAGCAGGTCGTCCGCGCGACCATGTCCCTCCAACGCGATCAGGGCGCCTGCGCTCGCATCTTGGTTCCGCTCGTTGCGCCAGCTCGCCAACGTCATCGTCAGTGCCGTCAGCAGGAATTCCCGGACACCTTCCGCTTTCGACAACGCGGCAAGGATCCGCGCGGTGACCGGGACGGGCGTGACCGCCGGCGTGACACACAGGGAAGACCAGGTGTCGACGGACGGCTCCGGAAGTCGTTGCCCCAGTACCGGATCGGGTGCGCTGACCTGATTCACCCAGTACTCCTGCTGCGCGAACACCGCGGGGTCCGTCGCGCGCTCGGCCATCAGCTGCGACCACCGGCGGTAGGAAGTGAACTCGGGCAACGGCTTCGGCGTGGCCCCGGACTCGACGGCGGCCCACGCTTCGCCGAGGCCGCCGAGCAGGATGTGCCAGGAGACCACGTCGACCGCGAGATGGTGCACGGCCAGCAGCAGGATGTCGCCGTCGTGCGTACCCGTGAACCACACGGCGCGGACCAGCGCGCCGGCACGCGGGTCGATCCGGTCCACCGCGGTGCGGGCCGACGCCGCGATCAACGCATCGAGCTCCGCGTCGGAAGTGGTCGGGCAATCGACGCGGTCGACCAGATCGGCGGCCGCCACGACGCCCGGCGCCCGGGTCACCAAGCGGGGGCCGTCCGCGGTATCGACGAGCTGTGCGCGAAGCGTGTCGTGTCCGTCGAGCAGGGCCTGCAACACCGATTCCACTGCCGCGCGCGGGATCCCGGTGGGCAGCCGCAGCAGCGCGGTCTGGGTGAACCGGCGGAAGTTGCCGTACTCGTACATCCACGACACCACCGGCAGCGGCGGTATCGGTCCGTAGTCGGCCGTTTCGGTGCTCGCCGACTCGGCTGTCGCGGCATCGATAGCGGCGCCCAGCTCACGAATCGTCGGGGTGGCCAGCACCATGCGCGGACTCACCGCGATGCCGTGGCGCCGCGCCTTGTTGACGAGGGAGATCGCGACGATGCTGTCCACACCGAGCGCGAAGAAGTCCTCGTCCACGCCGGGCGCCCGGCCGTCGAACAGCTCGGCGAAGACCTCGCACAGCGCGTGTTCGGTCGCGGTGACCGCGGCGCCACCATTGCCCGGGCCGCCGGACAGCGCCGCTTCGGCGAGCCGGTTCAGCGCATGACCGTCGAGCTTGCCGTTCGAGTTCACCGGTAGCCGATCGAGCACGACGATCTGCGCCGGAATCATGTACGCGGGCAAGCGTTCCGCGAGACCGGCCCGCATCCGAGCCGAGTCGAGATCTCGGTTCGGCAGGCCGACAACGAAACCGGTGAGACTCGCGCCGCCGGCACGGCGGACGACGGTGACCGCGGCGGTGTCCACACCGGGTAGCTGACGCAGTGCGGTGTCGATCTCGCCGATCTCGATGCGATAGCCGCGGACCTTCACCTGCGCGTCGGCGCGGCCGAGGTAGCCGAAGCCGCCGTGCGGCAGGTGACGGACCAGGTCGCCGGTGCGATACATCCGCTGCCCCGGCCGCAGCGGATCCGCGACGAAGCGATCGGCGGTGGTCCCCGCCTGGCCGACATAGCCTCGGGCCAGCTGGATTCCGGACAGGTACAGCTCGCCGACGACACCGCGCGGCACCGGCCGCAGCATGGAATCGAGGACATAGCCCGACATTCCGGCGGTCGGCCGGCCGATGGTCGGCGTCTCGGTGGCCGCGACGGCGGCGACCACCGCCTCGACGGTTGTCTCGGTCGGCCCGTAGCAGTTGTATACAGCGGTCCCGGTCAGCGCCCGCAGCCGAGTCCAGAGCGCCAAATCGATGGCCTCGCCGCCGAGTGCCAGGACCGGAAGTCCCCTTTCCAGCAGGCCCACCGCGCTGAGCTGCGCGAACATCGACGGAGTCGTGTCGATCATGTCGATGTCGTGGCGAGCCATGCCCTCGACGAGCAGGTGCGCGTCGCGCATTTCGTCGGCGTCGAACAGGTGGATCTGCTGCCCCGCCAGCAGGCCGACCATCGGCTGCCACGAAGCGTCGAAGCTGAGCGACCACGCATGCGCGATCCGCAGCGGACGACCGAGCCGTGCCATCGCGGGGCGGTAGCAACGGTCGTGGTGGTCGGCGAAATAGCCGGTCAGCGCGGCGTTGGTGCCGACAACGCCCTTCGGCTCGCCGGTGGAACCGGAGGTGAAGATCAGGTATGCACTGTGCGATGGCGAACGGTGCACCTCCGGCGCCGCCGCGGGACGTTGCGAAATGCGTTCAGTCACTGCCGGATCATCGAGCACCAAGGTGTCGACCGGGTATCCGTCCAACAGGTCGAGAGTGCTGCCGACGACGAGAGCCGACACGGGGCGCGCCTGACGCAGAATCGATTCGATCCGCACCGCAGGCAGCGAAATATCCACCGGCACATAGGCCGCGCCGGCGGCGAGCGTCGCGAGGATGCCGACGATGGACTGTGCCGATCGTGGCAATGCCAGCGCCACCACAGCTTCCGGCCCGACGCCGTGTTCGGCCAGCTCGCCGGCCAAGCGGCAGGCCGCTGCGTGCAACGCGCGGTAGGTGTACCGCTCCCCTGCGCCCGTGGTCAGCGCCGATGCTTCCGGCGTGCGTTGGGCTTGCCGCTCGAACAGTTCCCACACCGTCGACTCCGCAGCCGACGCGGAATCGATGGCAGGCGAACAGAATTCGTCCCGTTCGGCGGCGGTCAGAATGTCGAGCGCGTCGGGTGTCGCGTCGCCGATATCCGGGAGCTGCCGCAGTACCGAGAGCAGCCGGTCGCCGATCTCGGCGGCACTCAGGTGCGGCAGCGCCGCAGGCATCGCCTCCACCAGCACAACCAGGTCACCGTCGCTGAGATGCGAGACCACCGTCAACGGATAGTGGGCCAGGCTCTCCATCTCGATCGGACGGAAACACGTGCCGTCCGACGCCGTCACGGTGTTGATCGCGTCGCCGATCGGCGCGTTCTCGAACACGAAAAGCGTGTCGAACAGCGCACCGTGGCCCGCGATGCGCTGCACGGACGACAGGCTGAGATAGCCGACGTCGCGCATGGCGGCCGACTCCCGTTGCAGCGCCGCGCATTGCTCGAGCACACTCGTCGAGCGAGCCAGCCGGTGGGCGACCGGAACCGTATTGATGAACAGGCCGACCATGCCCTCCACACCGGTCAACTGTTCGGGCCTGCCGGAGATGGTGGTGCCGAACACTACGTCACGGCGGTCGGTGAGCCTGCCGAGCACGACCGTCCAGGCGAACTGCACGGCGGTGTTGAGTGTCAACCCGTGCGCGCGGGCCCACTGCTGCAGGCGCGCGGTCTGTTCGGTGGGCAACGTGAGTCGCGTCTTCACCGGTACCTCGGTGCCGGCGACAGTGCCCTCGGCAATCATCAACGGACCGCTGACTCTGCGCAGATACTCGGCCCAGCGGTCCAGCGCCGCGGCGCTGTCCTGGGCGGCCAGCCACCCGATGTAATCCCGATACGGTCGCGGCGCGGGCAGCGAATCCGCAGATCCGCCTGCCTGATACACCGCGAGCAGCTCGGTGAAGAACACCGCGACCGCCCAGCCATCCATCAGGATGTGATGCGCGGTCAGCAGCAGCCGCCGGCGGGGCGTGCCGTCGCCCGGCACGGTGAGCAGCAGAATACGCAGTGCCGGGCCATGATTCAGATCGAACGGCCGCCGCCGCTCCGACTCCGCGATCGCGTCGAATTCCGTTGGCAGCGCGGCCTGTTCGGCCCATGGCAGCTCGGTCCGAGTGGGCACGATCTGCACCGGCTTCGGCACCTCCCGATCCCAGAACGAGACACGCAGGTTCGGGTGCCGGTCGAGCATGGCCTGCGCACTCGCGCGCAACAGCGCCACGTCCACCGGTCCGTCGATGTCGACGACGAATTGCATGGTGTACAGGTCGATCTCGGCACCGGTCAACTGCGACAGCGAGTAGAGCCCCTCCTGCAGCGGGCTCAGCGCGAGGATGTCCTCGATCTGTGGCGGCGCCGTCACGACCGGGCCTGCCACGACGCGGTCAGGGCGGCCAGCGCGTCCGCGTCCAGACCGGACGCACTCATCGGCGCGTGCGCCACCTGCCCGTGCCGTGCCGGATCAGTCTCCTGCGCAGGTTGTTCCGCGGCCGCGTCGAGCGCGGCGGCCAGCTCGGCAATGGTCGGATGCTCGAAGACCAGCTGCGGCGTGAGCGGCACGCCGAGCGCTGCCGCGCGGGCCGACCACTGAATGGAGATCACACTGTCACCGCCCAGTGCGAAGAAACCGTCGTCCGCCTCGACGTCGGTGATCTCCAGCAATTCCTCGAGCAGCGCGATCAACGTCTGTTCGGTCTCCGTCCGCGGCCCATCGCCCGACGCACGCGCCACGGTCACCGGCGCCGGTGCCGCGGCGACCGGCGGCGCGAGCAGCCGCGCGAGGTCGGACTCCGGCAGTATTCGCAGGTCGGCGACGGCGGTGTCCGCAACGGTGGCGTACGCGTCCAGCGTCGCGGCTACCGCGTCGGCGATCAGCTGCGCGGTCTCCGGGTCGTAGAGGTCCGCATTGACAACGACCCGGACGGCCAAGCCACCGCTCGGCGTCACCGTGAAACTCAGATTCAGATCCAGGAACGAGACGTCGAAGTCCACCGGCAGGACGGTGGCCGTGGTGCCACCGGAGCCGGTGAGGTCAAGGGTCGCCGGTGCCCAATCCGCGCCGCGGAAGTGGATCATGCTCTGGAACAAGGGGTTCCGTGCGCGCGACCGAGGCGGGTTGAGTGCCTCGACGAGTCGCTCGATCGGCAGTTCCTGATGCCCGTGCGCATCCAGCACGACATCGCGGCTCCTGATCACCGTGTCGCGCAGGGTCGGCCGGCCGGACAGGTCGTTGCGCAGCACCACCATGTTCGCGAAGAGACCGATCAGGTTCTCGATCGTCTCGTCGACCCGGCCCGCCACCGGGGTGCCGAGTGGGATGTCGCTGCCGCCGCCGAGCCGGTGCAGCACCGTCGCGACCACCGCCGAATAGACCATGAATTCGCTGGCGCCGCACTGTTCGGCGAGCGCCGTCAAGCCATCCCGGCGGGCCGGCGGCACGGTGAACGTCACCACCTCGCCGCGCTTGCCGAGGACCGGCGGGCGCGGGCGATCGTGCGCCACCGTGATCTCGTCGGGCAGACCTGCCAGCGCGCTACGCCAGTAGTCGAGCTGGGACTGTCCGAACGCACTCGGGGTGCCTGCTGTGCCCTGGTCGAAGGCATCTCGTTGCCACAGTGCGTAATCGGCGTACTGGACCGGCAGCGGTGCCCACTCCGACGCCCGTCCGGCGTCGAAGCGTGCCCGGTACGCGGTGACCAGATCCGCGAGGAAGACGCCGAACGACGCATGATCGGCGACCATGTGGTGCACCAGCAGGGACAGCACGTGCGTTTGCGCATCGACCTCGAGCAACCGCACCTGAATCAGCGGCTCACCGTCCAGCGCGAACCGATACCGGGCGATCTCGGCCAGCTCCGCATCGATCCGATCCGCGTCGATCCGCGTGATCGGCACCGGCACCTCGGCAGCCGGGTGCACGAGTTGGTGTGGCACACCGCCACTTTCGGGGAAGGTGGTACGCAAGGCCTCGTGCCTGGCCACCACGTCACCGACCGCCGCGGTCAGCGCAGCATGGTCCAGCGGTCCGTCCAGCCGGACCGCGAACGGCAGGTTGCCTGCCGCACTCGGGCCCTCCATCCAGCACTGGAACCACATCGCCAGTTGCGAGTACGACAACGGAAGCAGGCCTCGGCGCGGTCGGCGCTCCAGCAGCGGCCGGTCAGATAGTGGTGCCGCCGAATGGTTTTCGGCGGGCTCATCGAGTTCCATCGCGTCGAGGTCGATGTCGAACTCGGCGCGGAACTGTGCGACCAACCGCTCCGCCAGACCCGCCGACGTCGGGGTGTCGAAGGCGACGCGCACGTCGAACTCGACCCCGAATTCGGCGCGGATCTGCGCGACCAACCGGGCGGCCAGCAACGAGTGGCCGCCGAGTTCGAAGAAGGAATCGTCCGCGCCCACTCGTTCGAGCTTGAACAGTCGCGCGAAGATCGCGCACATGCGCCGCTCGGTGGCCGTGGCCGGTTCCCGGTAGCGGCGCTCCACGGCAGGCGTCGGGTCGGGCAGCGCGCGCTTGTCGAGTTTGCCGTTGATGGTCAGCGGAATCTCGTCGATCACCGCGAACGCGCGGGGCACCATGTATTCCGGCAGTACGGCCGCCGCATGCACCCGCACCTGCTCCAGATCGATACTCCCACCGCCGGTTTCGGCCGGCGCGGGAACCAGGTACGCGGCAAGCATGGGGCCGACCGCGGGATCCGCCACCACCGTGACAACGCAGTGACCGACCGCCGGGTGGGTACTGATCGCGGCCTCGACCTCGCCGAGCTCGATCCGGAAGCCGCGCACCTTCACCTGCTCGTCGGCCCGGCCGACGAACTCGATCTCGCCATTGGTGTTGCGCCGGGCCAAATCCCCGGTGCGGTACAGCCGGGCGCCCGGTCCGAACGGATCCGCGACGAATCGTTCGGCCGTCGAGCCGGGCCGGTTCAGGTAGCCGCGCGCGAGTTGCGCACCGCCCAGATAGATTTCGCCGACCACGCCGGTCGGCACCAGCTGCAGCGCCCGGTCGAGCAAATACACGGCGACGTTCTGATTGGGCACGCCGATCGGCACGATCCGCGTGCCCTGCGGTCCGTCCACCGGCATGTGCGTCGCGCACACCACCGCCTCGGTCGGGCCGTAGTGGTTGCGCAGCTCGGCGTCGAAGACACCGGCGAACTTGTCGGCGACCTCACCGGGCAGCGCCTCACCACCGACCGGAACATGGCGCAGCGCCCGCCATTCGCTCACGTCGGGCAGCAGCAGGAAGGTGCTCAGCATCGACGGCACCATGTGCAACACCGTGACACCGCAGCGGGTGATCAACTCCGCGACGTAGGGAATGTCGCGGAAGGCATCGCGTTTCGGGATCACCAGCCGCGCGCCGAGCGTCAAGGTCACGAAGATGTCCAGCAGGGACGCGTCGAAGCTGACCGACGACGACTGCAGCAGCCGATCGTCGGCGGTCATACTCCATTCGGCGACGAAGGCCGAGAGGTGCTCGGCGATGGCGGCGTGAGCGACCGGGACACCCTTGGGCTTTCCGGTGGAGCCGGAGGTGTAGATGACGTAGGCGAGGTTGCCGGGGCGCAGCGGCCGCACCCGGTCGGCATCGGTCGGGTCGGTGTCCGGCAGGCCGGTCGCGGCCGTCTCGGCGGCATCCAGTTCGACCCGGCCGAGCACCAGGCTCGGCGCGGCGTCGGCGACGAGGTAATCGATGCGCTCGTCCGGATAGGCCGGGTCGATCGGCAGGTAGGCAGCCCCCGCCTTCAGCACAGCGAAGACCGCGACGACGAACTCGACCGAGTTCGACAACCGCAATCCGACGGTCTGCTCGGCACCGACGCCCTGACCGATCAGCCAGTGCGCCAAGCGATTCGAGCGCCGATTCAATGCGGCGTAGTCGAGTTCGAGGTCGGCGGCGCCGCGCCCGCCGGGCGCGACAATTGCCAGCGCGTCCGGCGTCGCGCGCACCCGTTCCTCGAACAGCGAAACCAGCGTGGCCGGCGGGTTCGGCACGATCTCACCATGCGAAAGCGCCAAGATCGTGGCTCGATCGTTCGGACCGAGGATATCGATCTCGCCCAGACTGCGGTCCGGGGTGGTCAGCGCGCTGTCGAGCAGTTGCACACAGTGGTCGAGCAGCTGCTCGACCAGCGCCGGTTCCAGCACGGCCACTTGATATTCGGCCTCGAGGTAGGCGCCCTCGGGTTCCAGCACGACGGTCAGGCCGAGCGGTACCTGTGCCACCTGGCCGGCCAGCGCCAACTGGGTCGAGTCGATGCCGTCGAAGGCGAAGCCATCCGCGCTCTTCCGCACGCTGAAACCCAGGCGCACCAGCTGCTCCAAGCCGTCGCGGCCGCTGACCCGGTCCGGGTTCGCCTCGCGGACAACACGATCGATGCCGATACTCTGATGCGCGAACGCGCCCGTGCAGGCATCGCGCACCGCGGCCACGAAGGTGGCGAAGGTCGTATCGGCGCTGATCGTGGCGCGCAGCAGCAGGGTGTTGCCGAAGTAACCGATGAGCGCTTCGGCCGCCGCGGTCTCGCGCACCGTGACCGGGACCGAGACCAGGAAATCCGTTGCGGCGGTGTACCGGTGGATCACCGCGTCGAAGGCGGCGAGCCACACCATGAACGGGGTGGCCGCATGCGCCCTGGCAAAGGTCTCCACCCGGTCGACCAGCGCGCCCGGCAGCGCCAAGGTACGGCGTTCGGCCTGCTTGGCCGGACCGGAGCCGGCCCGCGCGTTCCCCGGCAGCTCCAAGGCTTCCGGCAGCGGGCGCAACGTCCGTCGCCAGTATTCGAGGCCGGCGTCGTCGCCTGCGGACGCGGTGGGCACCGCGACATCGATGAACTGCGCGCCGAGCTCGGGCAGCGGCGCGGCACCGTTGTATGCGGCATTGAGCTCGACGAAGAAGACAGCCCACGAGTTGTCGTCCCAGGCAATGTGATGCACCACCAGGACCAGGGCGAACTCTTCGTTCCCGGTGCGCACCAGCGACATTCGCAGCGGTGACTCCGCGGTCAGGTCGAACGGCCTGCTGAACTCCCGCCGCGCGAGCACCTCGAGCCTGCTCGCCCGGCCGATTTCGGGCAGGTCACGCAGATCGTGCACCTGCCACGCCACTTCGAGGTCCGGGCGGACGACCTGATAGGGCTCGCCGTCGGCGTCCACGCCGTAGATGGTGCGCAGCACCGCATGCCGTCCGACGACCGTCGCGACCGCGGCGCGCAGCCGCGCCTCGTCCAGCGCACCGCTCAGCCGGTAGGCGACACAGATGTTGAGGGTGACGTCGTCGGGATCGCGCGTCTGCAGAAACCACATGCGCCGCT
Source organism: Nocardia ninae NBRC 108245 (assembly GCF_007990755.1). Taxonomy (GTDB): domain Bacteria; phylum Actinomycetota; class Actinomycetes; order Mycobacteriales; family Mycobacteriaceae; genus Nocardia; species Nocardia ninae. The sequence goes on along the minus strand of NZ_BJXA01000008.1, from coordinate 80,228 downwards.
GGCCGGGCGAGAGTGGCTCGGGGTACGCCGGGTTCCGCTCGCCGCACCGGGGCGGCGGCGACCGGCGCCGCGGCAAGGCCGCTCTCGGCGAGACGCCGGCGCAGCAGCTCCTTGCGCCGGTCCAGCGCGGTCGTCAGCTCGTTGTTCGACATGCAATTCCCTCGCTCAGACGTTGCTATCGGCCATCAGGCGCACGACGTCGTCCAGCGACGCACCGCCCAGGATCGCGGCCACCGGAAGATCGCGGTTCAGTTCGGCCTGCACCCGCTTGCGCAGATCCAGTGCTTGCAGGGAGTCGAGGCCGAGGGCGATCAGTGGGACGGATCCATCGATCACATCGGAATCCGCTGCCCCCATCACCTTTTCGAGTTCGACACGCATCTGCGTGGCCAACGATGGGGCGTTCGCCGCCACTGTGGCGACCGGCGCCGCACCCGCTGTGGCGGCAGGCGCCGCGGCGGCGACCGGTGTCGCAGGCTCGACCGGCGGTGCGGTGGACGGCGCAGGTACCAGTCCGGCCACCGCCGCGCCATGCCCGTACGCGCTCGAGATCTGGTGCAGCAGCGACCAATCCGCGGAACAGACCACCGCGTCGCCGGGCTGATCGGACAGTCCCGCCGCGATGGCGGCAGCCGGATCCATCGGGATCACGCCCGCGCTCGACACCCGCGACGCTCCGGCCTCATCCAGCTGGCCCACCACCGCCCACAGCCCCCACTGCAGCGATACGCAGTCGATGCCCTGCGCCCGCAACCGGTGCGCGGTGACGTCGAGCATCCGGTTCGTCACCGCGTAGAGGATCTGCCCGCGTCCGCCCATGGTGGCCGCGAAGGACGAACACAGCACCACCCGGCAAGCCTCGGTACGGGCTACTTCAGCCAGCACGTGGTCGAGGCCGATGAGCTTCGATCGGGCGGCGGTCGCCACCATTTCCGCAGTGATGTCGGCCAATTCGGCGTCGACATAGTTGACCGCAGCATGGATCAGCAGGCTGACGGGTCGGCTCGCGCTGTCCTCGGCGTACCGGCGAACGGCCGCCGCATCGCTGATGTCGCAACGGGTGACGACCACCTCGGCGGTACCCAGACCGCGGATCCGGTCCAGCTGGCCCGCTACCGCCTCGGAAGCACCGGTACGGCTCAGTAGCGTGATCCGCGCGGCCCCGGCCCGGACGTAGTGTTCACAGAACCGCAGCCCGAGTTGCCCGGTGCCGCCGACGATCAACACGTGCTCGAGGTCCGCCGCGGCTCCCGGTGCGGACGTATCGGGCCGCAGCCGCTTGACATAGGTGCTGCCCGCGCGCAATGCCAGCTCGGGCTCGCCTGCGGTGTGCAAGGCGCCGATGATCCGGATCGCTTGCTCGGCAGCCGCTTCCGTGGCCGCGAGGTCGAGGTGGCGCAACCGCACCTCGGCGTACTCGGTGGAGACGGCGCGGAATCCGGCGCTGACCGACCCGTGGAACAGTTGCGGCACCGGATCATTCGGCACGACGGCTTCACCACCGACCGTCACCAGCCAACATTCGGTACCGGGCCGCAATCTCGGCAAGCCGTGCGCCCACGCCCTGGTGGCGAAGAAGTCGGTGATGTCGGCGACCGACCCGGCGCTGTCGGTCTCCGGCATCGGTGGCAGCAGCACCACTGCGGTATCGAACTCGTCGACCGCTGCGGCGTCGGCTGCGGTGGCGGTCGCACCGTGCCGGTCAGCCGCGGAAACCATGGCGGACACCAGCTCTGCGCACCGGCCCGTGTGGTCGATCAGCGCGATGCTGCGTGGCGGAACCAGCGATCGACGGTCCAGCCGCTCCCAGTGCTCCACCAGACGTTGCGGTTTCGGCGGCTCGTTCGGCTCGACTCGCGCGGCCGGGTCGACGGGGTATGGCGCCCACAGCTTCTTGGGATTCATCCGCGTTGCCGGGAAGTCCCGCAACGGCAGCGAGACCGTGGTCGAAGTGCGCAGCGCCGCCCACCGGTAGTTCAGATCGTGCACCGCGACGGTGGCCACATTCCGAGTGAACTCGCCGAGCCCCGTCGCGGTGCGTCGCGACGTGCCGATCACCTGCACGTCGCGCGGGGGCAGCATCGGATCGCGCGGTACCAGGGTCAGGTTCTCCTGGACGGCCAGCTGCAACATCGGATGCTCGGAGATCTCGATGAACATGTCGATGCCGTCGGTGGCCGCCGCGACGATGGCCCGGTCGAACCGGACCCGGTTGCGCAGATTCCAGTACCAGTACTCCGCCTGGGCCAGGTCGGGGGTGATCAGCTCGCCGAGTGTGGCTCCGTAGCAGGGGATCTCGGCCGGGGCGAAGTTCGGGCTGCTCAATTCGTCACCCATGAAGTTACCGACCTTGCGGCCGATCTCGACCACCATGGAGGTATGCGCCGGGTAGGCCACCCGGATTTCCTTCGCGAACTGCCCGCGCGCGGTCGCGGTGGCCACCGCGTCGACGATGGTCGCCCGGTCGCCGGAGATGGCCAGGATGTGTGGCGAGTTGACCACGGACAGCTCAGCCCAGCCGGAGTGCTTGGCCAGCAACGCTTCACAGGCTTCGCGATCCATCCCGAGCACGGCCATCGAGTAGCCGTCCGGGCTGAGCTGATCCACCAGCATGGCCCGATGGGTGACCACCAGCACCGAGTCACGCAGCGTCATCACACCGGAGACCGCGCCGGCCGACAGCTCGCCCTGACTGTGGCCGATCGTCGCGGCCGGGCTGACCCCGGCCGCCTGCCACATCGCGGCGAGGCCGGTCATCTGGAACAACAGGGCGGGCTGCACCACCTGGACGGTGTCCTCGAACCGGCCTTCATCGCCGAGCAGGTAGTGCAGCGGCTGCGCGTGACCGTATCGGTCCTCGAAGATCGTCGCGCATTCCTCGATGGCCGCGCGAAACGTCGGTGAGCAGTCGTAATAGACCCGCCCCATGCCGGGGCGCTGACTGCCCTGGCCGGGAAAGATGAAACCGATGCGATGCGCGCGGGCCGTCCCTGCCGTCGCAATCACTGCCGGATGCTCGGCGCCGGTGGCGATCGACCGTACCGCGTCGCGGAGTTCCTGGTGGGTGGTCACCATGGCGAGCGCGCGCCGTCGCCGGGCGACGCGAGTGCGAAATATCATGTCCGCCACCCGATCCGGGGACACGGCGGGGTGTTGCTCGAGGTAGGCCAGCAGCACCGCGGCCTCGGCGCGCAACCCGTCGTCGGTGTCGGAGGACAGCAGTACCGGGATGGTGCCGTCCGGCAGTCGATAGTCAGACATCGGTTTCCTCCAGCACGGGCATGGCCAGGACGGCGTGTGCGTTGGTACCCGCGACACCGAACGAGGAGACGGCGCCGTAGCGGACACCGGCTACCGGTTCCCATGTCTCGACGTCGGTGGCGAGCCGCAAGCTCGTTGCCGTCCAATCGATCTCGGTGGTCGGACGGTCCGCGTGCAGACTCGGCACGACGGTGCCGTTCGCGCCGCACAGCAGCACCTTGATCAGGCCCAGCATCCCCGCGGCCGCCTGGGCGTGCCCGGCGTTCGACTTGACCGAACCGAGCCACGGCCCGGCGGTGCCGCGCTCGGTGGTCCCGTAGGTCTTCGCCAGCGCGGTCAGCTCCAGCGGATCGCCGACCGGGGTGCCGGTGCCGTGGCCCTCAATCACCCCGACCGCGGCCGCCGCGATCCCCGCCGCGGCCAGGGTGTCGCGGATCAACCGCTCCTGTGCCTGCGCGCTGGGCACCGCGATCGGCGCGCCCTTGCCGTTGTGGTTGATGCGGGAGCCGAGCAGACGCCCGTAGACGCGGTGGCCGAGCTGCCGGGCCCGCGACTCGCGTTCCAGCACAACCACCCCCGCCCCTTCGCCCCAGAGCGTGCCGGTCGCGTCGGCGGCGTACGACCGGCAGTGGCCGTCGGTGGCGAGGGCGTTGTTCTTCGAGAATTCGTAGAAGGCGGCGGGCGAGCCCATCACGCAGACGCCGCCTGCCAGTGCCCACTCGCATTCGTCCGCGCGGATGGCCGCGGCGGCCTGATGGACCGCGGTCAGCGACGACGCGCAGGCGGTGTCGACACTGATCGACGGACCGATCAGGCCGAGCGAGTGCGAGATTCGGCCTGCCACCGCACCGAGCGCCGAGCCGGTGACCCGATACCCGCTGAACTCGTTGACCTCGGCCGCGCGCGGGCCGTACTCGCTGGTGGATACGCCCATCCAGCATCCGGCCGAATCACCCTCCAGCGCACCGGGATTGATCCCGGCATGCTCGAGCGCCTGCCAGGCGACGCGCATCGCGACCCGCTGCTGCGGATCCATCGCGACCGCTTCCCGTGGCGTGATGCCGAAGAACAAAGGGTCGAATTCCGTTGCACCGGTAAGAAACCCACCGGCATCACGGACATTGCTCCAGCCTTCGATATTTCCGAGCGCGAGAACTTCCGCTATCGGCCATTCCCGATCGCGCGGAAATCGTCCTATCAATTCACGGGACTCGATAAGTACTTCCCACAGCGCGGACAGGGTATCGATACCGCCCGGCGCCTCTACTGCCATTCCGACGACGACGATCGGATCATCCGTGCTCGAGGTACTCATCATGTCCTTCGTTCGACCGCTAGGCGATCGCGCTGGTAGCCGACACAAGCAATTCAGCGATGCCGTCGATATGTTCGTTCAGGTAGAAATGTCCGCCGGTGAACACGGTCACCTGGACATCCGTGCGGCTATGGGCCGACCACGCATACAGATAGCGCGGCGTGATGAACGGGTCCTCGTCACCGCCGAGCACCTGGATCGGCGCGTCGATTCGCACATCCGCCGCACAGGAGTAGGCGTCGAATGCCCGGTAGTCGGCCTTCATGACCGGCAAGGCCAATTTCATGATCTCCCGGCTGGCCAGCACCTCACCGCCGGTGCCGTTGAGCACGGCGGCATGGTCGAGCAATGCTTCATCGTCGTCCGGATGGTCGGGCAGTTCGGCGACTTTCGCGGGCGCGGCGGTCGCCGAGGGCACGAGAAGGCGGACATTCATACCCGCGGCCTCGGCCAATCGGACGAACTCGAATCCGACTATCCCGCCCATGCTGTGCCCGAAAACGGTGATCGGCAGGCCACGGTTGTGCGCCGAAGCCCGAAAGGCCTCGAAGGCGCCTGCCGCGATCTCCGGCAAGGTCGCCAGCGCCGCCTCACGGGCGCGATCCTGACGACCGGGGTATTGGAAGATCACCACATCGAAATGCGCACTGAGCCGCTTGGCCATCACTCGATAAGCAGAGGCGCCGGTACCCGCATGCGGAAAGATCAGCAGTGGCGGCAGTGAATCAGAGCTCGGCGCCTGGAATTGCCGCAGCCAACCGAGTTCCCGTGCCATGCCCTACTCCTACCCATCGCGGATATTGCACCGGCAGTCGTTACCACCCGACGCGCGTACGACCCGAAATGGCCGCCACGCATTCGCGAAACATCCGATGCTGCCGAAATACGTTGTACGCCAAAAGAAACCGCCGGTTCGGTGCGATATAGATGACGCCGCGTACCCAGCCGCCCAATCTTGCAGCGTAAGCTTAGCGTAGGCTACCCTAATGGCGATAGTGACTTAGGTAACGGACGAACGGAGCACCATGCCGAGGAATGGAACGGGGACGCCGTACGTCTTTCCCCGCGAGCTGACCGACATTTCCGACGATGTTCGTGAAGCTCCCGAACCGGTGGTGCCGAGCTTCTCCGATCCTTATTCGCTGCGCACGGTCGACCCGGACAGCGCCGACCCCGAAACACTCGCCGACTGGATGGCTCGCCCGCATCTGCTCGAGACCTGGGAACAGGCCTGGTCGGCGGAGCGGCGGCGGATCGACAGCAGGGCGCAGCTGGCCGGAACCTACTCGCGGCCCTGCATTCTCGGCTTCGATTTCGCGGCCGTCGATCGACCCGACCTCGGCCGTAGCGACGTCGCGTATATCGAGCTGTACCGCGCCGCGAAGGACGAGATCGCCAAACTGTACGAAGCCGACGCGCTGGACATGGGCTTCCACATCGCCACGGCGGACCCGAGCCTGGTGGGCCGGGGCGTCATGTCGGCGTGGATCGGTCAGCTGGCCACCGAGGTGTGGCGCGCCGAGCCGCAGTGCCGACGGCTGATGTGCGACCCCGACTATCGGAACCTGCCGATGCGCAAAGCATTGCAGAAGAACGGCTGGCGCCATCTCGGCGAGTTCGACATTCGCCCCGATCGCCGGATCTCGCTGCACACCCTCCCGCGCGAACCCGAGGATATGCCCGCCCTGCGGCGCTGACCGCGCAGGCACGTCCGATCCTTACCGAACCACCAGGCGCCGGGCACCGGATCCGGCACGAGCCGGCTCCGGGCTCAGCACCCGATCCGAAAGCTCCCCCAGGCAGCTCAGATTCGGAAACCCCGGCCCCTGCGCGAGTGCCGCGAGGTTGGGTAGATACAGCTTCGACGCCAGCCCGGACACCGCCAGGTCATAGCCGATGGACGACTCGAGCCGCGGCTGGGTGAGTGGGCCGCCTACCGCGAGCTCGAGCAGATCCATTGCGTAGGAGTCGAACAGCTCGAGGAACCACAACGGCTGGCCGCCGGTGGCATCGATCGCCAGGTCGAAAGCGTGTACCTGATCCGCGCGCAGTTCGTTGCGCAGGGTGACGGCCACCCCGTCCGCGTGGTCGGCGACGCGCACCACTCGGCCCTGCAGGTGATGGACTCGGTTGTCGCCAAGCAGGTTTTCCTGCACCCGCACCGAGAAGACACCGCGGTCGGTACGGCGGATGACATCTCGGCGCTCCTGCATGCTCAGCGCCGCCCATTTGCTCGGATCGCTGAAAAGCGCGTTCTCGAAATAACTTTCGCCGCGGGTATAGATGGTCGCCATCGGCGAGATCACCGAGATGGTCAGCATCTCGTGCCGGACCAACTCGTCCAGGGCGGAGCCTGCGGTCTCGCCGCCGCCGATCACTGCGGCTCTGGACGCCGCAGGCAGTGCGCGACGCCCGGCGAGTTCCCAGAACTCGGCGATACTGAGGATGCGCGCATGCTCGGCCAGCGTCTTGGTGCTGCGCCCAGGCCCGGTGATCATCAGACCGTCGGCGGCCAGCTCGGTGTCGCGACCTTCGGCGTCGGTCACCGAGACCGACCATCCGTTGTCCCCCTGCCGGATCGACCGCACCGTGCCGATGACCAGGTCGAGGTCGATCGCGCGGGCGACCCACTGCAGGTACCTGGCCCAGGTGTGGTGGTGCGGGCTCGGGCGCCCTCGATCGATCCACTCGGCGAAGGTGCCGTGCTCGACCAGGAACGAGGTCCAGCTGAACGCCTTCATCGCCGCGTTGATGGCCTGGTTGTGGCCACGCGCCCAGGTCGAGCGGTACGGGAAGCCGATGTCCTTTTCCGGGCTGGTGCCGAGCCGGTGCTGTCCGTCGGTCCAGCCGCCGCTGGGCAGCCAGTTGCCGCCGACGGCATGCGCCTCGACCACCACCACCCGCGGCGCAGGCAGTCCCAGGTTCCGTAAGACGTGCGACTTCGCCGCCACCGCAAGGGCTTTCGGCCCCGCGCCGACTACCAGAAGTGTCTCCACCGGTTCTCCACTCTCGCGCGCAGTGTCATTGATGTTGCGTTCGCGCCCACAACAACAATCCCCCGCCCAGCTATGTTTGCGTAGGCTTACCTTATATTGCGAGAGGGTTGGCCGCACAATGGCATCACAGGCAAACGATTGGATGGACAGAATGCTCCGCACCACAACAAAGAAGTCGGCGTCGTTGATCGCGCTCACCGCAGCAACTCTCATCGGCACCTTCGGCTCGGTCGCGACCACGGTCCCCGCGGCCGCAGCGCCGATCGTCGCCCCGATGCAGGCCAGCGCACCCGGCCCGGGCGAGCTGAAGGCAAAGCTGCAGGTCGTTCTGAACACCGGCGCGGCGCGGTCCGCCCGTGCCGCCGAACTCGAAGCAGGCGAGGCAGGCCTGCCGCTGGCCGATCAGGTCGGCACCGCCATGGCGGCCACCCCGCCCAGCTTCCGGTGGAACATCCTCGGCCCGGTGACAGTCAACGGCGATATCCTCGGCGCCACCCTGCAAACCGCGGTCGATGGCTATGACCCCTTCCATTTCGATCTCACCTGGAAGAACATCGACGGCACCTGGAAGCTGACTCGCGAGGCGCAATGCACCATCGCCAGCGTCGCATTCCTGCCCTGCACCGTGTAAATAACTGCGCTACAACGGAAATGGCCTCCCGCGCACCGGAGGCCATTTCCGATTGCCGCGGTGTGGTCTACGACACACGAGATTACCCGACGTTCTTAGGTTAGCCTTACCCACATGGGTAGAGGATTCGAAGGCTTGATGCTGAAGGCGTGGCGCGCCGAGGACTACCGACTCACCGTCACGTCGACCGAGACCATCACGGACAAGTTCGTGCGGCTCGGCTTCTCCGCCGGGGGGCTGCTGGAAGACCACGCCGTTCATCCGACGCAGTGGGTCAGACTGTGGATACCCAACGGGGAGAAGGAACATCAGCGGGGCTACACGCTGGTCGACCCGGATCCCGCGGGTGACCGCTTCTGGATCGACTTCGCGATACACAACGGCCCGGCCGCCGTCTGGGCGCAGAACGCGACCGTCGGCACCCAGATCGATGTGTCGGTGCTCGGCTCCGACTTCCAGCTACCGGAGCCGATGCCGAGCGAGTTCGTCGTCTTCGGCGACACGGCGTCACTGGCCGCGATCAACTCGCTGCTCGACGCGATCGGCGACACCCCGGCCCGCGTGTGGCTGGAATGGCAGTACGAGTCCGACACGACGCTGCCGGTACGGAACAAGCCGCAGCACCAGGTGACCTGGCTGCAGCGCGTCGACAACGGGCGACTGCTGCGCGAACAGGCGCAGCAGCTGGAGATCCCGAAGGACGCGTTCGCCTGGGTGGCCTGCGACGGCCACACCACGCGTTCGATCGTCAAGTCGCTCAAGACGACCCACGGCCTGCCCAAGACCTCGATCAAGTCGCAGGCTTACTGGAAGTAGGTCGCCGGCGGTATCCGGCGGGGTAGCCACTCATCCCCGAGGATGACCTCGATCGCGACCAGCTGTCGACGCGCACGCGGCAGTAGTTGCCGCACGCTGGTACTCAGGGCCGGTCCCGCGGACATCCGCGGACCGGCGTCGGAGTGGAGGTCAGCGACGCATGTCGGTCATGGATGTTCTGCTGGCGCTCGGCGCCATCGTGTTCGCGGTGTCGGCGGTCGCCTCCCGCCGGGTCGCGCGCCGGGTGGCTCCCGTGGTGGTGCCGGTGCTCGTCGTCGGCTGTGTCGTCCAGTGGTTGGTCGAGGGGTTCTACTGGCAGTTCGCGCCGACGTATGTGCTGATCGCGGCGGCGGGCGGATTGGTTGTCGCGCAGGCGAAGTGGGCCGCTGACCCGACGGCGACCCGTGCGCGACGGCTTCCGCTGACGCTGGCTCGCGGTGGTGCCGGGTTGCTGATGGTGCCGGCGGCGCTCGCCTGGGCGGTGGTTCCTGTTCCTGACCTGCCGCGACCGACCGGGCCATATGCGGTGGGTACCGAGATCTTTCGCTGGGTCGACCGGGACAGGCCGGAGCCCGCAACGGATTCGGCCGACGATCAGCGCAATGTCATTGTGCAGGCCTGGTATCCGGCGGATCCGGCGGGCGATGGTCGACCCGCTGTGTATCTCGACGGGCTGAATCAGCTGCCGGAGCAGGTCACGGTGCTGCCGGGCCTACTCATGCGCGGTTATCACCGCGTCGATACCCATGCTCGGCTGAACCTGCCGGTCAACCCCGACCGGGCCCGCTGGCCCGTCGTGCTGTTCTCGCCCGGATACGGTGCGCCACGCGCCTTCTACACCGGGTTGATCGCCGATCTCGCCAGCCGGGGCTTCGTGGTACTCGCCGTCGATCATCCGTACGAGGTCGCGGTCACCGAACTCGCCGACGGCACCATCGCGACGCCACGGCAACACTTCCCGGACAACGACCCGGACGGATCGCGCTATATGAGCGGTCAACTCGATGTCCGAGCGGCGGACCTGCGCTTCGTGGTCGATCAGCTGCAGCGACCGGATACGCTGGGGCCGCGCCTATCCGGTCGCCTGGACACCGAACATGTTGCTGCCGTCGGTCATTCGTTCGGAGGCGCGGCCGCGGCGGCTGCGCTGGCCGACGATCCCCGCCTGATGGCCGCGGCGAATATCGACGGCACGTTGTACGGCACGCTGCCCCAGCGGTCGCTGCGGAAGCCGTTTCTGTTGGTGCAGAGCGATTATGCGGAGACCGAACACTCCGAGCAGTTCCTGGACGGCAACGGGTCGTTGCTCGCCCGGTCGACCGCGCCGGGCTTTCGGTTCGAGATCGCCGAGGCCAACCATTACAGCTTCACCGACGCTCCGCGCTTCCTCGCCGACCCGGCCCGGTTCCTGGCGGCGCAGTTGCTCGGCGGCGCGCGCGGACCACGGGAAACCCAGCGGGCCACCAACGACATTCTGGTGGCATTCCTACAGGAGCCGCTCGGGGCGGGGCGTGCCGATCCCGGTGCGGCGGCGGCCCGCTACCGGGACATCCACGGCGGGCCGGTGCGCTGAACGCCAGCACCCTTGCGCCGAACTCGAGTCCGAGCGGTTGGCGTTCAGCGCCGGCTCAGACCACCGCTGGTTCCAGCCGCCATCCGGTCGCGCGGGAGCGTTCGTTCCAGAAGTCGGCGTAGCGACCACCAGCGGCCAAAAGCTCGCTGTGCGTACCGCGTTCGACTATCCGACCGCCGTCCAGGAACAAGATCTGGTCGGCGTGTGCGATGGTGGCGAGCCGGTGCGCGACGACGATGACCGTTCGGTCCCTGGTGAGTTCGTGCATGCCGCGCACCACCACCGCTTCGCTGTGCGGGTCGAGCGCACTGGTCGCCTCGTCGAGCAGCACGATCGGGGCGTCTTTGAGCAAGGCGCGGGCGATGGAAACCCGTTGCCGCTCACCGCCGGACAGCGCCGCGCCACCCTCGCCTACCAGCGTGTCCCAGCCGTCCGGGAGCCGTTCGACGATCTCGTCGACCCGCGCGGCTTCGGCGGCCCGGCGCACTTCGGCGTCGGTGGCGTCCGGTTTGCCGATGCGGATGTTGTCCGCCACCGACTGGTCGAACAGGTACACATTCTGAAAGACCAGCGACAGCTGGTTCAGCAACGTCTCCGACGGTTGGTCCCGCACATCGTGCTCGCCGACCAGGACTCGGCCGGCGTCGACGTCGTAGAACCGGGCCACCAGCCGCAACAGGGTGGTCTTACCCGCACCGCTCGGGCCGACGATCGCGGTGGTGGTTCCCGCAGGCACGCTGAACGTCAGGTCGGTGACGACCGGCTCCCCTGGCCGGTAGCCGAAGCTCACCTCGTCGAACACGACTGCCGGAACACCGGGCGTCACCGCGGTCTTCGCCTCGGGCAATACCGGTTCCGCGAGCAGCGCGCCGACCCGGTCCGCGGCGGCCGCGGCAGAGCGCAACGCATTGGCAAGCTGCGCAGCCTGATTCAGCGGCTCGATGAACCGGGAACTCACCGCGATCAACGCGATGGCGGCGGCCGCTGAGATCGCGCCTTCGGTCATCCGGCCCACGGCGACATAGACCAGGAGGAGAAACACCGCCTGCACGAACAAGCCGAACACGATCAGGCCGGGCACCGTCGCGAACATGAGCCGCGAAATCGCGGACCGCTGGCCGAGCAGCGCCGCCTCCAGCGCACGGTTGCCGGCCCCGACCGCACCGAAGGCCCGCAGCACCGGCTGTGCCTGCGCGAACTCCAGTACCCGCGCGTCCGCTTCGGCCGCGGCCGCGTGCATCCGCGCATCGGAGCGGGTGTAGGCCCGGTTGGCCAGGCTGTTGATCGTGTACAGCACGGGCGCCGCGAGCAGCATGGCGACCGAGATCCGCCAGTCGATGAACAACATGCCCACCGCGACACCCAGTGGCACCAGGATGCTGGTGATCACCTTGGTCAGCAGATAGGCGACCAAACCCTGGATTTCCCGGACATTTTCGACGACGACCCGGGACAGCACGCCCGCACTCTGCGACTCGAACCAGCCGAGCGGCAAGGCGTTGAGGTGATCGCCCAGCCGGGTCTGCAGTCCGCGCTGCATGCCGACGCCGATGCGCAGGCCGATCACCGCCTGCACGAAGCCGAACACGACGACGGCCGAGACCGCGGCCACCATCCACAGCGTCCACATCCAGGCGCGGGCCAGATCGTCATCGAACAGCGCCTCCAACACCGGGACGAGCAGCAGATAGGCCGCCGCCTGGCTCAGCGCCTGTGCGACGATCGCGGCGAGCAGTTTCGGGGTCAGCGGATCGAATTCGGCTGGCACCAGCCCGAGTACCTTGCGAATCATCAGTGCTCCTCCGTCTCGGCGAAGGCGATCGCACCGAGAGCCGCCTCGTTGATTTCCCACAGCCGCTGATAGGTCCCGCCGGCGTCACGCAGGCTGCGATGGTCGCCCCGTTCTACGAGGCTTCCGTTCTCCAACACCAGGATTCGGTCGACGCCGGTGATGGTGTGCAGCCGGTGCGCGATGACCAGAACGGTGCGCCCGGCGACCAGCACCGCGAGCGCGTCCTGCACCGCCGCTTCGGATTCCGGGTCGGCGAAGGCGGTCGCCTCGTCCAGCACGAGCACCGGTGTGTCGGCCAGCAGCGCGCGGGCGATCGAAAGCCGCTGTGCCTCACCGCCGGACAGGACGGCGTCGACCCCGATCTCGGAGTCGTAGCCGCGCGGCAGCGCCACGATGCGGTCGTGGATCTGGGCGGCGCGGGCCGCCTGCGCCAGTGCCGCGTCGTCGGCGTCCGGCCGGGCCAGCAATAGGTTGTCCCGGACGGTGCCGCCGATCAGCCGAACGTCCTGGAAGACGAAACCGACTGTGCGATAAAGCTCTTCGGTCGGGTAGTGCCGGATATCCCGGCCGCCGATGGTGATCCGGCCGGAGCCGACGTCATAGAACCGGGGCAACAGCTTGGCCAGTGTCGACTTGCCCGACCCGCTCGGGCCGACCAGCGCGGTGAGGGTGCCCGGTGTGAGTTCGATGTCGATGTCGCGCAGGACATCATGGTCTGTGCGATAGCCGAACGTGACGCCCTCGAAACGCACGACACCGGCCGGGCCGGCTGTCGGCTGATCCGAATCGGGTGCGTCCGTGCTCAATTCGGGCGTCTGCTGTAACTCGTGCAGCCGGACGGCGGCGGCACCGGCGGTGCGCAGCGCCTGCGTGCCGTACCCGAGCCCGAGCAGCGCGCTGCCCAAACCCAGTCCGACCAGCAGGAATGGCAGCACATCCACCGGTTCCACCCAGTGCAGGCCGACGCCGATGAGGCCGGCCAGCACGATCACCAGCATCACGAAGACCGGCGCGACCACCAGATCGGAGCCGGATTGCAGCCGGATCATCGGGGTCTTCAACCGGTCGAGGCTCGCCGCCTGGCCGTCCACCGCCTCCTGGAATACGCTGTGCGCCTTGCCCGCCTGGCCGAATGCCCGCACCACCTGGATGCCGTCGACGAATTCGATGGTCGCCTCCTGGGTGCGGCGCTCCCAGCGGTTGTAGACCGTCAATCGGTCGCGGGCGTCCTGATCCAGCATCCTGCCGTAGGTCACGGCATACGCGACCAGCGGAACGAGCAGCACCAGGGCGAGCCGCCACTCGACAGTGAACAGGTAGCCGAGGGTGACGAGCGGGACGGTGAGCGCACCGACGAACTCCAGCCGCGCGTGCGCCACCAGGTAGTGCAGCGCCTCGACGTCGTCTTGCAGCAGCTTCTTCACCGCACCGGCAGAGCGATCGCCGAACCAGCCGAGCGGCACCCTGGTCAATTTGGCCGCGAGCAGCCTGCGCAGCGACAGCTGGTAGTTCGCGTCGACCAGATGCGACCAGGTCAGCGCCACCGCTTGCAGCAGGCCACGCACGACGAGCACGACAACGGCGACAAGGAGCAGCCGCCAGACCCGATCGGTATCGACCTGGTCGGCCAGCAGTTCCCGGCAGGCCTCGACGATCAGCACGAACGGCAGCACGGTGCATACCGAGGCGACGGCCACGATGATGCTCGCGAGGGTGAGTGCCCGTCGCACGGGCGCCAGGATCTCCTTACGCGCCAACGCTTCCGCCTTCTTGCGCGCTTGCTGCGCCGCGCGCGGCGGCCGGTTCCCCGTCTCCGCCACAGGTAGCGGCGCGACCTCCACCGTCATAGTTCGTTGCCTCTCGCCATCATCACCAGTGCTCCCCCCGAACCGGCTCATCGTCACACAGGCCCGAGCCCAAGAAGATAGGTTAGCCTAACTTTGGCTGTATGGGGGTTTGCCGGCGATCCGCTATCGCATCACCGGCAACACCGCACTCGCGCTCCGCCCGGTCGCGGCCTCGATGAAGTCGACCGGGTCCGGCACGGCGGCCAACACCTGCACGACACTGCGCAACGTGGCCTGCGGCACCGGCGGGCCAGCGACCGCCGCGATCAGATCGAGCAGGTGCACGGCGAGGTCGACGATGGCCACCTCGAGCAGTGCCTGATAGGTCACGGCACCGAGGTGCGGATGCGGCAGCACGGTGGCCGGATCGATATCGCCGAGTTCGGCGAGGGCTCGCGGGCCGTCCTCGGTGAAGCGGCGCAGCAGCGCGTCGGTGTCGATATCCTCCGCCGTTTCGCTGGCTTGCACGGCGATGTCGTCGGCTGCCGTATGCGCTAAACCGCCGGGGGCGTTGAAGATTCGCAGAATCTCTGCTCCGTGGACAGCTACGGGCGGGCCCGTCACCTGGGCGTCACGCATCGTTGCCATGATCGCGGGATCGGGCGCTACATGCGCGAACAACGCGCGCACCGACCAGCCGGGCAGCCGTGTCGGCGTCGCCCATTGTTCCGCCGTCAGGACAGCCCCACGTTCAGCCCACGATCGCCAAAGTTCGTCCAGCATCTCGGTGTTCATTCGACCTCCTTCAGAAATGCGCGTGTTTATCGCCGAATAGCTTGTCGCGCTGCGGACTTGTTTTGGCTACCTGCGAAAACGGCTTCGTACACAAGGCTTTCCGATGTGCATCACATCGGGGAACGCTCCATGAACGGTGCCTCGACCAGGCCCGATAGCGCGGGTACATGGCTAGCTTTCACCATACGGAAACACCACATTGGAGTCGTGAATATGTTTGTTACACGGATCATTTCCACAATTTCGTCGTGTTCTATCGACCCGGGTGCGCTGACACCGGATCAGGCCCACCGCGCCATGCAGGTGCATTTGAACTGCAGCGTGGATATGTGCCGGATGCGCCGCCGAGCACGCCGGACGTTGGTGGAAGCCCGGCGGATGGTCCTCGATGAGCGAGCGACGCCGTAGCCCGATCGCGCACCCACCGGGACGGACCGGACCGCGACAGCCGAAATGCGCCGATCAGGAATCGTCCCGGCTGTCGCGGTGTTGTCCCGAGCATGACCACAACGGCCTCCGAACGATCCGCTGCTGCCCCCGTCGTCGACCCGAGCACCCCCTTCGGCGCCAAGGTCGTCGAGCGCCTCGCCAAAGAACCCGTCATCTGGCTGACCACCGTCGGGGCCTCCGGCACCCCGCAACCCAACCCGGTCTGGTTCCAGTGGGGCGACGACGAGTTCCTGCTGTTCAGCAAGCCGGACCAGGCCAAGCTGCGCAACCTGGCCCGCAACCCGCGCGTTTCGCTGAACTTCAACGCCACCGAGTGGGGCGGCGATGTCGTCGTGTTCACCGGCACCGCCCGCATCGATGACGTGGCCGCCACGCCCGACGAAATCGCCACGTACACAGCGAAATACACCGATGGCCTGAAGGACATCTCGATGACCGCCGAACAGTTCTTCACCGAGTACTCCGCTGTGGTCCGGATTCGCCCGGATCGCCTGCGCGGCTTCTGAATTCGCGCCGATCATGTTCGAACCCGCACCGCCGTCGGCCGCCTGGCAGCATCGCGGCGCGCGCACCGGTTTCGAGATCGCCTACTTCAAGGTGACCGAGAGCGGCGTGCAGATCGACGGATGCACCACCGCGGTCGAGGACGGCCGCGCGTGGGCGGTGGACTATCAGCTCACCCTCGACCCGTCGTGGCGCACCCGGCGAGCCAGGGTCGCGACCCGACGCCCCGGCGGCTGGCACACGGTCGCGCTGGACACCGACGGCGCGGGCAATTGGACGGTCGACGGGGTGCCGCACGCCGGGCTGAGCGGTTGCCTCGATGTCGATCTGGAGGCTTCCGCACTGACCAACGCGTTCCCGGTACACCGGCTCGGCCTCGACGTCGATGCGACGATCGATGCGCCGGCGGCCTACGTGCACGCCGTCGGATTGGCGGTGACCCGGCTGGAGCAGGTCTACGGCCGGATCGCCGACGACGGTCCGCATCAGCGGTTCGCCTACCAGGCACCGCAGTTCGATTTCCGTTGCACGCTCACCTATGACGAGGCCGGTTTCGTCCTCGATTACCCGGGCATCGCGGTGCGCGCCCACTGACCCGGGAGCGCGCGGCGAAACCCCCGGCGACTAGGGTCGATGCCGATGAGAAGGCGGCAGCAACCGCCGTTGCCGAAGCGGCACGGCCTGGACCCGGCCCGGCTCCGGCTGCCGGAGGACGGCGACTGGGCGACGATTCGCGACCATTTGGTCGAGCGGCTGCCAAGGGTGGATCCGGCACGGATCGATGAGTTGCTGCGCGACGGCGGGATCGTGGATCTCGACGGCCCGATCAGGCCGGACGCGCCCTACGTTCCCGGCGGCGCGGTGTGGTTCCACCGCGACCTGCCGGTCGAGACGCCGGTGCCGTTCGAGCTCACCATCGTGCACCGCGACGACGACCTGCTCGTCGTGGACAAACCACACTTCCTCGCGACCATTCCGCGTGGCCAGCACATCCTGCAGACCGCGCTGGTGCGCTTGCGCCGCGACCTCGAGCTGCCAGACCTGATCCCGGCGCATCGGCTGGATCGGGTGACGGCCGGGCTGGTGCTGTTCATCATCAACCCGGCGCGACGCGGGGCGTATCAGACGATGTTCCACAAGCGGACCGTCCGTAAGGAGTACGAGGCGATCGCGCCGTACGATCCGGCGCTGAACCTGCCGCGCGTCGTGCGCAGCCGGATCATCAAAGAGAAGCACGTGCTCGCGGCGCAGGAGGTCGACGGCGAGCCCAATGCCGAGACCTCGATCGAGTTGGTCGAGCACCGCGACGGGCTCGGCCGATATCGGTTGCGCCCGTTGACCGGCCGGACCCATCAGCTGCGGCTGCACATGAACGGCCTCGGCGTCCCGATTCTCGGCGACGACTTCTATCCCGTGCTGACCGACAAGCCGGTCGACGACTTCACCCGGCCGTTGCAGTTGCTCGCCGCGTCGCTGGAGTTCACCGATCCGATCAGCGACCTGCCGCGCCGGTTCGAGACCACCCGCAAGCTGCAAGCCTGGACCGATCCAGTGGGATGGGCCGGCTGACAAGCACTGGCAGTCAGCCGGCCCGGGGCGCCCGCCGCGGTGGCTCAGGCCACGTCGGGCGCGGCTCCTGTAACTGAAACAAGTTCTAGTCACAGTAACCGGTGCGGCGCGCCACCACATCGAGACCGATGAAACCGGCCGATTCGGGTAAGCCGACCACAAATGACCGACCACGCGGCGGGACCCGCGCCCATCCGTACACTGGGCGGGATGCTCGCACAGGACCTCGCGGAAACCACGCCGCCCCGCCACAAATTGCATGCATATGCCGACGTGGCCGTGGTTGTCGTGGTCCTGGCGGGGACCAATCTGATCGCGCACTTCACCACCGCCTGGGCCAGCATTGTGACCGTGCCCGTGGCCGCCCTCGTGCTGCTGGCGTTGATGCGCCGACGCGGCATGAATTGGCATGAATTCGGGCTCTCCCCCCGGCACTGGCGACGCGGCACGCTCTACGCGCTCGGCGCGGTCGGCGTGGTGCTCGCAGCGGTGGCCATCGGGGCGGCGCTGCCGATCACCCGGCCGTTCTTCCTGGCCGATCGCTACGCCACCATCTCCGGCGCGCTGATCGCCTCGATGATCGTGATCCCGTTGCAGACCGTGATTCCCGAGGAGCTGGCGTTCCGTGGCGTGCTGCACGGCACGCTCGATCGGGTCTATGGCGCGCGCGGCGTCTTCGCCGCCGGCTCACTGCTTTTCGGGCTCTGGCACATCGCCTCGTCGCTGGGTTTGACCAGTAGCAATCGCGGGCTTGCCGGATTCGTCGGCGGTGGCGTCATGGGGCAGATCATCGGCATCCTGCTCGCCGTCGTCGCCACTGCGGCCGCCGGTGTCGTATTCACCTGGCTGCGCCGGCGCAGCGGCAGTTTGCTGGCGCCGATCGCGCTGCATTGGTCGGTCAATGGTGCGGGTGCGCTGGCTGCTGCCATCGTTTGGCATACAACTATGAATTGAGCAGCTGTAGTGGTCGATCGGGTACGCGCCCTTCCCATCACACACGCTGACGAAATCGCGCACGTCGCTTAGGAATTCCTTACCCTGCGTGCCGCCGTTTGAGACTCCATTTCAGCCCGAGCCCAACGGCGTGTTGCTTTAAGCGGCGTGTCACGCGAGCGTCCGAGATATTCGCACTGGTTTTCGAGCGTCGGCATTGACCTCGGCCGGTGGCCGGTTTAGCCTCATTGCGATCACACATACGTTCGAGCAAGTAGGTCTGCTGACGATCTGCTCCGGGAAGGCTCGCGATGCGCGACGAACAATCCACCGGTAGTTCCGAGATCGCCGCGTTGGCGCAGCGGGTCGAGACGGCCCGTGGCAAATTGCCGCTGCAGCACGACACGGCGCTGTTCGAGGTCTTGTCCGAGGGGGAGATCGGGGCGGAACGCGAGCTCGCGGAATGGGTTCGGGCGCAGCGGCGTAAGCAGCGGCGGCGGGCGGTCGAAGAAGAGCTGGCCGCGGAGAAGCGGGATCGCCGGACGGCGGCCAAGATTCGGCGCGCCGACGAGGCGGACGAGCGGTGGCATCGGCGGGCGCTGGCCGCACGCAGGCGGGTGTCGAGCGAGGACGCGCGGCTGGCCCAGCTCTACCGGCGCGCCGAATGGTCGTCGCGGGCGCTGATCGCCGTCGTCGTGCTCGGCATGGTGTGGGCGGGTGTGAACGTGCAGCACAATCTGGTGCCCAGCGGCGACATGTCCGATCCGCTGTACTGGTTGAGCTACGGGATCGAGGCGATGATCTCGATTCCGATCATCACCATCATGGTCGCCGCCACCACCGCCGCCCGCTGGGGACGCGAGCTCGCCCGCGGCAAGGTGATCTTCTTCGAGACCGCGCTGCTCGGCACCACCATCGCGTTGAACGCCGGGCCGCATCTGGCCACAGGTTCGTGGGGGCGCGCCGCGGAATACTCGATCGCGCCCATCATGGTCGGTGTCGTGATCTGGTTGCACGCGTGGGTTTCCGCGCGCTACGCGCTGCTCATCGATGGTGCGCCGGTGCTGGACCAGGACGCGACGGTTCGGCACCGCGTCAGCGAACGGGATTCGCGCGTCGGGCTCACCGTCGACGCGCCGGATGATCGGCGGTGGTTGCTCGGTGGAGTCGATTCCTACGAGGCGACAGTCGCTGCTCGGGTGCCTGGAGCTGATGCGGACGCAGGCTCGACGGGTGCCGATAGACATTCGGAGAAATCGCGGATCGACCATGCAGAGCCGACGGACAACGGGCATGCGGTGTCGCCGTTCTCGGCCGACAGCGCCGAGCGTGGGACGTATACGCCCGCTGAAAGCTCTCGCCCCGCGACCAACGGGCATGCCACGCGCTCGGTTTCGGCTGACGATCAGCGCGCGCCGGCTTCGGCACCGGTAGCGGGCCATTTCGGCACCAACGGCCACGTCACCACCAACAGCCATGTCACGACCAATGGGCATGTCGCAGCGCCGTTCTCGGCCATCAACGGCCATCCACTGCCCGTCGAGTTGCGCGACCCGCGTACTGCACCGCCCGTCGACAATGCGCGCCCCGCGACCAACGGGTCTGCGCTGCACGCTGATTCGGCCAACAGCGCACCTCAGGACGCGGCCGCCACCTCGAGAACGGCCGCGCAGCCGCCTTTCCACACCGTCGCGTCCAGCAACGGCCATGCGATCGCGACCAACGGCCACACCGTGACTAACGGCCACGCGGTCACCGACGACGGCAGCGCGTCAACGAACGGACGGCCGGTCAGTGGCGCCAACGGCACCACACCGCCCAACGACACTGCACACACCAACGACCACGCTGCCGACGGCGATCACGCCACCCGGACTAACGGCCCCGCCCCACAAGGCAGCGGCCATGCGGCGACGAACGGTCACGCCGTCACCAACGATCACGCCACCACCGACGGCGGCCGGCCCACGTCGACGAATGGTCAGCCGGTCAATGGCACCACCCGCACCACACCCAGCAGCGGCGACACCGCACACGTCAACGGACGCACTGTCGATCGCGACCGGACGCCGACGAACGGCCAGGCTTCGCACAACGGGCACGCGATGCCGCTGTTTCCGATAGACGACATGCCGCGTGAACCCGCCGATTCGGCGCCCACCACCCCGGCACCCGGGCCCATCGCGGACGCGTCGCTCGGCGACGAGCCGGAAGAGCCTCACCCTGGTGACCCCATTCGGAAGGCCGCAGCAACGATCGCCGACACTGTCGCACAGGCGATCTCCGGGGAAACGGTTTCTCGCCCCACCACCAGCCGCCGAAAGTCGGCCTCCACGAGCATCTCCGAGGCCGAGATCGAACAACTCGTCTTCGAGGAGAACCCTGAACCGCCGCGCCCCAGCCAGCGCACCGAGCCTGCCAGTATTGTCGGGCGCGCTCCCATGGCGGACATGGAGCCGGAGCTCCCGGACGATGAGGACGAGATCGATGAGGACGACGAAATCACCGCTCTCGCACACGAGATCGCCCGCCGCCGGATGTCGAATCTCTCCGTCGAGCAGCTCGCCGAGATCCTTCGTCTCGCCGACGAATCCTGGCTGACGCCGGGCATCGCCAACGAGGTCGGCGTCTCCCGTGCGGCCGTAGCCCGCGCGGTGGAGGCGGGGATCAAGGTCCGCCGCCCCTTCGCCATCAGCGGCTGATCGCGCGCGGGTCATTCCCGCTGGACAGCAAAGGGCTGCCCTCCGGAGTTACCGGAGGGCAGCCCTTTTCGTTGCGGTTACCCGTGTTCGACCACCTCAGGCGCCGCTCGACACGGTCAGCGTGCGGTCGGCGCCGTCACCTCGTCGGTGTCGTACGCTCCCCGCTCCGGGGACATACCGGGCTTCTCGTCACCGTGCCCCGGCCACCACGCGCGGTGCCCGAGCAACGCCGTCAGCGCCGGGGTGAAGAACATCGCCATCACGAAGGCGGCGATTCCGATGCCCACGGAGATGGCGAACCCCATCTGCGAGAGAACGTTGTTGCCCGCCAACATCATCGAGGCGAAGGTACCCGCGAGGATCAGGCCTGCGGCCGCGACCGTCGGACCCGTGTGCTGCAAACCGAGCGCCGCCGCCTGCCGCGGATCGCGCCCCTCCCTGGCCTCTTCGCGCAACCGGGCCACCATCAGGATGTTGTAGTCGGTGCCGAGCGCGACCACGAACAGGTACATGATCACCGGCAGCGTGAAGATCAGGCCGGCCTCCCCCTGGATGTGCTGGAACACCAGCACCGCGGCGCCGAGCGTGGCGGCGAAGCCGAGGAACACCGACGCCATCAGGTACCACGGCGCGACCAGACTGCGCAGCAGCAAGGCCAGCACGATCATGATCAGAATCGCGGCCACCGGGAACACGATCGCGTAGTCGTGGTTCATCGCGTCCTGGAAGTCCACGAAGATCGCCGTCATCCCGCCGACGGCGGCGGTCGTGCCCGCCGGCGCGGCCGCATGCGCGGCGTCGCGCAACGGATTACGGACCGTCTCGATCGCGGCGTCCGATTCCGGTGCGGAGGTGAGCGTCACCTGGAAGTTGGCGGTCGCCTTGTCCGCGGACAGCAGCGGTTCCGCCACCTGGCCGACGCCGGGCACCGCGATCAACGCCGTCCGGTAGGTCGCGAGCTGGTCGCTGGTCAGCGCGCCGTTGTCGGCCCGCAGCAACACGTCCGACGGCTGGGTGGCACCTGCGGGCATGCCCTTGAGCAGTTCCTTGTTGTAGACCACCGATTCGGACGCATCCGAGGTCGAGCCCGAACTCAGATCGAAGGTCGGATTGAAGCCGACGGCCAGGATGCCCAGCGCGACGAGCACACCGCCGGAGACCACCGCGAAGGCGGCGGGACGACGGCCGAGGGCCGCACCGAGCGCCGCGAAACGCGCACCCTTCGGCTCCGCCTGCCACGCCTTCGACGGCCAGAACACCTTGGTGCCCAACAACGAAACCACGGCGGGCACCAGTGTGAGACCGGCCAGCAGCGCCACCGCGACCGCGATGGCCAGCGCGGGACCGAGCGCCCGGAACATGCCCAGCGTGGACAGGGTCAGTGCCATGAACGCGATGATCACCGCTGCCGCAGCGGAGGTGATGGCCTCGCCGACCCTGGTGACGGCACTGACCATGGCGGTCTTCGGATCTTCCCCCGCCCGCAGCCGTTCCCGGTAGCGGAACATCAGGAACAGGATGTAATCGGTGCCGACGCCGAACAGCACGACCAGCAGGATGGCGTTCACCGAACTGTCCACCTTGAGGTCGAAGGCCTCGGCCGTCATCGCGATCAGTCCGCCGACCAGACTGGAGACGGCGCCGATGGTGACGATCGGCAGCAGCGCGATCACCGGGCTGCGGAAGATGATCAGCAGCAGCACGAGGATCAGCACGATCGTCGCGACACCGATGATCGCCATGCCCTTTTCGCTGGACTCCATCTGATCCAGCATCTGCGCCGCCTGACCGGTGATGCCCGCCTTCAGTTCGCCGCCTTGCACTTCCGTCTTCAGCGCGTCACGCAGCGCCTTGACCGCGTCGCTCTGGGTCGTGTCGCCCGCGCTGGTCACCTTCGTCAGCTGCACCGCGATGACCTGGATCAGCCGGTTCTCCGACGGCGGAATCGGCTGTAGCCCAGTGACATCCTCGATGTTGGCCGCACTGAGTTTCGCGCCGATGGACGCGACCGCGGCCGTATCGCTGTCGCTCAACTGTGCCCCGTCGGACCGGGCGAAGACGATCAACGCCGCGGGCGCTGCACTCTGCGGAAAAGCCTTCTGTTGCATGTCGAGTGCCTGGATCGACTCGTAATGCGAAGGCAGGAAGTCGGATTGGTCGGTGGTCGATTTGAGCTGCGGCGCCGTCGCCACCACACCGACGATGATGAGCAGCCACAGGCCGATCACCTTCCACGGATGGTGCACGACCAACTGCCCGAGTCGAGCAAACATGGGAATGCGTCCTTTCGGTATCCGAGCGGCCGCTCAGATGTCGAGATCCTCGATAGGAGGTTGCGCGGAAGTGTCGGTGAGTGTGCGGAAGATCTTGGCGGGCACCCGCTCCCGCAGTTCCTCGAACGAGTCCACCACCTCCAGCGTGCGGTCGCCCCAACTCTGATTGTCCAGGTCCAGCCCGCCACGCCAGTTCGTCTTCTGCATCTTCTTCAATTCCTTGACCCAATCGGCCACCACCGAGAAATCGGTCCACTCCGCACTTTGCTTGTGCACCACGTACTTCCCTTTGCGGCTCAGATAAACCCGGACCAGCTCCACCCCCGCCTTGGTGACCTGCGTCGACTCCCCCACCCGCCGCCCGGCAAACCGCTGCACCCGCCCACTCCCCGGCCCTACCTTCAGCGCGACTTCCCGAAACCCCTCCGGGTCCGCCCTCTCGAAGTCGACACCCCCCTCGACCACAACCGCCTGCACCGATTCGCTACTCATGACGACTCCATCTATACGTAAATGCGCATGCACGCATCGATTCAGAACCAACGGACCCCTCATTCGCCCCGCCGGCCCAGATTCTCGGTCTCGATTTCCCCGGGCCACTGCACACCAGCACCCGTCGCGACCACTATATGTAGATGTATACGTATAACGCAAGGCCTCGGCTGGAAATCTGGCTCACCAGCACCCGCCCTCCGATCACCGCAGGCCTACGACACCCCGCTCAGCCACGACAGGGGGCTATCGAGTTGGCTCGACTCAACCGCGAAACCGGTTGTCAGCCGGGACGTTTCAGAAGATGAGCTATTGGAACCGCTCAGGGGCGAGAAGGGCAGTCAGCCACTCATGACCGAACTACCCACGGACACAACACGGTCGATCAGCACCGACCGGAGGCACATCTCAACCGCTGTCGCCGACTGCGGTGCCGTCGACGCTGGCCGAGACTCAGGCGCCGACTTGGCTCGGTTCTTTCTCGACGGCTGGGTGGCGGCGGTTGCGCAGGGCGAGGAGGAGCGGGATGCCGAGGCCGATGCCCAGGCCGAGGGCGGCTGCGGCACCGAAGCCCGCGGGGAAGCCGCCCGCGTCGATGGCGATGCCCGCCATGGAGCTGCCGATGCCGTTGCCGAGGGTGAGGGCGGCGCTGTGCCATCCGATTGCTTCACCGCGGCCGCCCTCGGGAACTATTCGGCTCATCTGGTCGATGGAGGCGGTAATCGTTGGCGCGCAGAATAATCCGGCGACCAGGCCGGTGATAGCGAGGGAGATGGGGCCGACGGCGAAGGCCATCGGTAGGGTGACGGCGCCGAGGGCCGCGAGCAGCAGGTAGGTGGAGATCTTGCGGTGCAGCGCGCCGTAGGTGAGGCCGCCGACCACCGAACCGAAGCCCCAGACGGCGAGGACGACGCCGAGCCATTTCTGCGCGTCGAATTCGCGGATGGCGGAGACGAAGGTCAGTTCGGAGCCGGCCAGGACGGCGATCGCCGCGCTCGCGCCGACGCACAGGGCGACGAACTCGAGGCGGAACCAGCTGCGGCGCGGGACGGCGACGGCGTTCGCGCGGTCGGTGTCCTGGGCGGAGCGCAGTGGTGGATTGCGCACCCAGAGCAGGATGCCGGCGAGCACCAAAGTCATTTGCACGAAGAACAACACCATCGTCGTCGACCAGATGCTGGCGGCGGCGACACCGACGATCGGCCCGACCATGAAGGCGCACTCGACCGACACCGACTCCAACGCGAGGGCGGGCTGCCGGTTCTGCTCGGTCGTCGCGGCGATGACCGCCTGCCGGACGACGGTGAAGATGGGTACGTCGAAGAGTCCGGCGATCGCGGCGAAGATGAGCAGCGGCACGTAATCGACGAACGGCGCGATCGACCAGCACACCGCGCCGACCAGAATGGACGGCGCGACCGTGCGGCGCAGTCCGAACCGATCGAGCAGGCGCCCGCGCCACGGCCCGCTCAACGCGATGCACACGGTGGCGATGGTGCTGAGCACACCGGCCTGCACGTAGGAACCGTGCAACGTCTGCACGACGTGCAGTGCGAGCAGCACGGCCCCGGCGAAGAACGGGATGCGCACCAGCGCCCCGAGCAGCAGTACGTTGCGCACATCCGCACTCGCCAAAACCACCCGATAGGACCGCACCAACCGAGCTTGTCACGCCGTACCGACAAGCCGCCACCGATTTATCCCATGAATTTTGCCGCTGTCACTCGCTGCCCAATGAGCAAGCGGTAGTTCACCTTTGCGCTCAGCCGTCGAGTAGGTTCAGCCGGTGAGACCCGCGCGGTCGAGCAGGTAGTCGGTCATCGGTTCGTAGTATTCGGGGAAGACGCCGTCGTCGAGCGGGACGGTAACGGCGATCTTGCCTTCGGCGCGGCCCGCGAACAGGGCTGGGTCGTTGGAGTCGGCGAAACCGACGGTGTCGATGCCCGCTTCACCCGCTGCGCCGGCCCAGCCGTGGTCGGCGATGACGAGGTCGGGCCAGGGGTGCGGTTCGGGGCGGTCGCGCAGTTCTTGCAGCATCGCCTGCATGGGGTTCGGGTCGTGCGTGTGCTGGAGTCGGCCGCCGGTGCTGAGCGCGGCAACGCCTGAGCTGTAGACGATTTCGCGAATCCGCGAGCCGTTCGCGGTGATGACGGGGTACGACCAACCCGCGGCGGGGGTGAGTACCTCACACCCGGCGGCGCGCAACGCGTCTTCGACTGCGCGGTAGACGCCCATCAGCGGCCCGGGGTGCCCGGTGGCCAGCAGCACTGTCTCTCGATCGCGCGCGGCCTGCCCGATTCGGGCGCCCATCTCGTCGAGGGCCTCGATGGTCAGATCCACTCCGATGGTGTCGGCGCCTTGCCGATGCCGCGGGTCCGGGTTGACCCCGCACAGCCGCGCCATCATGTCCAAGGTCTCGTCGAACGTCCAGTCCTTCAACGCCAACCCGAATTGGTAGCCGGGATCCTTGGCGACCATCCTGCGGTAATGCGCCAGGTTTCCCTCGCGTGGCGTCGCGACATCGCCCGCTATCCGAGTCTGTAGCAAGTGCTTACGCAGCAGCGCCCGGTCGTATGGCTGCACCAACAATCCCACCTCCGCATCGGCCGGCACTGCTACCGAGGCCAGGTGCTTCGACGCAGTGTTCGCCGTCAACACGACACTACAAGGACGGGCGCGCCCGGCAACCGCAGTACGCGCCCTCCTCACTGTTCGGTTCTCGCCGCGATCTCCTGCGGGTCCGGATCTGGGCTAACCCGCTCGTTCGAGGAAGGGGTTGCGCACCTCTAACCCGAGGAAGCTGCGGCCGTGTTGAAGGTCTTCCGACAGAATGTATTTCGCGCCGGACCGGGAAGCGGCCTCGATGATCAATGCGTCCCACCACGACACCATGTGTGTTTCGGCAAGAAATGAAGCGTTCATGATCACCAGCGGGTCGGTGTCGCGCGCGCACCATTCGCTGTAGGTCGCAATGACCCGGCGAGCCTTCGCTGGACTCATCCGTGGCGTCAACTTGCGCGTCGCCACGTTGTAGAACTCCTGCAGCACCTGGGTGCTGAGCAAACCGACGCCGCGACGCCACAGGTCCGCGAGGACATCTCGAGCGATCCGGTGCCGCTCCCCGGCCTCGATGTCGTGTGCGTAGATGAGGATGTTGGTGTCTATGAAGGTGCGCTCAACCGCGATCACGCGTGCCTCTGCTCCCCTCGGTCGTAAAGCTCCTCTCGCGTCCACGTGACGCGCCCTCCGTGCCCTTCGGCCTCGGCCATCAGCTGGAGCGCCTGCTGTTTGGCGTACTCATAGCGCTCGGCGTCCTGAGCGATCTCGCGCAGGTACTGCGTCACCAGCGCGCTGACCGACGTGCCCCGTTGTACCGCAATCACCTTTGCGGAGGTGATCACCTCTTCATCGAGCTGGATCGTCAGATTACGTTTGGACATGCCACATGTATACCACGTGTTCCACGTGAAAGTAACGTGGCGATCGGGTCGGCTCATAGAACGACGAAGGCCCGCCTCCCAACCGGGAAGCGGGCCTTCGCCTTACAGACCGAAAAGACCTACTTGGCCTTCTCCAGCACCTCGACCAGACGCCAGCGCTTGGTCGCCGACAGCGGTCGGGTCTCCATCAGCTGGACGCGGTCGCCGATGCCGGCGATCTCGTTCTCGTCATGCGCCTTCACCTTGGAGGTGGTGCGAATGATCTTGCCGTAGAGCTTGTGCCGGTTACGGTCTTCCAGCTCGACGACGATCGTCTTGGTCATCTTGTCCGAGACAACGTAGCCAACTCGAACCTTGCGGCTGGCGCGCTGCTGCTCTTTCTGTTCGCTCATGCCGCATCTCCCTTGTCAGCGGGTCCGGAGGCCAGACCGAGCTCGCGCTCGCGCATGACCGTGTAGATGCGCGCGATCTCGTGACGAACCACGCGCAGCCGACGGTTGTTGTCCAGCTGACCCGTCGCCATCTGGAAGCGCAGGTTGAACAGCTCTTCCTTGGAGTCGCGCAGCTTCTGCACCAACTCTTCTTCGGTGAGCTCGCGGAGCTCTGCGGCCGGTGTTTCGGTAGCCATCAGAACTGCTCCTCCCTGGTCACGATCCGGCACTTCATCGGGAGCTTGTGCATCGCGCGGCGCAGGGCCTCACGAGCGATCTCCTCATTGGGGTAACTCATCTCGAACATCACGCGGCCGGGCTTGACGTTCGCGATCCACCACTCCGGCGAACCCTTACCGGAACCCATGCGGGTTTCGGCAGGCTTCTTGGTGAGCGGGCGATCCGGGTAGATGTTGATCCAGATCTTGCCGCCACGCTTGATGTGGCGGGTCATCGCGATACGTGCCGACTCGATCTGCCGGTTGGTCACGTAAGCAGGCTCCAGCGCCTGGATCCCGAACTCGCCGAACGCCACCGAGGTGCCGCCCTTGGCCATGCCGGAACGACCGGGGTGGTGCTGCTTGCGGTGCTTGACCTTACGAGGCATCAGCATTGCGTCAGCCCTCCTGTGTCTCTGCCGGAGCGTCCACCACCGCGGTGGCGGCGCGCCCGGCCTCGGTGCTGGTCGCCGTGGTACCGGCGGATCCGGAGCGACGCGGGCGAGACGGACGCTCGCGGCGCGGGCGATCGCGATCGCCTGCCGGAGCGGCCGCGGCGGCGAGCTCACGCTTGCCACCGACGATGTCGCCCTTGTAGATCCAGACCTTCACGCCGATGCGACCGAAGGTGGTCTTGGCCTCGTAGAGGCCGTAGTCGATGTCGGCGCGCAGCGTGTGCAGCGGCACCCGACCCTCGCGGTAGAACTCCGAGCGCGACATTTCGGCGCCACCGAGGCGGCCCGAGCACTGCACGCGGATGCCCTTGACGTTCGGCGAACGCATGGCCGACTGGATGGCCTTACGCATCGCACGACGGAACGCCACGCGGTTGGACAGCTGCTCGGCCACGGCCTGAGCAACGAGCTGCGCATCCGATTCGGGGTTCTTGACCTCGAGGATGTTCAGCTGCACCTGCTTCTTGGTGAGCTTCTCCAGCTCGGCCCGGATGCGATCGGCCTCGGCGCCACGGCGGCCGATGACGATGCCCGGACGAGCGGTGTGGATGTCGACGCGAACCCGATCACGGGTGCGCTCGATCTCCACCTTGGAGATGCCCGCCCGCTCCATGCCGGTGGCGAGGAGCTTACGGATGGCGACATCTTCCTTGACGTAGTCCGCGTACTGCTTGTCCGCGTACCAACGCGACTTCCAGTCGGTGGTGATACCGAGGCGGAAGCCATGGGGATTGATTTTCTGTCCCATTTACTTTGCCCCTCCCTTCCGGCGGTTGCGAGTTGCTCCACCGGCGGTGGGGATGCTCTCGACCTCGATGGTGATGTGGCTGGTGCGCTTGCGGATGCGGAACGCACGACCCTGGGCGCGCGGCTGGAACCGCTTCATGGTCGCACCCTCGTCGACGTAGGCCGTCGAGATGACCAGGGTGGCCGGGTTCAGGCCGAGGTTGTTCTCGGCGTTCGCCGCGGCACTCGCCACGACCTTGGCAACTGGCTCGCTCGCGGCCTGGGGCGCGAACTTCAGGATCGCCAGGGCATCCTCGACTCGCTTGCCGCGGACCAGGTCCACGACGCGACGAGCCTTCATCGGGGTGACGCGAACGTGCTTGGCCGTCGCGCGTGCAGTCGGATTCTGAGTGTCAGTCGTCATCGCCGCTTGCTCTTCCGGTCGTCCTTGACGTGGCTCTTGAACGTCCTGGTCGGCGCGAACTCACCGAGCTTGTGCCCGACCATGTTGTCCGAGACGAACACCGGCACGTGCTTGCGACCGTCATGGACGGCGAAGGTGTGGCCGATGAAATCGGGGATGATGGTCGAACGACGCGACCAGGTCTTGATGACCTGCTTCGTGCCCTTTTCGTTCTGCACGTCCACCTTCGCGAGGAGGTGGTCGTCGACGAACGGGCCTTTCTTGAGGCTGCGTGGCATTTCTTACCTCCTCCTTCAGCGCTTGTTCTTGCCGGACTTGCGGCGGCGGACGATGAGCTTGTCGCTCGGGCGGTTGGGCTTGCGGGTACGGCCTTCCGGCTGTCCCCACGGCGAGACCGGGTGGCGACCACCGGAGGTCTTGCCTTCACCACCACCGTGCGGGTGGTCGACCGGGTTCATCACGACACCACGGACGGTGGGGCGACGGCCCTTCCAGCGCATACGGCCGGCCTTGCCCCAGTTGATGTTCGACTGCTCGGCGTTGCCGACCTCGCCGACGGTGGCGCGGCAGCGCACGTCGACGCGGCGGATTTCGCCGGAGGGCATACGCAGCGTGGCGTAGGAGCCTTCCTTACCGAGCAGCTGGATGCTGGATCCGGCCGAACGAGCCATCTTCGCGCCGCCGCCCGGACGCAGCTCCACCGCATGGATGGTGGTACCGGTCGGGATGTTGCGCAGCGGCAGGTTGTTACCCGGCTTGATGTCGGCCGTGGGGCCGGACTCGATCGGGGTGCCCTGCGCGATGCCCTTGGGCGCGATGATGTAGCGCTTCTCGCCGTCCACGAAGTGCAGCAGCGCGATGTTCGCGGTGCGGTTCGGGTCGTACTCGATGTGCGCGACCTTGGCCGGGATGCCGTCCTTGTCCAGTCGACGGAAGTCGATCAGACGGTAGGCCCGCTTGTGGCCGCCACCGCGGTGCCGGGTGGTGATGCGACCGTGCGCATTACGACCACCCTTGCTGTGCAGCGGACGGATCAGCGACTTCTCGGGGGTCGACCGAGTGATCTCAGCGAAGTCCGAAACGGACGACCCGCGGC
Source organism: Nocardia ninae NBRC 108245 (assembly GCF_007990755.1). GTDB lineage: Bacteria > Actinomycetota > Actinomycetes > Mycobacteriales > Mycobacteriaceae > Nocardia > Nocardia ninae. The sequence continues at coordinate 49,549 of NZ_BJXA01000008.1, read as the reverse complement.
GACCCGGGGTTGTCGGCTTGTACTTACGAATTGCCATGAGTTCTTCTCTTCTTTCTGGAGTCCCAGGCGCTTACGCGACCGGGCCTCCGAAGATCTCGATGGGCTTGCTGTCGGCCGAGATGGTCACGAGCGCGCGCTTGGTGTTCTTGCGCTTGCCGTAACCGAAGCGGGTCCGCTTGCGCTTGCCCTGACGGTTGGCGGTGTTGACGCTGGTAACCGTGACACCGAAGACCTTCTCGACGGCGATCTTGATCTGCGTCTTGTTGGAATCCGGGTGCACGATGAAGGTGTAGGTGCCTTCCTCGATGAGTCCGTAGGACTTCTCCGAGATGACCGGCGCCAGCAGGATGTCGCGGGGGTCGGCGATGGTGGTCACTTGCTCTCCTCCTGTGCCGCCTCGGCGGGGCCGTGCACGAAGGCGTTGAGTGCCTCCACGCTGAACACGACCTCGTCGCTTTCCAGCACGTCATAGGTGTTGAGCTGGTCCGGCGCGATCGGGTGCACGAACTCGAGGTTCTGCACGCTCTTCCAGGCCGCGATGTCCTCACGTCCGAGGACGAGGAGGAACTTCTTGCGGTCCGACAGCTCCGCGAGGAAGCTCTTGGCCGTCTTGGTCGACGGGTCCTGCCCGGCAACCAGTTCGGTGATCACGTGGATGCGCTCGTTACGCGCCCGGTCCGAAAGTGCTCCACGCAGTGCGGCGCGGATCATCTTCTTGGGGGTGCGCTGGCTGTAGTCGCGCGGCTGCGGGCCGTGCACGACGCCACCACCGGTGAACTGCGGCGCGCGGGTCGAGCCCTGACGGGCGCGGCCGGTGCCCTTCTGCCGGTACGGCTTCTTGCCACCACCGCGGACTTCACCGCGGGTCTTGGTGGAGTGCGTGCCCTGGCGGGCCGCGGCCAGCTGCGCGATGACCACCTGGTGCATCAGCGAGATGTTCGCGGTCGCGTCGAAGATCTCCGCGGGGAGATCGACGGTGCCATTGGTCTTGCCGCCCAGCTCCTTGACCGGCAGGGTCAGGTTGGCCTTCTTTTCGAGGCTGGTCATGCGTGCGCACCACCCTTCACTGCGCTCTTGACGATCACGACATTGCCGCGACGACCCGGGATCGCTCCCTTGATCAGCAGCAGGCCGTTTTCGGCGTCGACCTTGTGAACCGAGAGGTTCTGCGTGGTGACGCGGTCATTACCCATGCGGCCCGACATGCGCATGCCCTTGAACACGCGGCCGGGGGTGGCGCAGCCACCGATGGAGCCGGGGCGACGGTGCACAGCCTGCGCACCGTGCGAAGCGCCCTGACCGGCGAAGCCGTGACGCTTCATGGTGCCGGCGAAGCCCTTGCCCTTGCTGGTACCCGTCACGTCGACGTAGGTGCCCTCTTCGAAGACGTCGGCGTTGATCTCCTGGCCGACCTCGAAGGTGGACGCGTCGGCGACGCGGATCTCGGCAACGTGGCGACGCGGGGTGACACCGGCCTTGGCGAACTGGCCGGAGACCGGCTTGTTCACCTTGCGCGGGTCGATGGCGCCGAAGGCAACCTGGACGGCGCTGTAGCCGTCGCGCTCCACGGTGCGGATCTGGGTGATCACGTTCGGTCCGGCCTTGATGACGGTCACGGGAACGACGCGATTCTTCTCGTCGAACACCTGGGTCATCCCGAGCTTGGTGCCGAGGATGCCCGCCGCAGGCCTGTTCTTGTTGTCAGTCATATCTCCAGTCCCCGTCACTGAATGTTGACGTCGACGCTGGCCGGGAGGTCGATGCGCATCAGCGCGTCGACCGTCTTCGGCGTCGGGTCGAGGATGTCGATAAGCCGCTTGTGCGTACGCATCTCGAAGTGCTCGCGCGAGTCCTTGTACTTGTGCGGCGAACGGATGACGCAGTACACGTTCTTCTCGGTCGGCAACGGCACCGGCCCGACGACACGGGCCCCAGTGCGGGTCACCGTCTCAACGATCTTGCGCGCTGACGCGTCGATCGCCTCGTGGTCGTAGGCCTTGAGCCTGATGCGGATCTTCTGTCCCGCCACGCTAAGTGTCCTTTTCTCCGCTTATACCTTCGTGATCCGGAAGCTGGCTTCCGTACCACCCTCAATTTGCACAGCCCGAACACACGAAGACGTCTCACGTGAGACCACGACCGAGCACGCATGCTTCGGTCCTCGCCGCTGTTCATCTGTCATGGTTCTCCGGTCCACGCGGTCGGGCGTGTCGCCCATCCGCTCATTCTTCGGCACTGGATCGAACTTCATCTCAGGCCTGGAATCGTGTTCCCGGACGTACCCACACCGGATGAACCGGTGAGGTACACGATTGGTACTGCTCGCCTTTCCTAGCCATCCCGTCTCAACTCGGAAACAGGCACGGCCCGGTGCAAGGCAACCCGAACAGTATGCCCGACGCGCTCGGCTACTTCAAATCCGGCCCCAGGGAACGGCTCCGCCCAGGTCATCGGCGTGACGGCAAGGCAACAACAGCGGCGGCCGTGCCGATTCCGAGGAACCGGCACGGCCGCCGCCGTTCGACTGTTCGACCGATCCGACCCCACCCGCCGGAGGCGAATCAGGTCAGCGCAGCACCTGGACGATCACATACTTCGAGTTGTCGTAGAGCGCCGGATCGACCACAGCGATCGCGATCGAACCGCTGCGCGTGTTGGCCGCCTCCGCGGTGACGCCCGAGAACTCGAGGTCGTCGCTGTACTGGATGCCGTCGATCAGCTCGCCGCCCTGATAGACGGACTCCTCATCGAGGTAGAACAGCCCGTCGGTGGTCAGTGGACCGTTCAGCACGCCCATGAGCGGACTGCGCTGCAACGCGACCGTCTCGTTGTGATCGAGTTCGAGGCCGAGATAGATGCCGTCCTGCGGCGCGATGACCGGAGTGACGGCGGCGGCCTGGCCCGCCCCTGCGGATGTCGCGATGAGAGCGCCGCCCAGCGCGATACCCAGCGCGGCGGCGATTGTGCGAATACCCATGCTCGAGAACTCCCAGTTCCCCTCTACGCCAACAGAAATGGCGTCGGCCCCCAGTCCCGCCACCGATCGACGCAACGGATAAACATAGCAATTCGGACAGGCGACCAGATAGCCCCCGAGCCCGCTGTCACCGTGATTTGGGGCACACTCGACAGACCGAACTTACTCCGCAGTAAGATGACCGCATGACGAAAGCGACCGCGACCTACCGCAGCTGGCAGAAACTGCCGGACAATCGGCTCGGCCACACGCTGTTCTCGCTGGGCATGGTGGCGCGGGTGCCGTACTTCGGCACGGTGCTGCCGAGCGTGGTGCGACTTGAGCCGGGCCTGTGCGAGGTGACCTCGCCGAAGTGGTTCGGCATCCACAACCACCTCGGCACCTATCACGCCATCGCCGCCTGCAACCTGGCCGAGGTGGCCATGGGCATGCTGAGCGAGGCGACCGTGCCGGAGACGCACCGCTGGATCCCGAAGGCGATGAACGTGCAGTACCTGGCCAAGGCCGAGACCGGCCTGCGGGCCGTCGCGAAGCTGCCGGAGGTCCCCGACTTCGCGACGATCACCGAGGGCCGGGACCTGATCATTCCGGTGTCGGTCTACGACAAGCACGGCCTCGAGGTCGTGCACGCGGACATCACCACCTGGATCACACCGAAGTAGCCGCACCTTTTTTCAGCAGGGCAGCGGGCGGTTGTCGTTCGCCAGCGCGCTGAGCACCGCCGCGGCGGCACGCGGATCCCCCAGCAGCCCACTGTGATTGGCGATGTCGGCCGGGCAGCCGTCCTGCAGCCAGATATTGCGGTTGTCACCGGTGGGCGCGGTGAGCAGCGCGGTCTCCTGCGGGGTGATGATCTCGTCGGCGCGGGAGGCGAGGGCCGTGTACCGGACACCGGGCACGGTCTCGCCTCCCGCGTTCAGCCGGTTCAGCAGCGGTGACCCAACCACCTGCTGCTGACCCGGAGTTCCGAAGACCTGGGCGGCGATCTGCGCGTTCTCCAGACCGATCGAGGCCAGGTCAGGGTAGTTGTCGCGGAGTCCGGCCCAGGTCGAGCCCCGATACGGGGTACCGAGCGTGATCACCTGCGTCACCGCGGCGGGGCCGTGCGAGCGCAGGTACTGACGGATCACGTTGCCGCCGGTGGAGTGACCGACCAGCGCCACCTGCTGCGCGCCGGTGGCTTTCTGCACGGCCTGCACGACGTCGCTCAACTCGGTCGCCATCCGATCGATGTCGGCGACGCCGTAGATGGTGCGGCCGAGTACCGCGGCGCCGACCGGGCCGATACCCACTGCGCTGGAGCCGGCTTGGCCGCTGACCACGTCACGCAGGCCGGGGGTGGGGCCGAGATTCGCCGCGAAGACACAGTGACCCTCGGCCCGCAGCAGCGGTGCGAGCATCGCGAAACTGTTGGCCGCGTCGGTGCCCGAACCGTGTACGAGCACGACCGGCTGCGGGTGCACCGCCAACGGGCGGCAGGCCCAATCGTTGGCGCCGGCGAAGGCCGGGATCGGCGGGGCGGCTGCCGCGGCGGGCGCGTGCAGGACCGCCGCGCAGGCGGCAGCGAGCATCAGGCCGGCGATCCGCGCGGCCTGTTTGCGAATCCACATCTCAAATTCCCAACGGAGCAGACAGCGCGGGCCACGAGTTCTTCAACGCGTCTTCCCAATATCCCCAGGAATGGGTGCCGTCCGGGTGAATGTCATACGTTGCCGGAATACCCAGAGTATTCAGGCGGGTCTGCATATTGCGTGAGCAGTAATTGGTGGCCGCCTCGATGGCGCCGCCTTTGATGAGCTGGGCCGCGATACCGTCGACACCGGGCAGCGAATACTTGCCGTTCAATTCATCGTATTTACCGGGGATGCCGCCGCCGCTGGAAATGTAGATGGACTTGCCTCGTAGCCCCTCGGCCTGCACGTACGGGTCGTTGGCCGCCCAGCGCGGGTCGTCGGCCGCGCCGTACATGTTGGCCAGCTTCGCCCAGCCCCAGGTCTCCACGGTGAGCTTCATGAACTCCTGGCCGACCGGGTCGCTGATCTGCGCGCAGCCGCTGTAGGCGGCGACGCTGGAGTAGAGGTCGCCGGTGGTCGCGGCGAGCGCGAGCGTGGTGGTGCCCGCCATCGAGAGGCCCGCGATGGCATTGCGCCCGCTGGTCGCCAGATATTTATCGATGAGGGGCGGCAATTCACGCGTCAGAAAGGTCTTCCACTTCTGCTTGCCCAGGCGCGGATCGTCGTTGATCCAATCCGCGTAGTAGCTGAACATGCCGCCGATCGGCGACACCACGTGCACGTTCTTGGCCGAAAGGAACTGCAGCGCATCGGTTTCCGTCTCCCAGGTAACGCCGTCCTCGCCGCCGCCCGCACCCTGCAGCAGGTAGAGCACCGGCCGGGGCACGCTGGTGTCGGCCGCCCGCTGCGTCTCCACCTGGATATCGCGATCCATGGCCGCCGAGTGAATTGTCAAGGTGAGCTTTCGCGCATCGTGCTCCTGCACCGCAACAATTGCGGACTCCGCAGGCGCACCGTGCGCCGATGCCGGCATAACCGCGAATACAGCCGCACCGGCTGTGACCGCGAGCACACCAAGCCTACGGAGGGTATTGCCACTCATGATTCCCCTTCTCCTGAACGCGGAAACCACCCGCGTCCGGCACCGAGACTACGGTGTGACACAGCCCTTTTTCATCACTGAAGTTGCAGGGCCACCAATTCTGGGGGCACCGTGAAAAGCAATTCTCGGACTGCGCGCTTTCACCGTGTTCGGTTTAATGCGAGACCCGATTTCCGGGGGCTCGATGCGCGCGGACAGTTGCGTCGGCCCGGCCGCAGCGGATTGAATGCCCTCATGGGTGTCAGCGCGGTCCGAGATGTCGACGTGTGTGTGGTCGGGCTCGGTCCGACCGGCCGGGCGCTGGCGCATCGTGCGCTGCGCGCCGGGCTCAGCGTGACCGCGGTCGATCCGCGGCCCGATCGGCTGTGGCCGCCCACCTACTCCTGCTGGGTCGACGAACTGCCGGACTGGCTGCCCGCGAGCGCAATCGCCAGCACGATTCCGCAGCCCACCGTCTGGACCAAAACCGCGCTGCGCATCGATCGCCCCTACTGCGTGCTGTCGAAAACGGGCCTGCGCGAGGCACTCCCGCTCGACGGGGCCACCGTACTGGCGGGGCGCGCCACCCAGGTCGACGCGCACGTCGTCACCCTCGCCGACGGGACGACGGTGACCGCGGCGACGGTTTTCGACACCCGCGGCCTGCCCACGCTCGGCCGGCGCCGGGCCGCCAGCGCGCACGGCATCTTCGTCGCCGCCGAGACGGCCGCGCCGATGGTCGAGGAGGGCGAGGGACTGCTGCTGGACTGGCGGCCGGAGAACGGCGCGGGCCCCGACGAGCCGCCGTCGTTCCTCTACTCGGTGCCGCTCGGCGACGGCACGGTGATCTTCGAGGAGACCAGCCTCGGCCTGCGTGGCGGCATGCCGCAGCACGAGCTGCGCAAACGGACCCTCAATCGACTTGCCGCGCACGGCATTCGGCTCACCGGCACGGAGCCGACGGAGGCCGCGCACTATCCGCTCGATCAACGGCCGCCGAAAAAGGGCGTCGCCCAGGCCGTTCCGTTCGGATCACGCGGCGGCATGATGCATCCCTGCACCGGCTACAGCGTCGCCGACTCGCTCGCGCTGGTGGACACCGCGATCACCGCGCTACAGCAGGGCCGCGACCCGATCGCCGAACTGTGGCCGCGCCGCGCCCGATTGGTGTACTGGATGCGGATGCGCGGGCTATGGGGACTCGGCCGGCTGACCACCGAGCAATCGATCGCCATGTTCGACGCGTTCTTCAACGCCTCACCGCGCGGACAACGCGCCCTGCTGTCCGCCCACGACGACTACACCGCCCTCGGCGCGGTCCTGTTCAACACCGTCGCGCACACCTGGCCGTTCCACTGGCGCTACGACCTGGTCGGCTGGACGAACCGCAATCGCTGGCTGGACTACGACTTCGATCAGGCCCCGGTCTCGGCCGCCCGTCGATAGCCGCGCACCGCGGGGTAGGCGAACACCACGATCAAGCCGAGCGTCCACAGCACGGTCTTCATCAGCGGCTCGGCGACCGGTCCGCCATAAGACAGGCCGCGCATCGCATCGATCGCACAGCTCATCGGCTGGTTCTGGATCGTCGACTGCAACCAGACCGGATAGGCGAACGCCGGTGCGAAGCCGGTGTTGAAGAACATCAGCAGCGTGTTGATGATGCCGATGATGTTCACCAGCATCACGCCCTCGGTGACGGTGGCCAGCGCGGTGACGAGCACGGCGAAGGCGACACCGAACAGCACCGGGATGCCGATCAGGGCAAGGCCGGCGAGCGGGCCCTGGTTGAACCGGAAGCCGAGCAGCAGCCCGACGCCGACGACGAACAGAGTGGTGACCAATACCCGAACCGCTTCGGCCAGCAAGCGTCCGGTCAGCCCCGCCGCTCGGTGGATCGGCATGGTCCAGAACCGGCCGAGCAGACCGGACATCTTCTCGCCCTTGAAGCCGAGCGCGCTCACCACCGCACCGGACATCGCCGCGACCAGCGTGAGCAACGCCATCTGCGCGTAGATGCTCGGCTGGCCGGTGTAGCTGGTGATCGACTTGCCGAGCACGATCTTGAACATCAGCAGCGTCAGCGCCGGGTACACCAGCGTCTGGATCGTGGTCGCGGGATCACGCGCCCAGACCAGCAGCAGCCGCTTGCACTGGATCAGGCTGTGCGTGGCCCAGTTGCGCAGCGAGTTCTCCGGTGTCGCCGCGACCTCGGGCAGCGGTGTCTTCCAGGAGATCTTGTCGGTCTCGTCGATGGGCGCCATGGTGGCCTCTACGGAACTCATGATCGCCTCACGCTTGCCCAGATCGACAGTGGGATGAACACGAGCGCGAGCCCGATCACCCAGGTCAGCGGTACCCACAACACCTGCCACGTCACACCGCCCGCGGCCATGTCACGCAGCGCGAAGGAGAACTGGGAGATCGGCTGATTGCGCACGAATCCCTGAATCCATTCCGGGAAGCTGCGTTCCGGGACGAACCCGCAGGACAGCATGCCGAAGATCAGCGTGGGCAGGGTCAGTGCCTGGCTCAGCGATTCCGGGCTCTTGGTCAAACTGCCCAGCGCGTCGGCGCCGAGCGCGAGCGTGGTGCCGACCGCCAACGAGAACACACAGAACAACACGGCCTGCCCGAAGCCCGCGACGAAGCGGAAGCCGATCAGGTGGCCGAATATGACGGCGGCGGTCAGCGAGGTGACCGAGCGAACCAGCCCGGCGGCGATCCGCGCGGACAACGGAACAAGCATGCCGATCGGCATGGTCTGCATTCGGGTACTCAGCCCGGTCAACGCCTCGAACGCCGCCAGCTGGGCGTTCGACATCATCGTGAAAGCCATGGTCTGCAGCACGATGATCGGCATGACGTACTGGGCGTAGTCGATGCCCTGGAACTTCATCACCAAGCGCAGCGGAAAGTAGAACCCGAGTGTGAACACCAGCGGCGTCACCACCGCGACGATCAGCTCACCCTTGGTGGCCATGGTCCAGACGATCCGGCCGGACAGCGCGCGCCACTGCGCGAACGAGGACAGCCGAGCCTCGGGTAGGTCCGCGAACAGTGCGGCCGCGTCCGCGGCCCGATCAGGGGCAGTAGCCGTTGTCACGCCGTCCCACCCGAACGTCCGGTGATGGACAGGAACACGTCGTCGAGCGAGGGTCTGCGCAGTGCGATGTCGGCCAGGTCGATGCCCGCGCTGTCGAGGCGGCGCAGCGCCTCGGTGAGCGTGGCCGCGCCCTCGGGGGCTGGAATGGAGAGCCGGTCGCCGCCGTTGATGTCCGCGAGTACCGCGGCGGGAACCAGGTCGCCGAGGGCGGCGGCGGTCGTGCGCAGCTGCGTCGGGTCCAGCGGGACCACCTCGCAGTAGCTGCCGCCGGTCTTCTCCTTGAGCTCGTCGGCGGTGCCCTCGGCGATCACCGTGCCCTTGTCGATGACGATGATGTTGTCGCTGAGCACATCGGCTTCCTCGAGGTACTGCGTGGTCAGCAGGACCGTGATGCCTTGGGCCTTCAGCGCGTTCACCAGATCCCACACGCCCTGACGGCTGCGCGGGTCGAGGCCGGTGGTCGGCTCGTCGAGGAACACCACCTCCGGGCGCACCACCAGGCCGCACGCGATGTCGACCCGGCGGCGCATGCCGCCCGAGTAGTGGCGCACCGCGCGGCGGCCCGCGCTCACCAGGTCGAACTCCTCGAGCAGGGTGTCGGCGCGCTTGCGGGCGGCGCTCTTGGTCAGGCCCATCAGGCGACCGAACAGTTCCAGGTTCTCCCGGCCGGAGAGGTTCTCGTCGAGGGCGGCGTACTGACCGGTCATCATGATCGACCGGCGCACCCCCGCCGCGTCTTTGAGCACGTCGTGCCCGGCGACCACGGCGGTGCCGGAGTCCGGGCGCAGCAGCGTGGACAGGATCTTCACCATCGTCGTCTTGCCCGCACCGTTCGGGCCGAGGATGCCGAGGACGGAGGCGCGGTCGGCAACGAAGCTGACCCCCTGCAGTGCATGCACATCGCCGAACGACTTCCGGACGTCCGTCACCCGGACCGCTGGCTCACTGGCATGCAGATCTGCTTGGTTCAAGCTCGGCATCAACTCTCCACTATCGGCAATTGCGACGACTCGGGGCCGCCGGAGCGCGCGCGTATACGTCCCGATGAATGATCCGTAGCGCTTGGCGTGATGTTACCGGCATGCAGGATTCACGCCGGGTCGCCCGCGCAGTACCCAACAGGACCGCAGACTAATTGTGTCCTTACTCACACTCGCCGATATCCGTCCGGCGCGGCGCAGATCGGCGCTGGTGGACCGTGTCAAGGGCAGCGTGGCGGCAGCGGACGAGCCTTGTCGGCCCGGCGCGGCGACCATAGTCTGCTAATCGGGGGAACACTCACTCGTCCGCGGCGGCCGCTCCACCGGTGGCCCGCACGCCGATTTCGACACTGCGAGAGGTGATCATGGCCGAGTCCGCGCAGCCACGAGTGGCGGCGCAGCCGGGAGGATCTGGCCGATCGAACGTGCTGACGTCCTACGACCCGCGCACCGGCGAGACCGTCGGCAACTACGCCGTCATGGGCGCCGGTGAAATCAATCGCACCGTGCGCGGCGCCCGTTCGGCCGAAAAATGGTGGGCCGAACTGGGATTCAGTGGGCGCAAGCGCTGGCTGCTCGACTGGAAGCGCGACATCACCCGCCGCGCAGGCGAATTGGTCGAGATCCTGTCCGAGGAGACCGGGAAACCCGAAGCGGACGCGGCGATCGAGGTGATGCTCGCGGTGGAGAACCTGGACTGGGCGGCCCGGAACGCGGCGCGCGCGCTCGGCAGGCAGAAGCTCGGCTCCACCTGGCTGACCCGCAATCAGCGCGCCTCGGTGGGTTACCTGCCGCTCGGTGTGATCGGCGTGCTGGGCCCGTGGAACAACCCGGTGTTCACGCCGATGGGATCGATCGCCTATGCGATGGCCGCAGGCAACACCGTGGTGTTCAAGCCGCACGAACTGACCACCGGCGTCGGCGTCTGGCTGGCCGACAGCTGGACCAGGCTGGCGCCGAATCAGCCGGTGCTGCAAGTGGTTACCGGCGATCAGGCGACCGGCGCCGCGCTGTGCCGGGCCAAGGTGGACAAGATCGCCTACGCCGGTTCGGAGTCCGGCGCGCGCGAGGTGATCGCGCTGTGTACCCAGACGATGACGCCGGTGGTCGTGGAGCGCAGCGGCAAGGGCAGCATGATCGTGCACGTCGACGCGAAGCTCGACGACGCCGCCGAGGCCGCGGTGTTCGGCGCGATGGCCAATGCCGGGCAGAACGCCACCGGCATCCAGCGGGCCTACGTGGCGGAGTCCGTCTTCGACCGATTCCTGGAACTCGTGGTCGCGCAGGCGGTCAAGCTGCGGCCCGGCGCGGACAAGCGCGCGTCCTACGGTCCGATGATCCTGGAGTCGCAGGTCGAGGTGGTGCGCAAGCAGATTCGCGACGCATTGGCCCGCGGCGGTCGCGCGGTGGTCGGCGGACTGGATTCGATCCGCGAACCGTATATCGAACCCGTCGTGCTGGCCGAGGTGCCCGAGGAGAGCCTCGCGATCACCGGCGAGGGCATCGGGCCGGTGCTGGTGGTGAACAAGGTGACCAGCATGGCCGAGGCCGCCCAGCGCATCAACGCGGTGGGCAACGATGTCGCGGTCTCGGTGTTCACCAGGGACGTGCACGAGATCGAGACCTTCGCCGAGCACCTGCGCGTCGGCGTGGTGACCATCAACTCCTCGACCGCCTACGCAGGCATCCCCGCGCTGCCCTTCGGCGGCGTCGGCGAATACGGCCAGGGGCACAGCCACGGCGATCAGGGTCTGCGGGAGTTCAGCCACACCTTGGCCATCGCCCGCAAGCGCTATCAGGCGCCGGTGAACCTGTCGACATTCGACCGCCATCCACACCATCTGCGTTTGGCCAGGACCATCTTCCGCATCCGGCACGGTCGCCGCGCCTGAATTGCCGCACAGTCCTTGGTTTCCCGCACAGCGAATCGGTGTGCGGGAAGTCGGCAGGTTTGCGCCTACGCCTTGGAACCGAGCAGGACGGCTTGCATCAAGGCGGTCACCCGAGCCAATTGGGCTGGGCGGGAGTCGAATCGGAGCAGACGACCGACGTCGATCACCTGACCGATGGCGGCGTGCACCCGGAACCGAGCCTCGACGGGATCGCCGTCGAGCAGGTTGGCCCACTCCAGCACGTTCTGGCGTTGAATGGCGCGCAGCTTGTGCTGCTCGGCCTGCGGCAGATTGCTGAATTCGGCGTAGTAGACCGGCATGATCTCCGGCATCGCGAAGGTCAGGCGGGCCTGTCGCTCGGCGATCCGGCGCACCGCGTCCTCGCGGCTGGTGGCCTCGGCCAGCGCCTCGGTGATCGCGAGGGCGACCCGATCGCCGGTCCGATAGAACGCGGCGGCGAGCAGGTCGGACTTGCTGGCGAAGTAGCGGTACACGCTGGAGGCGTTGATGCCGACGGCCGCGCCGATCTCCTCGATGCTCGCCTCGTGATAGCCCTGCCTGCCGAAGATCCGGATCGCCTCGGTGAGCAGTTGTTCGCGCTTCGAGGACACCGGCAGGCCGCGCGTGACGGGTCCCGGATCCGGTTCCGGCGGGGCGGGCGGCAACTCGGCGCGCAGGATCGCCCACGACATGTCGTGCAACAGCGGCAGCAGCCTGGCACCGGACAGCGCGCTGCGATGCGCGGAGATGCTGGCGATCGCACTGAGCACCGCGGCCGCCAACATCGCGACATCCGCGGGCGGCGACTCCGGGCGCAGCAGTGCGATGGGTTCGGCGAGTGTGCCGTTCAAGTCATCGTAGATCTGCCGGATCCGGACGCGATCTTCGCGTTCCAGGTAGCGCCGCTCCCAGCGGTACAGCCCGGCCTCGCGGCGGATCTCGATGGTGTGTTCGCTGATCGCGCGGATCAGTGCGTCCAGCCGCTGCGCAGGCTCCAGTTCCTTGTCGTCCGCGGCGCGGGCCACGTTCAGCAGGTGGCGCGCGCCCTCTTCGGCGGCCGCGACGAGCAGCGCGTACTTGTTCGTGAAATGCCGGTACAGCGCGGGCCCGGAGATCCCCACCTCGGCGGCGATCTCGTCCACGCCGACCGGGTAGTACCCGCGATCGCTGAACGCGCGCGCGGCCGCCCGGATGATCTGCACCTTGCGATCCTTGGGCCTGCGGCGCACCGGGCTCGCCGCGGTCCGACCGCCACCGCCGCCGGAATCGGCATCCGGCCGCGCGGAAGCGAGGCCGACCTCGCTGCGATCCGCGACCATGCACCTCTCCGTTCTCCGGCGGCGCCGCTGGTTGACAGCGCCCGACAATGGAACCTAAGTTAACCACAATTCGCAAAGTTAACCAGTATTCATGGCAGAGTAGCTGCTGAGTTGCAGCGTAGGAGCAGACATGAGTAATTCCGATTCCGCGGCGTCAGTCGCGTCCTCCACGCCTGCCACGGGCTTTTCGGCGGTGCACGACGGCAAGGTGCTGCGGGTGACGATCACCAACCCGAAGCGCAAGAACGCCGTCGACTACGACACCATGGTCGCCCTCGGGGACACCTTCGTCGCGGCCGCCGCGGACCGCTCGGTGCGGGTGATCGTGCTGACCGGCGAGGGCGGCGATTTCTGCACCGGCGCCGACCTCTCGGCCACCGCGCGCGAGGCCCAGCGCGGCATCACCCCCGACATGACGATGGACGCCGCGAACCGTTTGGTGAAGGCGATCGTCGACGCTCCGGTCCCCGTGATCGTCCGCGTCAAGGGGTCGGCGGCGGGCGTCGGCGTGGCCATCGCGTTGGCCGCCGATCTGGTCTACGCCAGCGAGGACGCCTACCTCCTGCTGGCCTTCATCAACATCGGCCTGATGCCCGACGGCGGCGCGGCCGCCATGATCGCCGCCGCTGCGGGCCGCCCCCTCGCCGCGGAGATGGCGCTGCTCGGCGAACGCCTGCCCGCCACCGCCGCGAAACAGGCCGGCTTGTTCACCGCGGTGGTCCCCGAAGCCGAACTCGACGCGAAGGTCGAAGCCGCCGCCGCCAAGCTCGCCGCAGGCCCCCGCCGCGCCCTCGAACTCACCAAGAAGGCCCTCAACCAAGCGACGCTGACCTCCCTCGACACCGCCCTGGCAGCCGAAAAGTCCGGCCAGACCGAACTATTGACCTCCCCCGACTTCATCGAGGGGGCCACCGCCATGCTCACCAAGCGCAAAGCGGTCTTCACCGACTGACCCATTCCCACTTCGGACTCACCTCCGAGCATCCGACGCCGCCGACCATCGGATCCCCTCCAGAACAACTGATTTCGCAAGCACATGGGTAACTCGCCGGGGACCGGCCAACCCAACTCACCACCCAACCGCCGGTCGCCAACGCGACATTCAACGCGCACGAGTCCGGCCTGAAGTCCCGGAGAGGCGGCCCGAGCTAGGCTCATCGGCTATGGGCTACCTGGTTACCGGGGCAACTGGGTTCATCGGTCGGTTCCTCATCCCCGAGCTGCTGAAACGCGAGGGTGTCATCCATGTACTGGTACGGCCGGGCGCCGAGTCCGCCGACCGGTTCGCCTGCTGTGCCCGGGAATGGGATGGTGCGGATCGGGTGCTACCGGTGCCCGGCGACCTCGGTGCGCCCGGGCTGGGTATCGACCCGACGTGGCTGACCGCGCACCGCGGCGCGATCGACCATGTCTTCCATCTGGCGTCCAGCTACGACCTGGCGGAGCGGGCCGACGGCACCCGGCACGTGGTCGATGTCGCCGAAAGCTTGAAAGCCGGTCTGCTCCATCATGTCTCGACGGTGGAGGTGGCCGGCTCGGCCGAGGGCCTGTTCACCGAGGACATGTTCGACGTGGGCCAGGTGTTGACCACGCCGACGCAGCGCGCCAAGTTCGAGGCCGAGCAGATCGTCCGCGCGGCCGCGCTGCCCTGGCGGATCTACCGGCCCTCGATCGTGATCGGCCACTCCCGGACCGGTGAGATCGACCGGATCGACGGACCCTACTACTTTTTCCGGCTGCTGCGCATGGGTGCGCAGTTACCGCGCATCCTGCCGGTGCTGGTGCCCAAGCTCGGCGAAACCAACATGGTCCCGGTCGATTTCGTGGCGCGGGCGCTGGATCACATTGCACACCAACAAGGCTCGGACGCGACGACCTTCCATCTGGTCGACCCGCGTAGACAGAGCGTGGCCGAGGCATTGAACCTGTTCGCCGACGAGGCAGGCGCGCCGCACCTGGTCGAGGTGATGCCCAAGCGCGCACTGGACATGGTGTTGCAGGTGCCGGGCGCGAGCTGGGTGCTCCCCCGGGTCGGCGTTCCGCAGGATGTGTTGGAGCACAGCGAGTTCAGCTGCTGGTTCGACTGCCGCAACGCCACCGCCGCCCTCGCGGGCACCGACATCAAGGTGCCGCCGCTGGCCGGTTACGCGCCGCTGATCTGGAAGTACTGGATCGAGAACTGGGTCTGATGCTCGACGCCGAATGTCCCGGCGGCCGTGTGGCTTTCAGGCGCCGGTGAGGGTCAGATAGATCAACGCGACATTGAGTGCCGAGATGATGGCGGCGATCAGCCAGGCCAGTGCGGTGGTGACCCGATGGTTGACGTCGTTGCCCATCAGGACTCGATCGCTGGTGAAGCGCACCAGCGGAATCAGCGCGAACGGGATGCCGAACGACAACACCACCTGCGAGATGATCAGTGCCCGAGTGGGATCGATGCCGACGGCCAGGATCACCAGGGCGGGGATCAGGGTGACCAGGCGGCGCACCATCAGCGGGATCTGCTTGCGCAGCAAGCCCTGCATGATCATCGCGCCCGCGTAGGCGCCGACCGAGGTCGAGGCCAGGCCGGAGGCGAGCAGGCCGATGGCCAGCAGCAGCGCCGCGACCGGTCCGAGGGCGTCACCGACGGCGGTGTGCGCGTCCTGCAGCGTCTCGATTTCCCGGTCGCGCAGCGTATTCGCCGCCATCAGCAGCATGGCCAGGTTCACCGTGCCCGCCAGCACCATGGCCAGTGCGACGTCCACCTTGGTGATCTTGAGCAGCCGCACCCGCAGCGGGCCGGGCGCCGGGTGTCCGTGCCGGTCCCTGGCCAGGCCCGAATGCAGGTACACCGCGTGCGGCATCACCGTCGCGCCGATCATGGCCGCGGCGAGCAGCACGCTCTCGGCGCCCTGGAACCTGGGCACCAGTCCGCCGAGCGTGCCGCCGACCGAGGGCGGTGAGATGAACACGCTGGCCAGGAAGCCGATGGCGATGACGGCGAGCAGCCCGGTGATCACCCGCTCGAACGGCCGCTGTCCACGCCGGTCCTGCACCAGCAGCAGGCCCATCGACACCACACCGGTGATCACGCCGCCGACCAGCAGCGGCAGCTGGAACAACAGGTTGAGTGCGATCGCGCCGCCGACCACCTCGGCCAGGTCGGTGGCCATGGCGACGGTCTCGGCCTGCCCCCAGTAGCCGAGCCTGGTCCACTTGCCCGACCGTTCCCGCACCGCCTCCGGCAGCGACATGCCGGTCACCAATCCCAGCTTGGCGGAGAGGAATTGGACGAGTCCGGCCATCACATTGGCCATCACGATGACCCACACGAGCAGATAGCCGAACTGTGCGCCCGCGCTGATATTCGACGCCACATTGCCGGGGTCCACATAGGCGATCGCCGCCACGAAGGCCGGCCCCAGTAGGAGGCTGGCCGCACGGGCCCGCTGGGACACAGACTTAGCGGACTCGACCATCGTTGCACTCACGGAACAAGATTTTACGGGTTCCCAAACTTTTTGGTTAGCGCTACCCCTAAAAGCCGACCGCCCGGTCATACCCGAAGGTATAACCAGGCGGTCAGTCCGTATTCAGTTGGTGAAGCTGAAGCCTCAGATGCCCAGGCCGCGGGCCAGCACCGGCCACGACAGCTGGAACTCGTCGCGCCAGTAGCCCCAAGAGTGGGTGCCGCTGTTGCGGAAGTTGTAGGTCGCCGGGATGCCCAGCGAGTCCAGCTTCCCCTTGAGGTTGTTCGTGCAGTAGTTGGTGCCTGCCTCGATCACGCCGCCGATGATGATCTGGTTCGCCAGACCGTAGGCGCCGGGCAGCGCGTACTTGCCGTCGAGGGTGTCGTACTGGCCGGGCAGGCCGTTGCCGGTGGAGATGTAGAGGTCCAGTCCGCGCAGGCCTTCGGCGTGCACGTACGGATCGTTGGCCACCCACTCCGCCGAACCCTGCGGGCCCCACATGTTGTCGGTGTTGCCGCCGCCCCAGGTCTCGACGGTCAGCTTGACGAACTCCGAGCCGACCGGGTCACTGGTCTGCGCGCAACCGCTGTAGGCCGCGGCCGCCTTGTACAGGCCCGGCTTGGCGATCGGCAGCGCGAGCACGGTGGTGCCCGAGGTGGACAGGCCGGAGATCGCGTTCACGCCGTTGGTGCCCAGCGCGCCGTCGATCAGCGGCGGCAGCTCCTCGGTGAAGAAGGTCTTCCACTTGTTGCGCCCGAGCGCCGGGTCGTCCTTGATCCAGTCGGTGTAGTAGCTCCACTTGCCACCGATCGGCTGCACCACGTTGACGTTCTTGTCCGAAAGGAACTGCAGCGCATCGGTCTTCGCCTGCCAGGAGGCGTCGTCCTGGCCGCCACCCGCGCCGTTGAGCAGGTAGAGGGTCGGGCGCGGCACCGAGGCGTCGGCCGGGCGCTGGACGTCGATGATGACCTTCTGGTCCATCGCCGCCGAGTACACGTACAGCCGGATGTTGCGCGCATCCTTGTACTCGGCCTTGGTGATACGTGATCCGTCCGGGGCGGTCGGGTTGGCGAGCAGACTCTTACCCTCGATGATCGGGTCGGCCGCCGACGCGGTGGTCACGCCGAGACCGGTCATCACTCCCGCAAGGACCGCCGTGGCCGCGATCGCCGCGGCGGCACGTAGGCCGCTGCGCCGGGTCTGTCGACGTATCAATTTCGCACCTTCGCTTCGTCTCGAGATTCCATCTGCATTCCCCTTTGGAGCGCTTGCGGGTCGCGCATGCGCGAGGCCACACGCGCCTGCGGTGGATGCCCTGGACACACCACGGCAGACCATACGGCTTATGTAGTCGCGGCAAAAGAGGTGATCGTTACCGCAGGGTTGCCCCATCATGCCTGAACTACCCCTATTCCTGCGCGTCCGACCCACCTTCGCACATACCTAGTGCGCCCGCGGGTCGAGCAGGTCGGACAGGCCCGGCCCGATCTCGGCCAGCGCCTCCGGCGTGGTCATCT
Organism: Nocardia ninae NBRC 108245; assembly: GCF_007990755.1. Classification (GTDB taxonomy): domain Bacteria; phylum Actinomycetota; class Actinomycetes; order Mycobacteriales; family Mycobacteriaceae; genus Nocardia; species Nocardia ninae. The sequence continues at coordinate 31,711 of NZ_BJXA01000008.1, read as the reverse complement.
GATCGTGTGCGACGCCGACCGGGTGATCTTCGACACGGCCGTCGACGAACGGTTGCCAGTTGGCTGCCGCGGTCTCGTGCCCGGCCGCGCTGTAGTAGTCGAGCCTGCCGCGGAACACCTCGGGGCGATGCTCGGCGATGAGCTCGGCCGACCGCACCGCGCTGCGGTAGATCCGGCGCACCCGCTCCGGCGTGAGCACGGCCATGTCCGGTGGGATGGTGGCGTGCAGCGCGGCGAGCGCCTCGTCGCTGAGATCGTGGATATCGCCCTCGGTGGGCAGCAGCGCGTCGGCGCCGATACCGAGCTCGCTCAACGCCTCCCGGATCGCGGCCCGGAAGTCCGTGACATCAATGTCGGGATGGCTGTCCAGCATGGCCAGCAGCGCGACCTCTTCGCCCGCGGCCTGCAGTTCGGTCGCGACGGCGTGCGCCAGCACCCCGCCGAGCGACCAGCCGAGCAACCGGTACGGCCCGGCCTGCTGGACGGCGCGGATCTCCGCGACGTACCGGCTCGCCATCTCGGCCAGCGAGGCGGGCAGATAGCCGTCTTCGGTCAGCGCGGGCGACTGCAGGCCGAAGATCGGCCTGCTGGCGGGCACGTAGCGGGCCAGACCCGCGTAGCACCAGGACAATCCGTACATCGGGTGGATACAGAACAGCGGCTCGGCGGCGGCGGTGTCGTGCGGCACCCTGGTGCGGATCGGCAGCAGCACACCGAGCGCCGCGTTCGAGTCCAGGTCGTAGTCGTGGTCCCCGGCCAGCGCCGCGAGGATGCGGGTGGCCAACGCGCCGGGGGTGGAATCGGTGAAGAACCACTGCACCCGGACCTCGGCGCCGGTCAGCGTGCGCAGCCGGCTGACCGCGCGGGTGGCGACCAGTGAGTTGCCGCCGAGATCGAAGAAGTCGTCGTCCAGGCCGACCCGTTCGACGCCGAGGATCTCGGCGAACACCTCGATGATGGTCCGCTCCAGCGGGGTGGTCGGCGGCCGGTACGGGCGGGCGGCGAGTTCGGGGACCGGCAGCGCCTTGCGGTCGAGCTTGCCACTTGCGTTGAGCGGCAAGGCCTCCAGCACGACGAACGCCGACGGCACCATGTACGACGGCAGCGCGCCGCGCGCGTGCAACAGCACTGCGGTCTGGTCGACGGTGTCCCCGGGCATGGCGACCAGATAGGCGACCAGCCGATCGCCCGATGGGCCGCCGACGAGGGAAACGGCGGCGTGGCGCACCGATTCGTGGCCGAGCAACACGGTTTCGATCTCGCCGAGTTCGACGCGCTGACCGCGCAGCTTGACCTGGAAGTCGCTGCGCCCCAAGTACTCCAGCGCACCGTCGCGCCAACGGACGATGTCACCGGTGCGATACAGGCGCGTACCGCCCTCGTGCGCCACGAAACGCTCCGCGGTGAGGGCGGGGGCACCAAGATAGCCGCGGGCCAGCTGTACGCCCGCGATGTACAGCTCGCCAGCGGCGCCGGGCGGCACCGGGCGCAGCTGCCGATCGAGCACGTGCACCTGAGTGTTGGCCACCGGTGTACCGATCGGAACCGCCAGTCCGGCAGTGCCTTCCACCGGGTAGTCGGTCACCACAGTCGCCTCGGCGGGCCCGTACCAGTTCACCAGCTGGGTGTCCGGAATGGTGCCGGCGAAGGTCGTCGCGGTCTCCGCAGACAGCGCCTCACCCGCGGCGAACACCCGGCGCAAGCTCGGGTAGTCCGCTGCCGAATCCGGCACGAGGAAGGCCTCCAGCATGGACGGCACGAAATGCACCGTGCTGACCGCGTTCTCGGCGATGACCTTCGCCAGATACACCGGATCGCGGTGGCCGTCGGGCTCGGCGACCACGATCGAGGCGCCGGTCTGCAAGGGCCAGAACAGCTCCCAGGTGGAGATGTCGAAGGTGATCGGCGTCTTGTGCAGCACCACGTCGCCGGTGTCGTGCGGGTAAGCCCGCTGCGCCCAGCGGAACTGGTTGACCATCTGCCGGTGCGTGATCACCACGCCCTTGGGGCGGCCGGTGGAGCCGGAGGTGTAGATGACGTAGGCGACGTTGTCCGGGTGCACCCCGATGTCCGTGCGCGCGACCGAATCCAGCGGCAGGTAGAGCGTGTCCACCGCGACGACGGCGATATCGGTGTCGGTGACGAAGGCATCGCCGGTGGTCAGCACGCAGGATGGGGCGGCACTGGCGAGCACGTATTCATTGCGCTCGGCCGGGTGATCGGGGTCGATCGGCAGGTAGCCCGCGCCCGACCGCAGCACCGCGTAGATGGCGACGACCAGGTCGACACCGCGCCGCATGGCCACGCCCACCAGCGATTCCGGCCCGACGCCCCACCGGGCGATCTCGGCGGCCAGCGCGCGGGAGCGCAGGTCGAGCTCGGCATAGCTGAGCGTGGCGTCGCCGTAGCGCACCGCGACCGCGTCGGGCGTGCGGGCCACCTGAGCGTCGAACAGCGACAGCAGCGTCGCGTCGTCCAGCAGCTCCGGCGCCTCGGTGGCGTTGCGGGCGGCCAGCTCGGCCCGCTCGCGGTCCAGCAGCACCTCGATGTCGGCGACGCGCGCCTGCGGGTTGGTCACGAAGCGGCGGATCAGGGCCGAAAGCCGTTGCGCGAGCGCCTGTGCCGCCGGCTCGTCGAACAGGTCGCGCAGGTACTTCACCGAGACCCGCAGCTGACTGTCCAGCACCACCATCACGGTGAGCGGGTAGTGCGTGCCGTTGACCGCGCCGACGCCGGTGACGCTCATGCCGTCGATGGCGCTGGCCTTGTCCAAGCCGTCCCGGTCGACGGGGAACGATTCGAACACCACCAGGGAGTCGAAAAGCCCTTCCACGCCGACGGTTTCCTGAATATCGCTCAGCCCGAGGTAGTGGTGGTCCAGCAGCCCGGCCTGTTCGGCTTGCAGCTGGCGCAGCAGCCCGCCCAGGGTGTCGGTGGCGCCGAGGCGCACCCGCACCGGGATCGCGTTGAGGAACAGCCCGACCATGCTCTCGACGCCGTCCAGCTGCGGCGGCCTGCCGGAGACGGTGGCGCCGAAGACCACATCGTCGCGGTCGACGCTGCGCCCGATCAGCAGACCCCAAGCCGCCTGCACGACGGTGTTCACCGTGACGCCGAGACCCGACGCGAGCCGGGTGAGCGCGGTGGTGTCGGACTGCGCCAGCTCGAAGCCGACTTCGCCTACCCCGGCCGAGATTTCGCGGCCCGGATCGACCGGCGCCAGCGGCGTCGGCTCGGTGATCCCGCTCAGCGCGGCCCGCCAGGCTTCGCGCGCGGCGTCGGCCTTCTGCGCGACCAGCCAGGCCAGGTAGCCCCGGTAGGACGGCACCTTGGGCAGATGCCGGGAGTTGCCGCCGAGCGCGTACAGCGTCAGCAGGTCCTTCATCAGCAGCGGCATCGACCAGCCGTCGATCAGGATGTGATGGCTGGTCACCAGCAGGTGGTACGTGCCGGTGGCAGGTCCGTCCGCGGTCGCGGGATCCGCCGCGGCGGACCGGATCAGCGCGAACCGCAGCAGCGGCGCGGTCCGCATATCGAAGTGATCGGCCAGGTCGGCCGCCTTGATGCCGGCCAGTTCTTCGGCGGCGGCCTCGGGGGCGAGCTGACCGAGATCGATGTAGCGCCACGGCACTTCGAGCGAATCCTGCACGACCTGCAGTGGATTGCCCGCGTCGTCCTCGGCGAAGGCGACGCGCAGGTTGTCGTGCCGGTCCAGCACGGCCTGCGCCGCGGCGTGCATCCGTCCGGTGTCCACCGTGCCACCCAGGTCGAGGACGAACTGGGTGGTGTAGACGTCCACCGACGACTCGGCGAGCAGCGCGTGGAACAGCATGCCCGACTGCAGCGGCGTGACCGGCCAGACATCGGTGAGGGTCGGGTACGCGGCGGCGAGCCGGTCGATGGTGGGCTGCTTCAGCCGAACCAGCGTGAAGTCCGACGGCGTGTAGGTGACCCCGTCCGCCCGCAGCCCGTGCTCGGCCAGCCCGCCCAGCGCGTAGATCCAGTGCTCGGCAAAGGTTTTCACCTCGTCGGCGGCGAATACCGCGGCGGCGTAGTCGAACCGGGCCACCAGGCCGTCGTCGGCGGCATCGACGGTGAGGTCGAGCAGCAGGTCGTCGGCCGGGGTGTCGGTATGCACCCTGGCCGGGCGCAGATCTCGGTAGCGCAGCGCGAATCGACCACGGCCGAGCTCGCTCAGTTCGGCGGCGGTGTCCGCGTTGAGGTAGCGCAGCAGGCCGTAACCGACACCGTGCGAGGGCACCGAGCGGCGCAACTCCTTGATCTGCGCCAGCGCGGCCCCGGCGGCCGGACCGCCGACGAGCGCGTCGTCGGCGTCGATCCTGGTGAGCCGCAACGGAAGCGGGAAATCGGTGGTGAAGCCGCCGACCATGCTCTCGTCGGCATCGGTCGCGGACCGCTCGTCGGCGGACAGCCGGACCACCGAACCGAGGGCGCGGGTGACGGATTCGCCCGCCGAGGTCTGCAGCGCCAGCGCGACCGCGGTCAGCAGGACGTCGTCCACGGTGGCGTGGTAGGCCGTCGCCGCGGCCACCACCGCGGCGGCGCCCTCGGCGGTGATGGCCAGCGAGACCCGGCTGCGCACTCGCAGATCGCGCCCGTCGGCGACGTTCCCCTCGGGGACGGTTGCCAGAATCCGCTCCCACCAGCCCAACTCGCCGACGGTGCGCAGATCGTGTGCCTTGGTCGAGAGCGCGCGAATGAGCACGCCGAGACCGGATTCCGGTGCCGCGGGTGCGGCGTGCCTGCCGCGGCTCCAGGCCGCGGTTAGCTGATCGACTATGGTCCGCCACGAGATGTCGTCCACGACAAGGCCGTTGGCGACGACGATCAGCGTGGATCGACCCTCGGGGCCGCCGGTCAGCACGAAGTGGATATTGCGGCCCTGTTCGGGATCCAGCGCCGCGGCGGCGGCCTGCACCACATCGTCGATGGGCAGCGTGGTTTCGCCGTGCTGCGCGTCGAGGCGACGGAACGCCTCGCCCGTGCGCTCGTCGGCGGGCGGGATCCGCAGCACCGGGGTCTCACCCGAACGATCCAGCCGCACCCACAGCATCGGATGCTGATCGAGCACCTTGCCGACCGCGGTGTGCACGGCTTCGACGGCGCAGCTCTCCGGCACGTCGAGCGCGAGGGCGCGCACCTCGACGCCGGTGTCGAGCAGCCGCGCCGCGTGCGGCGTCAACGGCAGATCGCCGGATTCGTCGCCCGGCCCGTCCTCGACCGTGGCAACCTTGGCCAGCGCGGCGACGGTGCGCAGCTCGAAAACGTCACGCGGGGCGAAGGTCACGCCGCGGCCGCGCGATCGCGACACCACCTGGATGGAGACGATGCTGTCGCCGCCGAGGGCGAAGAAGTCGTCGTCGAGGCCGACCCGGTCGATGCCGAGCACCTCGCCGATCACCTCGGCGATGGTCAGTTCGGCGTGGGTCTGCGGTGCGCGGTAGGCGGTGGTCTCGAGGGCGGGCTCGGGCAGTGCGCGCCGATCCAGCTTGCCGACCGGCGTCAGCGGGATCTCGTCCAGCACGACGATGGCGGTGGGCACCATGTACTCCGGCAGGACGGCGCCGAGCTCTTCGGTCAGGTCCGCGACATCGAGCGTGACGCCCTTGGCGGGCAGCACATAGGACACCAGCATCGTCGCGCCCGAACCGGATTCGCGGCCGAGGGTAACCGCGAACTCGACGCCGGGCTGCGCGGTGAGCGCGGCGTCGATCTCGCCGAGCTCGATCCGGAAACCACGCACCTTCACCTGGAAGTCGTTGCGGCCCACATACTCCACCACCGGCTCGCCGCCGGAACGCGCCCAGCGCACCACATCGCCGGTGCGGTAAAGCCGCTCGCCGGGCACCCCGTACGGGTCCGCGACGAACCTGCTCGCGGTGAGCCCCGGCTTGGCGTGGTACCCACGCGCCAGCTGGATACCGCCCAGATACAGTTCGCCCGCAACACCTTCGGGCACCGGGCGCAGCCTGCGGTCCAGGACGAGCGACCGCATACCCCGGATGGGGCCGCCGATGGTGACCGGCTCCCCCGGCCGCAGCGGGTCGCTGATGTTGGTCATGATCGTGGTCTCGGTGGGGCCGTAACCGTTGTAGAAACGCCGGTTCTCGGCGCCCGCCCACTTGGCGACCAGGTCGGCGGGCACCGCTTCGCCGCCCGCCACGATCGCCTGCATGCCCGCGAGCGCGTCCGGGTCGAGCGAGGCGAGCACCGAGGGCGTGAGGAAGGCGTGCGTCACCCCTTCGGCCCGGATGAGGTCGGCCAGTTCGCTACCGCCGAACGTCAGCGGCGGCGCGACCACCAGTGCGCCCGCCGAACCGAGCGCGAGCAGCAGCTCCAGCATCGAGGCGTCGAACGACGGCGAGGCGAAAGCCAGTGCGCGGGTGGACTGGTCGAGTCCGTACCGCTCAACTTGTTCGGCACTGAAGTTGGCCAGGCCCGCGTGCGTGACCACCACGCCCTTGGGCAAACCGGTGGAGCCCGAGGTGTAGATCACGTACGCGGCGTTGCTGCTCCGGATGGGGCCGTGGCGTTCGGTGAGGCTGATCGGGCGGTCCGAGCGGGACGCGACGTCGAAGGTGAAATCGCGATCGTCGAGCACGAACCAGAAACGCCCGCCCGCCAAGGTGGGCAGCGCGCCCAGCTCGGCGGTGAGCGTCACGCCCAGTGCCGCACCGGAATCGGCCACCATGTGCGCGATGCGCTCGGGCGGGTAGGTCGGGTCGATCGGCACGATCGCCGCCCCGGTCTTGGCGATCGCCCACAGCGCGAGCAGGGATTCCACCGAGCGCCGGACCGCCAGCGCGACCAGCACATCCGGGCCCGCGCCGCGATCGATGAGTGTGCGCGCCAATTGCGAAGAGGCGGCGTCGAGTTCGACGTAGCTGAAGGATCGGCCGCCGACGACGAGGGCGGCGCCGGTGGGATTCCTGGTGACCGACGAGGCCATCAGTTCCGGCAGGCTGCGGGGCGCCACGGCGTCGCCGCCCGAGCGGGTGACCAGCTCGGCCCGCTCCGACTCGTCGAGGATCTCCAGGTCGCCGACGGCGGTGGCCGGATCCTGCGCGACAGCGGCCAGGATGCCGCGGAAGCGGCGTCCGAACTCGGCGACCGTGTGCTCGTCGAACAGGTCACGGGCATAGGTGAATTCGGCGGCGAGGCCGGCTTCTGCGCCCGCCTCGGTGCGCTGCTCGCGCACGGTCAGCAGCAGATCGAACTTCGCGGTGTCGGCGGCCGGGTCCAGCGCGGCGAAACTCAGGCCGGGCAGCTCGAAGCTGGTGGCGGCGAGGTTCTCGAAGGACAGCGCCACCTGGAACAGCGGGTGCCGACCCGCCGAACGCGCCGGGTCGAGCACCTCGACCAGTCGCTCGAACGGGGTGTCCGAGTTGGCGAAGGCCCGCAGGTCGGTCTCCCGGTTGGCCGCGAGCAACTCGGTGAAGCCGAGGTCGGCCGCGACCTTCGTGCGCAGCACCAGCGTGTTGACGAACATGCCGATGAGATCGTCGAGTTCGGGCTCGCCGCGGCCCGCGATCGGGGTGCCGATGGCGACGTCCTCGGTGCCGGACATGCGCGCCAGGAACACCGCGAGCGCGGTGTGCACGACCATGAACAGCGTCGCGTTGTGCTGCTTGGCCAACCCGACCAGCGCGGCATGTACATCGGCGTCGACGACGAAATCGGTTTTGCCGCCCGCGAAGCTCTGCGCCGCGGGCCGCGGCCGATCGGTGGGCAGGTTCAGCTCATCCGGCAGATCGGCGAGTTCGGTTGTCCAATAGGCGAGTTGCGCGCCCGCGAGGGACTCGGGGTCGTCGTCGCTGCCGAGCACGCTGCGCTGCCAGAGCGCATAGTCGGCGTACTGGATCGGCAGCGGCGCCCAGGAGGGTGCCTCGCCACCGCTGCGGGCGGCGTAGGCCAGCATCAGATCTCGGGTCAGCGGGCCCATCGACCAGCCGTCCGCGCTGATGTGGTGCGCGACGAACACCAGGACGTACTCGGTGGCCGCGAGCTGGAACAGCCTGGCGCGGAACGGCACCTCCATGGTGACGTCGAAACCGGCGGAGACGATGCGCTGCACCTCGTGCGCCACGCGCTCCTCCCCGATCTGCGCGGGAGCCAGATCCACCGAAACCTCGTGCGGCGCGAGGACGCGCTGCTCGGGCCCGTCCATCGTCTCCGGGTAGACGGTGCGCATGATCTCGTGGCGCGCGACGAGGTCGGCGACGGCCTGCTGCAACGCGTCGACATTCAGGTCGCCGGACAGCCGGATGGCGGCGGGGATGTTGTAGACGGCGGCGGAGGTGTCGAACTGGTTCAGGAACCACATCCGCTGCTGCGCGGAGGACAGCGGAATGTGCTCGGGGCGCGGCTGGGCGACCAGCGGGGTGCGGGTGGTCTCCGCCGTCGTGTGCTCGACCTTGATCGCGAGTCCGGCCACGGTGGCGGCCTCGAACAAGGCGCGGACGGGGACCCGTGCATCCAGCGCGGCACCGATGCGGGCCGCGACCTGAGTGGCCAGTAGTGAATTACCACCGAGGGCGAAGAAATCGTCGTCCGCACCGACCCGTTCGACGCCGAGCACCTCGGCGTACACCGAGGCCACGATCTCTTCAATCGGCGTGGACGGGGCACGGAAGACCTGAGCCTCGAACTCCGGCTCCGGCAACGCTTTCCGATCCAGCTTGCCGTTCACATTGAGCGGCAACGCATCCAGCACCACGAACGCCGACGGCACCATGTACGACGGCAACGCCTCGCTCAGCACCGACTTCACCTGCGCCACATCGAGACCCGCGCCCTCGGATGCCTCGTCATCGGTGGCGCGGGCGGCGAAGGCGGCGGCTTGTACGGCGAACGAGGCGGCGGGCCCGGCCGGGGCGACCGGCTCGGCCCGGCCGACCAAGTAGGCGACCAGACGATCACCGGTCTTGGGATCGGACTTGGCGACCACAGCGGCCTGCGCGATCTCCGGCAACGCCAGCAGCGCCGCCTCGATCTCCCCCAACTCGATGCGGAAACCACGGATCTTCACCTGGAAATCGGTGCGGCCCTGATAGTTCAGCTCGCCGTCGCGGTTCCAGGCCACCAGGTCACCGGTGCGGTACATGCGCTCGCCGGGCTGGAATGGATTGGCCACGAACCGATCCGCGGTCAGATCGGCCCGGCCGAAGTAGCCGCGGGCCAGCTGAGTGCCCGACAGGTACAGCTCACCGAAGACGCCGACGGGCACCGGGCGAAGTCGCGAATCCAGCACGTAGACCAGGCTGTTCCATTCGGGCGCACCGATCGGCACGGAGCCGTGGTCGGCCTCGGTCACCCGATGCTGGGTGACCGACACCGCGGCTTCGGTGGGGCCGTACAGGTTGAACAGGTCCGCCTCTGGCCGCGTGGCCAGGAACCGCTGCGCCAGCGCGGCGGGCAGCGCCTCACCGATGGCGAGCACGAGCCGCAAGGGCAACGGTGCCGGCGCGGACTCGGTGCCGGTGTGCACCAGCAGCGCGTCCAGCATGGACGGGACGACATGCAGCGTCGTCACCGCTTCCCTGGTAATCAGCTCGTTGAGGTAGGCCGGATCCCGATGCCCGTCCGGCGCGGCGATCACCAACTTGCCCGCGCAGGCCACCGCCGACCAGAATTCCCAGACCGAGAGATCGAAGGTAGCGGCCGTCTTCAGCAGCACGGCGTCGCGCTCCGACAGACCGAATTCGGCCGTCTTCCACTGCAACTGGTTGGCGATCGCGGCGTGCGAGACGGCAACGCCCTTCGGGCGACCGGTCGACCCCGACGTGAAGATCACGTACGCGGTGTTCGCGGGCCGCAGCGGCGCGCGGCGCTCGATGTCGGCGAGCGGTCCGCTGGCGAAGGAACTCAGGACGAGCTCATCGATGGGCACCACGGGCGCGACCTCGGTGTCGAAGTCGGCGTCCGCGTTGGTGAGCACGCACACCGGCGCCGCGGTCTCCAGGATGTAGCGGGTGCGCTCGGCGGCCTGGTCCGGGTCGACCGGCACATACGCGCCACCGGCTTTGGCGACCGCGTACATGGCGACGACCAGGTCCACCGAACGGCGGAAGGCGAGCGCCACCCGCGCCTCCGGCCCGACCCCGATCGAGATCAGGTAGCGGGCAAGGCGATTCACCCTGGTGTCCAGCTCGACGTAGGTCAGCTCGTGCCGGGCGCCGTCGGGCAGGTCGGCCACCACGGCGACGGCCTCGGGTGCCGCCGCCAGCACCGCGCGCTGCAGGAACCACGGCAGCGTCACGGCCGCGTCGACCTGGTGCGCGGTGTCGTTCCAGCGGGACAGGACCGCGTCGCGTTCGGCGGCGGCGAGCAGGTCGATATCTCCGACGGGAATCGTGGCGTCGGCTACGACGGCGGCGAGGATGCGCGCGAGCCGCTCGGCGAAGCCCTGCACCGTCGCGGCGTCGAAAAGATCGGTGGCATAGGTGAAGAACCCACCCATGCCGGTGGGCGTGCCGGACTCGTCGTAGCTGTCGCCCACGATGAGGTGCAGATCGAACTGCGACACATCGAGATTCGCGTCGACGCCGGTCACGGCCAGGCCGGGTAGCTCCAGTGCGGCGCGCGCGATGTTCTGGAACGACAACCCCACCTGGAACAGCGGGTGATGGGCGGTCGAGCGGGGCGGATTGAGCACCTCGACCAGGCGCTCGAACGGGATGTCCGCGTGTGCGAACGCCTGCAGGTCGGTATCACGCTGCTTGGCAAGCACATCGGTGAACGCCGCACCGCCGTCGACCGTGGCCCGGAAGACCACGGTGTTGACGAACATACCGATCAGGTCGTCGAGTTCCCGCTCGCCGCGACCGGCCACCGGGGTGCCGATGGCGACATCGCCGGAACCGGACAACCGGGCGAGCAGGACGGCCAGCGCGGTGTGCACGACCATGAACAGCGTCGCACCGTGCGCGCGAGCGAGTTCCACGAGACCGGCATGGGTGGCCGCGTCGATCTGCACATCCACCCGCGCACCGGCCATCGACGCGATCGCGGGCCGCGGTCGATCCGTCGGCAACTCCAGCAGGTCGGGCAACCCCGCGAGCTGCTTGCGCCAGAACAGGATCTGCTGCGCGGCAATCGATTCCGGGTCGGCCTCGTCGCCGAGCACCGCCCGCTGCCACAGCGCGTAGTCGGCGTACTGCACCGGCAGCGGATTCCACCCGGGTGCCTCGCCCGCGGTCCGCGCGGCGTAGGCAACCATCACGTCGCGCACCAGCGGGCCCATCGAGGACGCGTCCGCCGCGATGTGATGCACCACCACCGCGAGGACGTGGTCGGATTCCGCGGTGCCGTCGGTGATCTGGAGCAGGCGCACGCGCACCGGCACCTCGTCGGTCACGTCGAACGGTGTGGACGCCAGCGCATACACCTCGCCGGGCACCTCGGCCGCTGCGACGGGACGCGCGGTGACGTCCAGCTGCACCCGGCTCGCGGGCAGCACCACCTGGATCGGGCCGTCCGCGTTCTCCGGGTACACGGTGCGCAGCACTTCGTGCCTGCTCACCACGTCGTCGAGGGCCGCGACGAGGGCCGCGACGTCCAGCGCGCCGGTGAGCCGCAAGGCGAACGGCAGGTTGTAGGCGGCCGAACCCACCGCCGCGTCACCGTCGGACTGGTCGAAACGGTTGAGGAACCACATCCGCCGCTGCGCGAGCGACAACGGCAACTGGTCGGGGCGGGCGATGCTGCCCAGCGGCACGCCGCGCGCGCCGTGCGTCTGCGAGTCGATGGCGGCGGCCAGCGACTGCACCGTCGGCGTCTCGAACAGCGTCCGCACCGGGACCCTGGCGTCGACCGCGGCACCCAGCCGGGCCACCAGCTGAGTGGCGATCAGCGAGTTGCCGCCGAGGGCGAAGAAGTCGTCGTCGGCGCCGACCCGGTCGAGGCCGAGTACCTCGCCGAACACCTCGGCGACGATCTCCTCGACCGGCGTTGCGGGCGCCCGGAATTCGCGCGCGGTGAAGGTCGGCTCGGGCAGCGCCTTGCGATCCAGCTTGCCGCTGGGGTTCAGCGGGAACGCGTCGAGCGCGACGATGGCGGTCGGAATCATGTAGGCGGGCAGCGTTTCCGCGATCGCGGCGAGCAGTTCGGCCTGCTCGACCCGCTGGCCCGGCACGGCGACGACGTAGGCCACCAGCTGGTCGCCCAGCGTGGACCGGCTGACCAGCGCCACCGCCTGGTTCACCGAAGGCTGGGCCAGCAGCGCGGTCTCGATCTCGCCGAGCTCGATGCGCTGGCCGCGGAACTTCACCTGGAAGTCGGTGCGGCCGAGGTAATCCAGCCGATGGGACCGACCGGCGGTGCGGTCGCGCCACACCACCAGGTCGCCGGTGCGGTACATGCGCTCGCCGAAGCCGAACGGGTCGGCCACGAACCGATCCGAGGTCAGATCGGGGCGCCGGACGTAGCCGCGGGCCAGCTGATCACCGGACAGGTAGAGCTCGCCGGGTACCCCGGCGGGGACCGGGCGTAGTCGCCCGTCGAGCACGTAGACCCGGGTGTTCCACTGCGGCAAGCCGATCGGCACCGTACGGGTATCCGAGCCGTCGGCCGGCCAGTAGGTCACCGATACCGCGGCCTCGGTCGGGCCGTAGAGGTTGTGCACCCTGGCGTCCGACACCGCGGCGAACACGGCGACGGTCTCCGGCGGCAAGGCCTCGCCGATCACGAAGACGTCCCGCAGGGTCGGGCAGGCACCCGCCGCGGTGTGCGCGGCGAACACGGTGAGCATCGACGGCACGAAGTCAGTGACGGTAACCCGCTGCGCGGCAATGGTTTCCGCGACATAGACCGGGTCGCGATGCCCGTCGTGGGTGGCGACGACCAGCTTCGCGCCGACGCGCAGCGGCATGAAGAAGCCCCACAGCGACACGTCGAAGGTCGTAGCGGTCTTCTGCAGGTAGACATCGTCGGAGCCGAGCGGGTACTCCGCCAGCATCCACTCGATCTGATTGTTGATCGCCGCATGCGACACCGCGACACCCTTGGGGCGACCGGTCGAGCCCGAGGTGAAGATGACGTACGCGGGATGCTGCGGCAGCACATTGCGCAGCAGTTCTTCGTCGCGGACCGGTGCACCGTCGAAGGCGTTGGTATCGACCGTATCCAGGGTCAGCACTGTCGTCCCGGCGGGCACCTCAACCGTGTCCTTCGACGTGGTCACCACGCAGGCCGGCTGCGCTGTATCGAGGATGTGCGCGATCCGCTCGGCCGGATGATCCGGATCCAACGGCACATACGCGCCACCTGCGGTCACGATCGCGTACATGCCGACAACAAGGTCGAGCGACCTCCGAATCGCCAGTCCTACCAGCGACTCCGCACCCACACCCTGCGAAATCAGCAGCCGGGCAAGCTGGTTGACTCGGCGATCGAACTCACGATAAGTAAGCTCGGTTCCCTGGTAAGCCAGCGCGACGGCATCGGGGTAAGCCGCTGCCGTCCGCCGGTATCCGTCGAGCAGGAGTTCGGGCGCGACCGCGTGCCGAGTTTCGTTCCAGTCGACCAGAATCCGCGCCAGCTCATCCGGCGCCAGTAGATCGATCTCCCCGACCGCGCGATCCGGGTCGGTGCCCACGGCCGCGAGCAACCGTTGGAAGCGTTGCGCGAACTCCGTGATGGTCGTCTCGTCGAACAGATCCGTGGCATAGGTGAACTGCGCCGAGAACCCGTCGTCGGTCTTGGGCACCACGGTCAGCTGCAGGTCGAACTTGGCCACCGCGCCGTCGAATTCGACCGCGTGCGCGGACAAGCCGGGTAGCTCGACATGCGCCTTGCTCATGTTCTGGAAGAACAGCGCCACCTGGAACAGCGGGTGGTGGGCCTGCGAGCGCACCGGATCGAGCACCTCGACCAGCCGCTCGAAGGGCAGCTCGGCATGCGAGAACGCGGCCAGGTCCGTCTCTTTGGTCGCGGCGAGCAGCTCGGTGAACGAGGCGCCGGGAGCGATCGGCGTGCGCAACACCAGGGTGTTCACGAACATGCCGATGAGTCCGTCGAGCTCGCGCTCGCCACGGCCGGCGACCGGGGTGCCGATGACGATGTCGTCGGTGCCGGTGAGCCGGGCGAGCAGTGCGGCGAACGCGGCGTGCACCACCATGAATTCCGAAGCGCCCGCCCGCTGGGCCAGCTCGGTGAGCCCGCGATGCACCTCGGCGGACACCTCGAAGGTGTACTCGGCTCCGGCATTCGAGGCGATGGCCGGGCGTGGCCGGTCCGCGGGTAGGTCCAGTCGATCCGGGATGCCGGCCAGCGCCTGGCGCCAGTAGGCGATCTGCGCGGCGGCTATCGAGTCGGGGTCCTTCTCGTCGCCGAGCACCTCCCGCTGCCACAACGTGTAATCGGCGTACTGCACCGGCAGCGGCGGCAAGGCGGGCGGGGCGCCGTTGCGCCGAGACAGGAAGGCGCCGAGCAGATCCCGCAGGAACGGGGCGACCGAGGCGCCGTCGGCGGCGATATGGTGCACAACCACCACGACCACGTGTTCGCTGGGCGACAGCTCGGCCAGCGCGACGCGCAGCGGCACCTCCGCGGCGACATCGAACCCGGCCAGCGCGAGCCCGCGCAGCCAGTCCGCCAGCTCGTGCTCGGCGAGCGGCTTCGGCGCCAGGTCCGGAACGGCCTGTGCCGCAGGAAGAACCACCTGGTAGCCGGTGCCGTCGATGGCCGGGTACACGGTGCGCAGCGTCTCGTGCCGTTCGATCACGTCCATGATCGCGGCCTGCAGCGCCGACACATCCAGCGCGCCGGACAGCCGGACCGCGATCGGAATGTTGTTCGCCGCCGACGCGGTGTCGAACTGGTTCAGGAACCACATCCGCTGCTGCGCCAGCGACAGCGGAATGTGTTCGGGCCGTTCCGTCGGCGCGAGCGCACGCCGATCCCCGGCGCCCTTCAACGACTCCATCCGTTCGGCAAGGCCTGCGACGGTGGGTGTCTCGAAGATGAGCCGCGCGGGCACCCGAGCGGACAGGGCGGTGCCCAGCCGGGCCGCCGCCTGGGTGGCGATCAGCGAATTGCCGCCGAGTTCGAAGAAGTGGTCGTCGGCGCCGACCGGGGCGCCGGGCCCGAGCAACTCGGCGAAGACGTCGGCGACCAGCTCTTCCAGCGGGCCGACCGGTGCGCGGAACACCTTGGTCTGCAGGCGTGGTGCGGGTAGCGCGGCGCGGTCGAGCTTGCCGACCGGTGTCAGCGGGATCGCGGCGATCACCATGACCACGGTCGGCACCATATGGGCGGGCAGACGCTGCTCGGCGACGGCGGCCAGCTCGGCGGCGTCGGCATCCATGCCCGGCGCGGAGTGTACGTAGGAGACGAGAATGGTGGCGCCGCTGTCCAGTTCGTGGCCGACGGTGACCGCGAAGTCCACCGTCTCGTCCGCGGCGAGTACCGCGTCGATCTCGCCGAGCTCGATGCGGAAGCCGCGGATCTTCACCTGGAAGTCGTTGCGGCCCAAATACTCCAGCGCACCGTCGGCTGTCCAGCGGACCAGGTCACCGGTCCGGTACAGCCGAGAGCCGTTGGCGTCGAAAGGATTCGCGATGAAGCGGCCCGCCGTCAGCCCGGCCCGGTCGTGGTAGCCCCTCGCCAGCTGCGCGCCGGTGATGTACAGCTCGCCGACCGTCGCGCCGGTGACCGGCACCAACTGCTCGTCCAGCACGTACTCGGTGACGGCGCGGATCGGCCCGCCGATCGTCACCGGCGCGTCCGGGGCCAGCGGCGCACTGATGTTCGTCATGATCGTGGTCTCGGTGGGCCCGTACCCGTTGTAGAACTCACGGACCCGCTTGCCGGACACCGGTACCACCCAGCGCCGCACCAACTCCGGCGGGCACGCCTCGCCACCCGCGACGACCACCCGCAGCTCGTCCAGCCCCGCGGGATCCACCGACGCGAGCGCCGCGGGCGTGATGAACGCGTGCGTCACGCGTTCCCTGCGGATCAGCGCCGCGAGTTCCTCGCCACCGAACACGGTCGGCGCCACCACGACCATGGTGGCCGCGCCACCGATCGCGAGCAGCAGCTCCAGCACCGAGGCATCGAACGACGGCGACGCGAAATGCAGCGTCCGCGAATCACTCGTCACCTGATAGCGCTCGCGCTGCTCGTCGCAGAAGCCGGACAGGCCGGCCTGGGTGACGACGACGCCCTTGGGTGTGCCGGTGGATCCGGAGGTGTAGATGACGTAGGCCGGGTGTTCGGCGCGCAGGGGCCGCACCCGGTCGATATAGGTCACCGGGTCCGCCGGGAACTGCTCGAGCCACCTGGCGCAGTCGGCGGTGTCGATGGACAGCCAGTCGACCCGGTCCGGCAGTTCGTCGCGCACCGCGGCGACGGTCAGTCCGCAGACCGCGCCGGAGTCGGCGACCATGTGCTCGACCCGGTCGGCCGGGTAGTTCGGATCCACCGGCACGAAACCGGCGCCTGCCTTGGCGACCGCCCAGACCGCGACCACGGACTCGATCGAGCGCGGGATGCCGACGGCCACCAGGTCCTCGGGGCCGACGCCCCGGTCGATCAGCAGCCGCGCCAGCCGGGTGGACCGCTCATCGAGTTCGGCGTAGCTCAGCTGCGCCAGCGTGCCGGTGGCGTCGGCGAGGACGACACCGAGGCCGTTCGGGTTCGCCTCGACGGCCGTCGCCATCAGCTGCGGCAGCGTGGTGACCCTGGCTCGTCTGGTTCGGGTAGGCCGAACTCTGGCTGGGCGGGTCATGCGCACACCGCTGCGCGAGCGTCGTCATACCGCTGCCCGACCGACCGAACCATGGAGATGCCTCACCCTGCCTGTTGTCGCCGCACACACGCCTCGCTGGCCCCACCCCCATGGACATCGAATGCGCGCATACCCATCGTTACCGACCGCACCGGCGCACACCGAACACAGCCCTCGCGATCTGTGCCACAGACCGCTCCCCGACCGCGCGAAACGAGCGCCGGGAACGATTATTCCCTGCCGAGGCGCGATTGGTGATCTCACCTCGGCCGGGGCCGCTCAGCTCGCGGTATCGAGCAGAACGGCCAGCTGAGCACCGATGTCGGCCAGCGCCTCCGGTGCGGTCATCTGCGCGTGCGTCACCCCGATCGGCCGGTCGTGCACCGCACCCGTGACGTGCGGAGCCCAGTCGGTCGCAGTGGCGCGAAGCACATCCGCGGGGTCGGCCACGGCGGCGCTGAAGTACTCCAGCGTGCCGTGGAATACCCCTGGACGGTGCTCGGCGATCAGTTCGGCCGAGCGGACCGCGCTGCGATAGATGCGACGCAACCGTTCGGGGGTCAGTGCGACCAGTTCCGGCGGGATCATCGCGTGCAGCGCGGCCAGCGCCTGGTCACTCAGGTCGTAGATGTCGTCCTCGTCGGCGATCAGGTCGCTGCCGAGCCCGAGTTCGGCCAGCGCGCCGCGCACCGCCGCGCGGAAGCCCGCGACGTCGGGGTTCGGGTGGCTGTCCATCATGGCCAGCAGCGCGACCTGCTCGCCGTCGGCCTGCAGCTCGGTCGCGATCGCATGGGCGAGCACGCCGCCGAGCGACCAGCCGAGCAGTTTGTACGGCCCGTGCGGTTGCACGGTCCTGATCTCGCTGACGTAGCGGTGCGCCAGCTCGGCGATCGAGGTGGGCAGGTCGCCGTCCTCGGCCAGCGCCGGTGACTGCACGCCGTAGATCGGCTGGTCGGCGGGCAGGAACTGGGTGAGCCCGGCGTAGCTCCAGGCCAGGCCGTACATCGGGTGCAGGCAGAACAGCGGTGCCGCGGTGCCGCCGATGCGGATCGGCAGCAGGACCTGCATCGCGGCGTCGGCGTCGGACTCCCCCGCGGTGTCGATCCGCGCGACGAGGCCGGCCACCGTGGCATCGGTGAAGAACCACTGCACGCTGACGGTGGCACCGGTGGCCTCGCGCAGCCGGCCGACCGCCTGCGCGGCCAGCAGCGAGTTGCCGCCGAGTGCGAAGAAGTCGTCGTCGAGTCCGACCGTCTCCGCGCCGAGCAGATCCGCGAAGACCTGTGCGACCGTCTGCTCCAGCGGCGAGCTCGGCGCCCGGAAGACGGTGCCGCTGACGAATTCCGGAGCGGGCAGGGCCTTGCGGTCGAGCTTGCCGTTCGGCGTCAGCGGGAGCGCATCGAGCGGCACGATCGCATCCGGCACCATGTAGCCGGTCAGGAACTGGGCGGCCTGGGCACGGACGGTCACCGGGTCGATGGCGCTGTCGGCGACCACGTAGCCGATGAGCCGGTCACCGTTGCCCTCCGAACGAACCAGGGCGACAGCCTGATTCACGCCGTCGCACCGCAGCAAAGCCGCCTCGACCTCGCCGAGTTCGATCCGGAAACCGCGCAGCTGCACCTGCTGGTCGCTGCGACCGGCGTATTCGAGCTGCGCCTTGTCGCCGCAATCACGCCAGCGGCCGACGTCACCGGTGCGGTACATGCGAGAACCGGGCGCGCCGAACGGGTTCGCCACGAAGCGGGTCGCGGTGAGGCCGGGCCTGCCCAGGTAGCCGCGGGACAGTTGCGCACCGACGACGTGGATCTCGCCGGGCACGTCCAGCGGAGTCGGATGCAGGCGCGGGTCGAGCACGTACGCGTCCAGGCCGGGGATCGCGCGGCCGATGACGCTGGCCGGATTGTGCCGGTCCCGCTCGTCCAGCGGCAGGAACGACACGTGCACCGTGGTCTCGGTGATGCCGTACATGTTGACCAGACGGGTTGCCGCGCCGTGCCGTTCGTACCAGCGCTCGAGCTTGCGCAGATCCAGGGCCTCACCGCCGAACACCACGTAGCGCAGCGCCAGCGCGTCCGGCTCCGCGGCCCGGTCGGCCTCCACCAATTGGTAGAAGGCGGACGGGGTTTGGTTCAGCACCGTCACACGTTCGCGAATGAGCAACTCGCGGAACTGTTCCGGCGACCGCGAGGTCAGGTAGTCGACCACGACGACAGCGCCGCCGTGCGCGAGGCCACACCACAGCTCCCACACCGAGAAGTCGAAGGCGAACGAGTGGAACAGCGTCCAGACGTCGTTCTCGTCGAACCGGAAGAGGGTCTGGGTGTTCGCGAACAGCTCGACGACATTGCGGTGTGCGACACCGACGCCCTTCGGCACCCCGGTCGAGCCCGAGGTGTAGATGACGTAGGCCAGATTGTCAGGGTGCAGCGGCGCGAGCCGGTCCGCGTCGTGGATGGGCGCGTCGGCGAAAGCCGCTGTCTCCTCGAACAAGACGACGGGCAGGTCACCGGTGGGTACGGCGGCGCGGTCGTCCAGCGTGGTCAGTACGCAGACCGGAGCGGCGTCGGCGAGCATGAATTCCAGCCGCTGCGCCGGGTAGGTGGAGTCGATCGGCAGGTAGGCGGCACCGGTGGCGAGCACACCGAGCAGCGCGACCGGGAGGTCCTCGGTACGCGGAACGGCAACGGCCACCAGCGATTCGGGACCCGCGCCCTGGGCGATCAGTGCGCGGGCCACCTGGTTGGCGCGGCGCTGCAACTCACGGAAGGTAAGTGTGCGGTCACCGAATCGGATGGCGATGGCGTCCGGCCGACGCCACACCTGATCCGCGATGAGGCCGGGCAGCGTGGCGCCGGGCACCCAGGCGCCCAGCGAATTCCATTCGTGCAGGACGAGTTCGCGTTCACCGGCGGCGAGCAGGTCGATATCGCCGACCACTACCGCATCGTTGGCCGCCACCGCCGCGAGGATGCGGCGGAAACGGTCGGCGAAGTTCTGCACGGTCGCGGCATCGAACAGGTCGGTCGCGTAGGTGAGGACCGCCGAAATGCCTTGCGTGTCAGGCTGTTCCGCGACGGTCAGTTGCAGGTCGAACTTGGCGGGCTGGACCTGCGGGTCGATGCCGGACACGGTGAGTCCGGGCAGCTCGAGCGAGGTCTGCGCCAGGTTCTGGAAGACCAGCATCACCTGGAACAGCGGATGCCGCGCCGCGGAGCGGACCGGATCCAGCAGCTCCACCAGGCGTTCGAACGGCAGGTCGGCGTGGCCGAAGGCGGCCACGTCGGTCTGCCGGACGTCGGCGAGCAACGCGTCGAAGGTGGCGCCCGGCTCGATCTCGTTGCGCAATACCAGGGTGTTGACGAACATGCCGATCATGTCGTCGAGTTCGGCCTCGCCACGACCGGCCACCGGGGTGCCGATGGCGATGTCGGTGCTGCCGGACAACCGCGACAGTAGGACGGCCAGCGCCGCGTGCACCACCATGAACAGGGTCGAGTTGTGCTGCTGGGCAACGCGATCGAGGGCGGCGTGCAGATCCGCGTCGAGCTCGAAGTCCAGCGTCGCGCCTCGGTAGGAGGCGGTTGCCGGTCGCGGGCGATCCGCGGGCAGGGCCAGTTCGTCGGGCAGTGCGGCCAGCGCGGTGCGCCAGTATTCGGCCTGCTGAGCGATGAGGCTCTGCGGGTCGTCCTCGGCGCCGAGCACGTCGCGCTGCCAGATGCTGTAGTCCGCGTACTGGACCGGCAGCGGCGCCCAGGCCGGTGCCTCGCCGCCGGTGCGGGCGGCGTAGGCCAGCACCAGGTCGCGGGTCAGCGGGCCCATCGACCAGCCGTCCGCGCTGATGTGATGCGCCACGAAGACCAGGACGTGGTCGGTGGTGTCGGCGACATGGAACAGCTTCGCGCGGAACGGCACCTCGGTGGTGACGTCGAAACCCGCTGCGACGATGCGGTATACCGCGTCCGGCACGTCGACCGTGTCGATGCGTGCGGGCGCGAGATCGACCGGCACCGCTGCGGCGATGGACTGCACCGGGCCGTGCTGGGTCTGCGGATAGGTGGTGCGCAGGATCTCGTGGCGGGCCACCAGATCGCGTACCGCCGCTTGCAATGCGGCGACGTCGAGGTCGCCGGACAGGCGGATGGCGGCCGGGATGTTGTAGACGGCCGAGGCGGTGTCGAACTGGTTCAGGAACCACATGCGCTGTTGTGCCAGCGACAGCGGGATCTGCTCCGGACGCAGTCCTGCGACCAGGGCTTTGCGACCGCCGGTGCCTGCGTGCTGTTCGACCTTGGCGGCCAAGCCCGCGACGGTCGAGGCTTCGAACAGCGTACGAACGGGGACACGGAAGTCCAGCGCGGCACCGATGCGTGCCGCGACCTGAGTGGCCAGCAGCGAGTTACCACCGAGGCCGAAGAAGTCGTCGTCGGCGCCGACCTGCTCGACGCCGAGCACCTCTGCGTACACCGAGGCCACGATCTCTTCGATCGGCGTGGACGGCGCCCGGAAGACCTGAGCCTCGAACTCCGGCTCCGGCAACGCCTTCCGATCCAGCTTGCCGTTCACATTGAGCGGCAACGCATCCAGCACCACGAACGCCGACGGCACCATGTACGACGGCAAACCAGCGGTCAGCGCCGACTTCACCTCGGCGACATCGATACCGGTGGTCGCGGGGACCAGGTAGGCGACGAGGCGGTCACCGGTGCACGGGTCGGACTTGGCGATGACGGCGGCCTGGGCGATCTGCGGGAGCGGGAGCAGCGCGGCCTCGATCTCGGCGAGCTCGATGCGGAAACCGCGGATCTTCACCTGGAAGTCGGTGCGGCCCCGGTACTCCAGCTCACCGGAGGCGTTCCAAGCCACCAGGTCACCGGTGCGGTACATCCGCTCGCCGGTCTGGAAGGGGTTGGCCACGAACCGATCCGACGTCAGATCCGCCCGACCGAAGTAACCCCGGGCGAGCTGCGCACCGGCCAGATAGAGCTCGCCGGAAACGCTGACCGGGACCGGCCGCAGCCGCGAATCCAGCACGAAGACTTGGCTGTTCCACTCGGGCGCACCGACCGGCACGGACGCCTGGTCGTTGCGGGTGACCCGATGGCTGGTGATGGACACCGCGGCCTCGGTCGGGCCGTACAGGTTGAACAGTTCGACGCGGGGATAGTCGCGTAGGAAGCGTTGCGCCAGGCCACCGGGCAGCGCCTCACCGATCGCCAAGACCCGCCACAGGGAGGTCGGGAAGTCCGCCGTCGCCAATGCGTCGAGCATGGAGGGAACCACGTGCAGCGTGGTGACCCACTCGCGGGCCATCAACTCGTTCAAGTACGCCGGATCCTGATGACCATCAGGCGCGGCGATGACCAATCGGCCACCGCACACCGCAGCGGACCAGAATTCCCACACCGAAAGATCGAACGTCGCAGCCGTCTTCAGCAGAATCGCATCCGCCGCATCCAACCCGAACTCAGTGACCTTCCACTGCAACTGATTCGCAATAGCCGCATGCGAAACCGCCACACCCTTAGGCCGACCCGTCGAACCCGACGTAAAGATCACATACGCGGTATTCGCCGGACGCAACGGCGCAACCCGATCGGCATCGGTTACCGGGGAAGAATCCAGTCCCTCGAGGTCGAGCTCGTCGATCCGCACCAAAGGCGCTACCGGGGTATCGAACTCGGCGGCAGCGTTCGTCAGCACGCACACCGGTGCCGCCGACTCCAGGATGTAGCTCGTACGCTCGGCCGCCTGCGCGGGATCCACCGGCACATACGCACCACCGGACTTCGCCACCGCATACATCGCCACGATCAGATCGATCGACCGCGGGAACGCCAGCGCGACCCGCGACTCCGGACCCACGCCGATCGAGATGAGGTACCGGGCAAGGCGATTCACCCGAGCATCCAGCTCGCCGTAAGTCACCTTCGCGCGACCTTCGGGCAGATCCGCTACCAGCGCCACGGATCGCGGATCGGCCGCCACAGCGGCATCCACCAGCGAGACCAGCGTCGCCGACTCGTCGACCTGCTGCTCGGTCACGTTCCAGTGCGCCAGCACCGCATCGCGTTCGGCCTCGTCGAGGATCTCGATATCGCCGACCGGCACCCGCGCGTCCGCCACCACGGCGGCGAGAATCCGCGTCAACCGCTCGGCGAAGCCCTGCACCGTAGCGGCGTCGAAAAGATCTGTCGCATAGGTGAAGAACCCACCCAGGCCGGTGGGCACACCCGATTCGTCGTAGCCGTCGCCCACGATCAGGTGCAGATCGAACTGCGACACAGCCAGATCCGCGTCCAGCCCCGCGACCGTGAGGCCGGGCAGTTCGAGCGCGGTGCGCGCGATGTTCTGGAACGACAACCCCACCTGGAACAGCGGGTGATGCGCCGTCGACCGCGGCGGGTTGAGCACCTCGACCAGCCGCTCGAACGGGATGTCCGCGTGCGCGAACGCCTGCAGATCGGATTCCCGCTGCCTGGTGAGCAATTCGGCGAACGACTCGCCCGACTCGAACTGCGTCCGGAACACCACCGTGTTCACGAACATGCCGATCAGGTCGTCGAGCTCGCGCTCACCGCGACCGGCCAGCGGCGTGCCGATGGCGACGTCGGTGGCGCCCGAAAGCCGGGCCAGCAGCACGGCCAGCGCGGTGTGCACGACCATGAACAGCGTCGCACCGTGCGCGCGAGCGAGTTCCACGAGACCGGCATGGGTGGCCGCGTCGATCTGCACGTCCACCCGCGCACCGGCCATCGACGCGATGGCAGGACGCGGCCGATCCGTCGGCAACTCGAGCAGATCCGGCAGGTCGGCCAGGTGCGTGCGCCAGAAGCTGATCTGCTGCGCGGCAATCGATTCGGCGTCGGACTCGTCGCCGAGCACCGCCCGCTGCCACAGCGCGTAGTCGGCGTACTGCACCCGCAGCGGCGCCCAGCTCGGCGCCTCGCCCGCGGTCCGCGCGGCGTAGGCGATCATCACGTCGCGCGCCAGCGGGCCCATCGAGGAACCGTCGGCGGCGATGTGATGCACCACGACGGCCAGCACATACGTGTCCGCCACGCCGTCTACCTGCAGCAGCGCCACCCGGACCGGAACCTCGGCGGTCACGTCGAACGAACTCGATGCCAGCGCGTAGACCGCGCCCGCGACGTCGGCCTCGCTCAGTACCCGCGGCGCGACATCGAGGTCAATACCGTTGGGCGGCAACACCACCTGGATCGGGCCGTCGGCCGTTTCCGGGTACACGGTGCGCAGCACCTCGTGCCGCGCCACCACGTCGTGCAGCGCCGCGCCGAGCGCGGCCACATCCAGCGCACCGGTCAGCCGCAGCGCGAACGGCAGGTTGTAGGCGGCCGATCCGGCCGTCTCGTCGTCCTGGTCGAAGCGGTTGAGGAACCACATCCGGCGCTGTGCCAGCGACAGCGGCAACTGGTCCGGTCGCGCGATGCTGCCGAGCTCGACGCCGGGGCGTCCGTGCACCTGCGAGTCGATCACCGCCGCGAGACCGGCCACGGTGGGCGCCTCGAACAGCGTCCGCACCGGCACCCGGCCGCCGACCGCGGCGCCGAGCCGCGCCACCACCTGGGTGGCGATCAGCGAGTTGCCGCCGAGGGCGAAGAAGTCGTCGTCGGCGCCGACCCTGGCCAGGCCGAGCACCTCGCCGAACACGCCGGCGATGATCTCCTCGACCGCCGTTGCGGCCGCTCGGAATTCGCGCGCGGTGAACATCGGCTCCGGCAGCGCCTTGCGATCGAGCTTGCCGCTGGGGTTCAGCGGGAACGCGTCGAGCGCGACGACGGCGGCCGGAACCATGTAGGCGGGCAGTGTTTCCGCCACGGCGGCCCGCAGCTCCTGCGGGTCGATGTGCGCGCCGGGCGCGGCGACCGCGTAGGCGACCAGCTGGTCACCGAGCGACGACTGGCTGACCAGCGCGACGGCTTGGCTCACCGAATCGTGGGCGAGCAAGGCGGTTTCGATCTCGCCGAGCTCGATGCGCTGGCCGCGGAACTTCACCTGGAAGTCGGTGCGGCCGAGGTAGTCCAGCACCATCTCGTCGTCGGCCTCGGCACCGGAGGCCTTGCGCCACACCACCAGATCGCCGGTGCGGTACATGCGCTGACCGGCGCCGAACGGGCTCGCCACGAAGCGATCCGCCGTCAGGTCCGGCCTGCGGACGTAGCCGCGGGCCAGTTGGTCACCGGCCAGGTACAGCTCGCCCGCCACACCGTCGGGCACGGGGCGCAACCGCGAGTCCAGCACGTAGACCTGAGTGTTCCACTGCGGCAACCCGATCGGCACCGAGCGGGTATCCGACCCGTCGGCCGGCCAGTAGGTCACCGACACCGCAGCCTCAGTGGGCCCGTAGAGGTTGTGCACGTCCGCATCGATCACCGCGTGCACCGCGGTGACCGTCTCCGGCGGCAGCGCCTCGCCGATCACGAAGATCTGCTCCAGCGTCGGCACGGCGCCCTTCGCGGTGTGCGCCGCGAAGATCGTCAGCATGGAAGGCACGAAGTCGGTGACCGTTACCGACTGCGCGGCAATGGTTTCCGCGACATAGGCCGGGTCGCGATGCCCGTCGGGGGTCGCGACGACCAGTTTCGCGCCGACGCGCAGCGGCATGAAGAAGCCCCACAGCGACACGTCGAATGTGGTCGCGGTCTTCTGCAAGTAGACGTCGTCCTGGTTGAGCGGGTACTCCGCCAGCATCCACTCGATCTGATTGTTGATCGCCGCATGCGACACCGCGACACCCTTGGGACGACCCGTCGAGCCCGAGGTGAAGATGACATACGCGGGATGCTGCGGCAGCACCTTCCGGAGCAACTCGTCCTTGCGGACCGGGGCACTATCGAACCGCGCCAGATCGGCGGTGTCGATGGTCACGGTCGCAACGCCTGCGGGCAAGGCGGCCGCGTCAGTGGAAGTTGTCACGACACAGGCGGGTTGGGCGGTATCGAGGATGTGCGCGATCCGCTCGGCCGGATGATCCGGATCCAGCGGCACATACGCACCACCCGCGGTCACGATCGCATACATGCCGACAACGAGGTCGAGAGACCTCCGAATCGCCAGTCCTACCAGCGACTCCGCACCCACACCCTGCGAAATCAACAGCCGGGCAAGCTGGTTGACCCGCTGATCGAACTCACGATAAGTGAGTTCGGTGCCCTCGTAGGCCAGCGCGACAGCATCCGGGGTCGTGGCCACCATCTGCCGATAGCCGTCGAGCAGCAGATCCGGTGCCACCCGCTGCCGGGTGTCGTTCCACTCGAACAGAATTCGATCCCGCTCGACCAGCGACAGCAGGTCGGCATCGCCGAATGCGCGGTCGGGATCAGCGGTGACCGACCGGAGCAGCCTGCGCAGCCTGGCGGCGAAGCGCGCGATCGTCGCCTCGTCGAACAGGTCGGTGGCATAGGTGAACATCGCCGACATGCCTGCGTCGTCGCCCTCGTGCGGGGTGACGGTCAACTGCAGGTCGAATTTGGCTGCCGCGCCATCCAGATCGAGGGCCGCCGCGGACAGCCCCGGTAGTTCCAACACGGGTTTGTCCATGTTCTGGAAGAACAGCGCCACCTGGAACAGCGGATGATGCGCCTGCGAACGGGCAGGATCGAGCACCTCGACGAGCCGCTCGAACGGCAGCTCGACATGCGAGAACGCCGCGAGGTCCACCTTTTTGGCGGACTCGACCAGTTCACGGAACGACTTGCCCGGCGCGGTGTCGGTGCGCAGCACGAGCATGTTGACGAACATGCCGATCAGGCCGTCCAGCTCGGCCTCGCCGCGGCCCGCCACCGGGGTACCGATGGCGATGTCGGCGGAGCCCGACAGCCTGGCCAGCAGCGCGGCGAAGGCCGCGTGCACCACCATGAACAGTGAGGCGCCCGTGTCGAGGGCGATCGCCTCGAGCTTCGCCCGGATCTGCGCGTCCACCTCGAACGTGTAGACCCCGCCGCGGCCGGAGGCCAGCGCGGGCCGGGATCGATCCGTCGGCAGCTCGAGCCGGCCGGGCAGACCCGCCAGAGCGGTTCGCCAGTAACCGATCTGGGCGGCGGCCACCGACCGTGGATCGTTCTCGTCGCCGAGCATCGCGCGCTGCCACAGCGCGTAGTCGGCGTACTGCACCGGCAGCGGCGCCCACTCGGGCGCGGTGCCCGCGGCGCGCGCGAAGTAGGCGACGGTCAGGTCTTGTACCATCGGCGCCATCGAGGTGCCGTCGGCCGCGATGTGGTGCACGACCACCGCGAGCACGTAATCGTCGCGGCCCACCTGGAACAGCGCCATCCGCAGCGGCACCTCGGCCGCCACATCGAAACCGGCCAGCATGAACTCGGCCAGCGTGTTCGGCAGTGCCGACGCCGCGAGCTCGGTCACCGTCAGCTCCGGAATCGCCTGCGCCGCAGGCAACACCACCTGGTAACCGGTGCCGTCCACCGCCGGGTAGACGGTGCGCAGGGTCTCGTGTCGCTCGACCAGGTCGGCGACCGCCGCCTGCAACGCAGGCACGTCCAGCGAGCCGGACAGCCGGATCGCGAACGGAATATTGTTCGCCGCCGACGCGGTGTCGAACTGGTTCAGGAACCACATCCGCTGCTGCGCCAGCGACAACGGAATGTGTTCGGGGCGCGGCATCCGCGTCAGGGCCTGCCGCCCGCCCGAGCCCGCGATCGGCTCGAGCCGGGCCGCCAGACCGGCGACCGTCGGTGCCTCGAAAACCGTCCGCGCCGGTACGCGCGCGCCGATCTGCGCGCCGAGCCTGGCCACCACCTTGGTCGCGATCAACGAGTTGCCGCCGAGGGCGAAGAAGTCGTCGTCGGCGCCGATCGCGGTATCGGCATCGAGCAGCTCCGCGAAGATGCCTGCGACCAGCAGCTCCAGTTCGCCGCTCGGCGCACGGAATTCCTTGGTCTGCAACTGCGGTGCCGGTAGCGCGCGCCGGTCCAGCTTGCCGACCGGGGTCAGCGGGATCTCGTCGAGCACCGTGATGCTGGTGGGCACCATGTGCGCGGGCAGCTTGCGCTCGGCGAGCGCGATCAGCTCGTCGGCAGCGATCGCCGCGCCAGGAGCTGCCAGCACGTAGGAGGCCAGAATCGTGGCGCCACTGTCGAGTTGGTGGCCGATGGTGACCGCGAAGTCCACGCTGTCGTGTCCGGCGAGTACCGCGTCGATCTCACCGAGCTCGATGCGGAAACCACGCACCTGCACCTGGAAGTCGTTGCGGCCCGCGTACTCCAGCCTGCCGTCCGCCGTCCAGCGGACGAGGTCGCCGGAGCGGTACAGCCGAGAACCGGTGGGGTCGAACGGGTTCGCGATGAAGCGCGTCGCGGTGAGCGCGGGCCGCTCGTGGTAACCGCGCGCCACCTGGGCGCCCGAGATATACAGCTCGCCGACCACGCCGTCCGGCACCGGCGAAAGCCGCTCGTCCAGCACGTATTCGGTGACGCCGCGGATCGGTCCGCCGATGGTCAATGGCGCGTCCAGTTCCAGCGGCGCGCCGATATTCACGACGATGGTGGTCTCGGTCGGTCCGTAGATGTTGAACAGCGCGCGCACCCCGCCGGACACCGGAAGCAGCCAGCGCCGCACCAGATCCGGCGGCCACGCCTCGCCGCCGACCGCGACGACCCCGAGGTCGTCCAGACCGGCGGGATCGATGGAGGCCAGCGCGGCGGGGGTGATGAACGCGTGGGTCACCCGCTCGCGGCGCAGTAGCTCGGCCAGATCGTCGCCGCCGAACACCGTCGGCGCGACCACGACCATAGTCGCCGCGCCGCCCAGCGCGAGCAGCATCTCCAGCATCGACGCGTCGAACGACGGCGACGAGAAGTGCAGGGTGCGTGCGGTACTGGTGACGCCGTAGTGGGTGCGCTGCTCCTCGCAGAAGCCGGCGATCCCGGCCTGGGTGGCCACCACGCCCTTCGGCGCGCCCGTCGAACCGGAGGTGTAGATCACCCAGGCCGGATGCTCGGCGCGCAGCTGACGCACCCGATCGGCGTTGGTGATCGGCTCGGTCGAGTGCTGTTCGAGCGAGTGCAGCGTCGAATCACCATCGATGGCAAGCCATTCGACCTGCCCGGGCAGCTGGGTCGCCGCCTGCCTGGTGGTCAGGCCGAAGACCGCGCCGGAGTCCTTCACCATGTGTTCGACCCGGTCGGCCGGGTAGTTCGGGTCCACCGGGACGAAGCCGGCGCCGGACTTGGCCACCGCCCAGACCGCGAGCACGGACTCGATCGAACGCGGGATGCCGATCGCGACGAGATCCTCCGGGCCGATACCGCGATCGATGAGCAGCCGTGCCAGCCGGGTCGACCGCTCGTCGAGCTCGGCGTAGCTCACCTGCGCCAGTGTCGCGGTGGCGTCGGCGTAGCGCAGGGCGATGCCGTCGGGGTTCGCTTCGACGGCCGTCGCCATCAGCTGCGGCAGCGTGATGACCCGGGGCCGCCGGGTTCGGGCCGGACGGACACGAGCGGGACGCGTCATGCGGTCACCAGTGCCAGGGTCTTGCTTCCCCGTCGCCGAGCCGACCGCACGTCCCCCACTACACGAACCATGAAACTCTGCTCATCCTGCCTGTCGAACATGTTTACGCCACACTTGCAACGGCTGCCCTGATTCGGCAAACCGGTCCCGAGTGACCCTAGTCATGTTTTTAGGGGCTTGCACCCGGTACTTGACGGGTTTTACCCCGCACGCAGCAGATCGGACAGGGCGACCACGGTCGCCACCTGCGTCCATGCGCTGTCGACATCGGCGCCGTCGGCGAGCGCCACCGCCCGCAGATCCGCCAACGCCGCCGGATCGAGGGTACCGAGTCCCGCTCGGTCGGTCAGCAGGTGGCTGACCCACTCGTCGGCCAGCGCCTCGGTCAGGTCGGCATCGACCGGGGCGAGCACCATCGACGCCCCGCACGAGCCTGCGGCCACCACTTCGATCAACGCCAGCTCCGCCGAACCGCCGAACTGGAAGGTCCGCGATTCGAAGGTCAGCTCGGTGTCCGTGCGCAACCGGTCCGCCGCACCGGCCAGTTGGTCATAGTCGAGCGTGCGCGCCCCGACGAAGGCCGGGTCGGTGCCGCGCAGCACCCGCGTGCGGTGTGCGTAGGTGACCGGCCGCGGCGATTCGGCCGCGATCTGGGCGGCCACCGCGGGATCGTCGAGCACGAGCCAATCGACCTCACCCGCCACCGGTGCCGTGGCACTGGTGAGCCCGGTCTTCACGACCGGCCCCGCCGGAATCGGCGCGTCGAGCGAGGCAACCGGTACCACCGCGGCCCCGGCCTTGAGCACGGCCCAGGTCGCCACCACGGCATCGACCCCGCGGTCGAACCGCACGGCGACACCGTCGCCCGGGCCGCAGCCACGGGCGGCGAGCACGCGCGCCAGGCGGGACGAGCGGGCATCGAGTTCCTGGTAGCTCACCGCGTCCTCACCGAAGACCAGCGCGGGACCGTCGGGGTCGTCCTCGACCACGGCGGTCAGCGCCTGCGTCAGCGCGGTTCCGGTGGTGGCGGTGCCGCCCTTGGGTGCGGACTCCTGCGCGGACTCCGCGGCGGACTGCACCCGCTCGCGCTCTTGCGCGTCGAGCAGGTCGATATCGCCGACCCGCACCTGCGGATCGGCGACCACCGCGGTCAGCACCCGCTCCAGCCTGCGGCACAGCGCCTGCACCGTCGACTCGTCGAAAAGGTCTGTCGCGTAGGTGATCGCGGTGATCAGCTCGTCGGGCGCACCGTCGGGGCGGTGCCGCGGGTCGACGTTCACCTGCAGGTCGAACTTGGCCGCGATCTCGCCGCCGTCCAGCCCGGTGACGGTCAGGCCGGGCAGTTCCAGCGACGGCTGCTCGTTGTTCTGGAACGAGAGCACCACGCCGAACAACGGGTTGTAGACCGAGGCGTGACCGGCGGCGACGACCTCGGCGACCCGTTCGAACGGGATGTCCGCGTTGGCGAAGGCGGCCAGGTCGGTCTCGCGGGCCCGGTCGATCAGTTCGGCGAACGTCACGCCGGGCTCGACGGCGGTGCGCAGCGTCAGCGTGTTGACGAACATGCCGACCAAGTCGTCCAGCGCGCGTTCGCCGCGGCCCGCGATCGGGGTGCCGATGGCGATGTCGCTGCTGTTCGACTGCCGGGCCAGCAGCACCGCCAGCGCGGCGTGCACGACCATGAACAGCGTCGAATTGTGTTCGCGCGCCAGCCGAACCAGCGCCGCGTGCACGTCGGGCGACACGGCGAAGCCGGTGGACGCGCCGCGCATCGACGGGATGGCGGGGCGCGGGCGGTCCAGCGGCAGGTTCAGCTCGCCGGTCAGCCCGTCGAGCTGGCTGCGCCAGTAGGCCAACTGCCGTGCCGCGATGGAGTTCTCGTCGTCGTCGGTGCCGATGACCGTGCGCTGCCAGCTGGCGAAGTCGGCGTACTGCACCTCGAGCGGCGACCAGCGCGGCGAATTACCGCCGATGCGAGCGAGATACGCGGTCACCAGATCGCGCGCCAGCGGCGCCATGGAGGCGCCGTCGGCGGAGATGTGGTGCACGACCAAGGCGAGCAGGTGCTCGTCCTGGCCGACCGCGAGCAGCAGCGCGCGCACCGGAACCTGTTGCGTCACATCGAAACCGGTGGCCATCAGCTCGGTGATACGGCCGAGCGGATCCGCGGTGGTGACCGTCTCCAGGCCGCCGGGCAGCGCCTCGCCGACCGAGAGGATCTCCTGGTAGGCCACCCCGGACGGGTCCGCGGGGTAACGGGTGCGCAGGGTCTCGTGCCGCTCCAGCACGTCGGCGACGGCATTGCGCAGCGCGGGCACGTCGAGCACGCCGGACAACCGGATGGCCAGGGGGATGTTGTAGGCGGGCGAGTCCGGATCGAACTGGTTGAGCACCCACATCCGTTGCTGGGCAAGGGAAAGCGGCACCCGATCGGTGCGCGGCACCCGGGCCAGCGGCGGCCGTGCGCCGGCC